>CAXNIJ010000004.1:0-110831 GCA_964202455.1 Candidatus Pacearchaeota archaeon | reverse complement strand
TCTATTAAAATTGATTTGTTTTTAGAAGTTTTAAGTCTAGATTTCACCAAGTGTCAAAATGTATTGAGTGAAAAAATCTATTCTCAATCTAATTTACTTAGTTGAGAATAGCAATATTTAGTTGACTCGCCAAATGGCGAGGTCAAGTTGAAACAGAGAGTTTTTTCGTAAAATTGTCTAACTTTAGAAAAGTCCGGAGGATATAGCTTAAGTCTAAATTCACCCACATTTATTAATTTTGAAATATTTTTCACTATTGCCTTGATAAATCCCCATAATTATCAAACTTTGCTAATAAGTCCATTAACTTGAATTTAGAGTATAAAATACAATCATTTATAAGGCATCTTCTAAAAACTATAATATGGGAGAAGTAAAAAAAGTCACCGAACAAGAATATATTGAACAATTACAGAGATTGCAGGCAGAATTTGAAAATTTCAGAAAGAGAACAGAAGCAGAAAAGAGAGAGTCTTCAAATAATTCAAATGCAAATCTAATACTACAATTATTAGAAGTATTAGACAATTTTGACCTTTCTCTTAAGCATTCTGCAGACCCAGGTATAAAGTTAGTATATTCACAATTTTACAAGATTTTAGAAAAACAAGGATTGAAGCCAATCGTAGCAACAGGAAAGTTCAATCCAAAGTTCCATGAGTCAATAATCAAAGAAGAAGGAGATACTTATGGGACAATCCTACAAGAGATAAAGAAGGGGTATATGCTCAATAATAAGCTTATAAGGGCGGCAAAGGTAAAGATTACAGTACTAAAGGAAAACAAACAATGAGTAAGATAATTGGAATTGATTTAGGCACGACATTTTCAGCTGTTAGTGTAATAGAAGGTGGAAAACCTAGAATTATTCCAGATGCAGAGGGAAATAATACTATGCCTAGCGTAGTTTCAATCAATGGAGACGAGATAGTGGTTGGAGAGTTAGCCAAAAGAGGAGCAGTAGCAAATCCAAAAAGCACTATCCGGAGCATTAAAAGAAAGATGGGCACTAAAGATAAAGTCAAGATTGGAGATAAAGAGTTTTCTCCAGAAGAAATATCTGCTATGATTCTACAAAAACTAAAGAGAGATGCTGAAGTTTATTTAGGTCAAGAAATAAAAGATGTTGTAATAACCGTACCTGCTTATTTTGGAGACGCACAAAGAAATGCTACAAAAGATGCAGGTATGATTGCCGGACTTAATGTAAAGAGAATTATCAATGAACCTACTGCCGCGGCACTTGCTTACGGTCTAGACCGAGAAGATGATCAAACTATTTTAGTATTTGATTTTGGAGGAGGAACTTTCGATGTTTCAATCCTAGAACTAGGTGGAGGAGTATTTGAGGTAAAATCAACAAGTGGAGATAATTACTTAGGTGGAGATGATATAGATGATTTAATAATAGAATACTTGGCTTCAGAATTCCAGAAAGTCAATAATCTCGATTTAAGAACAGACTTGGTTGCCATGCAAGTACTTAGAAATGCATCAGAAATAGCAAAAATAGAACTTAGTAGTTCTCAAGAGACCAAAATCACCCTCCCATATATTTTAATAGATTCTTCAGGTCCAAAACACTTAGATCTTACACTAACAAGAGCAACTCTAGAAACTATTTGCGAACCCATATTTGAAAGACTTAAAGGACCTACCAAGCAAGCACTTAAGGATTCAAAGCTTGCTAAGATTGACAAAGTCATTTTAGTTGGTGGAAGTACAAGAATACCTAAAGTTCGAAGTCTTGTTCAAGAAATAACCGGTCTGGTTCCTGACACATCAATTAATCCTGATGAAGCGGTCTCTTTAGGTGCTGCCATCCAGGGCGGGATTATAAGTGGAGATATTAAAGACATTTTACTACTTGACATTACTCCCCTTACATTGGGGATTGAAGTGTTGGGGGGATTACGTGCATCATTAATTGAAAGAAATACAACCATTCCAACTAAAAAGAGTCAAATATTCACAACAACTGTGGACAATCAACAATCGGTAAATATTCATGTCTTGCAAGGTGAAAGAGAAATGGCCGACGATAATATCTCATTAGGTATGTTTGATTTGCAAGGCATTCTACCAGCACCAAGAAGCGTCCCTCAGATCGAGGTCTCATTTGATATTGACACCAACGGTATTGTAAAAGTGTCTGCAAAAGACCTTGGGACAGGCATAGAACAAAAAATAACCGTTACAGGGGGTTCTCTTTCAGAGATGGAGATAAAGAAGATGATTAAAGACTCTGAAAAGTATAAAGAAGAAGATCAAAGAAAGAGAGAAAACATAGAAACAAAGCATGAAGGAGAAGCACTTATTCATGCAACAGAAAAAATGATTGTGATGTATGGGGATAAGTTAGATGAAAATATCATAAATACCATTAATTATGAAATCGAGGAGTTAAAAGTTCTTGTGAGAGATAATAACACCAAAGCGATCAGGATAAAAATACAAGATATTCAAAAAACATCACAAGAAATAGGAATAAAAATTTATCAGCAAACTGCCGCAGAAGCTGCAAAAAATAAAAAAGTTATAAGTTTGTAATGTCAAGGAACTTGAAATAAACTCCAGCTTTTAAGCTGGAGATGGTTCCTTGAGCATCCAAAGCACGAGCGCTTATTCAAACCCCAACTTTTAAGTTGGGGTAGCGCATCGTGCTTTCGATTCTCTAAAATTTATTATACCTAGGACGAAAGTCCTAGAAGTTTAAGTTGAGGTAGCGAATCGTTTTTTTGATATTGTATAGATGTCAGTTCTCAATTATTTAAGTTTTCAACAATCGTAAAAAATATTTAATGATAATCTCGGCTTTGGTCCAGGCGTTCTTTTTTACACACATATATCTTTCAAATTACCTATAATGTTTTAAAGGTAAAAGAAAAGAGAAAAGTATGGAGTGGGAGGTAGAGAGTTCTGCACTATATAATGCAAATGATTTAGCTTCCAAGCTCTACGAATCTGCTTTACAAAGTCAAATAGGTAAAAAAGCATTAGATTATCTTCATAGTAGAAAATTTTCTGATGAAACAATTAAAATATTTAGACTAGGATATGCACCCAAAGACTGGTATTTTGCATTTAGAGAACTCCATCAAGAGCAGGGAATACCCACTCAAAATTTACTCACGGCAGGCATTATTAGAAAAAAGGAAAATCCCGAATCCATACACGATTTTTTTCATGATAGAATTACTTTTCCATTATATGATTATAAAGGAGTAGTCGGTTTCACGGCGCGATGTATCGGTTCTTCAGGAGAAGGAATTCCAAAATATCTCAATACTCCAACTACCCCGATTTATAATAAGAGTAAATTTTGGTATAATCTAGAGAGCGCGCTTAAAGCAGGAAAAGATAGCGGAAAGATTTTTCTTGTCGAAGGACCCACAAGTGTCCTACGTGGTTCTCAAAATGGTTTGGAATACATGGTAGCATCATGTGGAACTTCAATCACTGAAGAACATATAGCAACAATTAGAAAACGTTTTCGTCAAGGAGATTTAGTTCTTTGCACAGATGGAGATTCTGCAGGACAACAAGCAGCAGAAAGAATTGTTTCACTTAATCTTCAGTACGGGTTAAAAGTTTGCATTCTTCCAGAAGGCAAAGATCCAGATGATGTGATGCGAGAGGCTAGTTCTAAAGATTATTTCTTAAATTGGGCAGAATTTTGTACTTTCGAAGGTACCGATTTTCTCATTAATCTTTTTTCTAAGGGAGATATTCTAAATAAGGTAGAAGACAAGAAAAGAGTTTTAGATTCATTTAAGCCAGTTATCAATAGAGTTCCTCTAGAAAAAAGGGCATTCTACATCGAGGCAATAGCCCAAAGAATAGGTATATCTAAAGAGTCTATAAGTTCATTCTTTGTAGACGCTTCAGAAAAAGATAGCACTACAAATTCTTCTTCTTATTTTACCACTAGAGGAGGCAATGGTTGGGAAAGAAGATTTTGGCAAATTATGTTTAATGCAGGTGCCCCTAGAGACATATTCAAAATGTATGAAAGTATATTGAATAATGGCGTTTTCTCTCTTCTAGAATCAAAAGCCTTAATTGGATATGCACAAGAAAAAGATTGGAAAATTCAAGTCGATGGTCTAGATACTCCACTCTTAGGAGTAAATGTTTTAACTAATTTAATTTCAGATGTGAAAGATTATGCAGTAACAAAAAATCTTTCGCTTAATGAAGAAGTACTTGCATCGCTTATAAGGAGAGATTCTCAAGAATTATCTGTTTCGAGCTTTCCAAATAATTCAGGATCAATTTCAGAAATTGAAGAAATTTTAGGACATTTACTTTCTCTCGAAGCGGAAAGGGTTCTTAAACAAAAATTTCTTTCTGGAGAGTTATCCATTAAAAGTTTATCAAAAAAGGTCGAAGATCTTAAATCATAAAAATTCATAATCATGAGAAAAATTAACAATCGCATAAAAATTGGAGAATACGAATATGCAAAAACAGAAAATGGCTATCGTGTTTGGGGAAAAGAATTTTTAAAAAAAGGAATTAATTTGCCTCCAGATGAACGTCTTCTTGAACTTAACACAGAACTTCAAAATAAAAAATTATCAGTAAGTCTTTCAAGTTTTAATACTTGGCTAGGGCTTAGAGGAATTATTGAATTTGGTAAAAGAAAAATTGACTTGGGCAGAAAAGCATTAAATATTTCATCAAAATTAAATAAATCATCAAGAAATTTTGTTACAGTTGGAAATTTCTGGCCAATAGAGGTAGTAAGGGCATATACAATAGATAACGAAGAGCCAAAATCACCATATACTCTCAAAGATTTCAGAAAAACATATCTTAAAGTCAGGCGTACAGAAGATTCTAAAGGTTTTGAAAAACTTCTTGCAAAGGCTTTTCCAGAATATCCCGGATTTTATTCCACCCTTAGAAATAAAGTAGAATATTCAACTACTGATAGAGAAAGAGTAACATCAAAACTTCTCAAAATTATTGCAGAAAGAAGATCTATTTCTCAAGAGGATTTATCACGCTCAGAAGAATATTCTGAGCGCAGATTATCTAGACAAGTTACGTGTCTTGCAAGTCATGATAGATGTAAATATTTAGATGAGGTATCTCAAATTACAAATTTGGGAAAATCAGAAATTTCGCTAATTTCGGAAGGTCGTCATGCATGTGCTTACATAGCTGAGAACCTTACAAAACTTCTTTTTGTATGGGCGCCCTTAGTCAATGTAAATATCAAAAACTATGCTCATGGGGCGCCAAAGTTAGAAAGAAATGAATGTACATTTTCTTATATTCCTTCAGATAAAGGGAGAAAAAGAAAATTAGGATACGCGGATTTGCGCATAGGCGACATAGGAATAGATTCAAAAACAGGAGCTATCTCTCTAAAAAATAAATCTGCAACAGATATAGAAGCAAAATATGCGTTAGGAAAAAGTATTTGGGAACCATCTGGTAGTAAAATGACTAAAGGAGTAATAGTCTTTCACGAAGAACCTAGGTTCTACGATAAGTTTATTACTTCTTTTAAAAGTAATGGAATTAATATTTTTCCTTACAAAGAATTTCATGAAATTCTTGGAGAAACAGTTTCACGTATGAAAAAAACATATTCTTCAGAAATTTCTGAAATTTTACCTAGAATACATAACCTTTCTTACCTTCTACATCTTCATAAAAAAATCTCACACGAACAGACTATGCGCATATTTATTCATTCAGGAAATAGAGAAGAGTGGAGATGGAGTAATCAAGTTATCAAGGGTTTAATAATTCAGGGGATGGTACGTTATGACTAATCTTACAACTCTAGTGGGTGGAAGAATAATTCATACAAGAAATTCTTCTTACCTATTAGTAGAAAGTGCCATAGAAGAATTGAATTGCGGAGAAACAAGAGAATATGTCCAAAATAACTATCAAAAATTAACTCACTATACTTTAAAGGAACATCTTCCATCTCTAGGACACATGCTTAAAAAAAATATGCTCTTCTGCGATATTGAAAGTGCTGGACCTTTCGCATCAGATCCAATTATTAGTATTGCACTAGCGCATCTTGGAAAATCAATTAGGGTAAGTTGCGCATTCGCCAGAGATCCAAGTGAAAACTTGGGAGTTCTAGAATATTTTAAAGATCAATTAGAATCAGGAACATCACTTTTTACATATAATGGGAATTCATATGATCTTCCAAGAATTAATAATCAATTCCGTGCAAAAGGAATTATTAATGGCCTCCCCTCTAGGGTAGAAGAAATTATTCAAGGAAATCATTACGATCTCTATCCTTTAATTAGTTCAATGATGAAATTGAATCAGAAAAAATCTAAACTTGAAACTCCAATAAAATTAAGAGAAATTAAGAGACTCCAAACTATTACAAAGCGTCTTTTTAATGAATATCGGGAAGGAGATATTTCTGGAAGAAAAATTCCGATGATTTACCAAAGTTATTTGGATGGAGAACCACTGGAAGAAGATCTTGCTCGCATCATTAATCACAATATGATTGATGTAGTAGACTTAGTTGCATTATTAACTTATTATTGCGTTGAACCTAAAAATATGCAAAAATAAGAACTTGGTACTGGCGTTCTATTTTTTTATGTTTCAATTTTGAATTTAGAAAAGTCTTTAACTATTCTTTTTCTATTGATGCTATGGCAAAGAGCAGAGTGAATACTAAGATTGTTGGAAAAGATATGCATAGAATACCTGTAGATTTACGAAAAGCCCTTACTTCTGCCACATTGGCGCGAGCAACATGGAAAAGCATTACACAAGTCGCGCGTAGCGATTGGATTTGCTGGATTATCTCCTCAAAGAAATCCCAGACTAGGATTATCAGAATCAAGAAAGCTTGCAACATGCTTGCATCTGGAAAAAGAAGAGTATGTTGTTTCGCTGGTTGTAATCATCGTTGAAAATTATTTCAAAGAAATTGACGTAAAATATAGTTTTGAAAAACTGAGAAGTTAGACTAAGAACTTCTCTATTTTAACAGGTCATCAATTGGACCGAGGCCTGGACGGCATCTAATAATTCTTTGTAGCCCCTTTATTGTCCCTATAATTGGACCATATTTGGTTATTGCTTCTTCAGCATAATACGAACAGGAAGGATTAAATCTGCATTTAAAAAGATTGCAATTTATCTTACCGAGTGAATGATAAACCGGGTGGCTAAATTTCCTATAACTTCTAATCAATAAAATCTCTAAATCTGAAATAGTTTTATAGGACATTCTTACCAACAATATAACCTGCATATGTAAATGCGCCAACTATTCCGCCACCAATAAATGGAGACAAAGGAACAGCACAGCCCAGATAGAACCCTTCAGATTGTTCTCTACTCATACCTGGCGGAGCAGCCGAAGATATTTCATCCATGGCTCTAGAATCTTGCGCATAATCCATTGTAGAAAATAAAGATAATATTACACTAGCAACCGATGGGCCATAAAGAAATACTTGATGAACAATATCATCATTAATTTCTAAACCGCTTTTTTGGGACAATCCTCTTGAGACTCCTACTGCAAAACCCGAGACTATAGTTACTAGTCCCATACAACCAATACAACCTCTAGCAGGAGTTATTTGTGGCATAATTATATCTAGAAGTTCCATTTCTTAAATATTATTAATATTTTCAATATATCTATATATATTTCATTTTTAATATTTTAAATTGTGAAAATCCATATATTCAATCAGATTTAGTTAATAGATATGGAAATAGGACCAATCGTGGAGAAATATAAAAATGGAAGAAGTTAATTCATTTAGTAAATGTCTGGAGTTTATTCCAATTGCTTCAGGATATGTTTTATTTCTCTCAACCTTATTATTAAATTGTCGAGATCAGATAGTGGGCCAAATAGCAATAGATCGACTTGAAGATAGAACTGCTTTGTCTTCAGTAGACATCAAATTAAATGAACATGGTACTCGAGTTTCTGGATTTGCAGCACTTGATAAGTCAGGAGATGGAAAAATCTCAGATTCGGTCAGGGAGTATTACCTTTCTTATACAAATAACCGAGTAATAAAATGTCTACATTTTATTCCATGTCTACATTTATGTCTACAATTGACTATCTCAACTCTTTCTTAGTCAATTTATACTCTTTTATCAAAAATTCTATCGTTGGCTTGATATTTTTATTCTTCTCGTATTTCTGCAAGGTTTGATAGTACTCTAATCTCTGTTTTAATTCAATATTAACGGGAGGAAGACCATTTTTTATCAGGATATTATTAAGCAATATTCTTCCAACTCTTCCATTTCCATCTCTAAAGGGATGAATATTTTCAAATTGATTGTGGACAACTGCCGCTAAAATTAAAGCAGGATATTTATGGCTATTGTTTTCATACCACTTTATTAATTCATTCAAAAGAGAAATAACTCTAGATTGAGGGGCTCCTTCATGAACGACTCCATTTATCCCCATAACGACGACTTCTTCTCCAGGTTTTCTAAATTCTCCGGCAAACACCTTTGAATTTTTAAAAACAATTTTATGAATCTCTTTAATTAGACTTAGAGATAAATGATATTTGGTTTGTCTTATAAGTTTAATAGCGTCGTTTACACCATAGGCCTCTGCAACATCTTCTTTTGTCTTTTCCTTTGGCCAAATATTATTATTAAGAATATCCTTAACTTCTTTATTGTTTAACTGTGAACCTTCAATAGCGTTAGTATTATAAGTAAATAGCTTGGAAAATGTTGCCCAATCTTTTTCTGAAAGATGAATTACTCTTAAATTTGCTTCTTTCTCAAGTCTTTCAACGAATTCTATCTCTTCTTTTGTTAATTCAGTCTGTATTGGATCTCTTATTACTTTATATTTTTCAATTTCTTCAATAATTAACTTTTCAAGTTTAACTTTTCTTTCTTCTAAAACTTCTTTTGTTAAATCAATCCCGATTAATTTTCTAATCTTATTTATTTTATCTCCTTCTCTAAAGGAATGTGCGAGATAATATTTTATCTTTCCCTTAACATTTCTTTTTTCAATATACATAGAGTTAAATGGGTGACTACATATTTAAATGTTTCTATAAAATTGTCTACATTAAATTTCTCTAGCCCATATAACAAAGATTTATACTTTAAGGATAATTAACGGCCCGTATTACCTTTCTGGCTAATTCACCGATGAATACACCCCGCCCAACAACACGGCCTGCGTTTTCCATTCATAAGATCCTCACAAACCCTTTGAATACGATGATTGCGGGTTTCTATTTTTTTAGCAGACATAACCCAGCAAATCCACTCATTACGCGCAAGAGGAGTAATATCTTCCCAGACATTTAGTAAATTTTGAACTGAGAAAATTGCCTTTCTCAAATCCATTGGCAATTTGTGAACTGCTCCTTTAGAAACTATTTTTCTAGCCATATTATATTATAACAAAAGCATTGTTCTTATATTTATTGTGAACTATTTTGAAGCGTTGATAACTCTGCGCGATCTATTCAACCATGACAACAACATTAGTCATTCCTCTTCGCTTTCTTTCAACTAAACTTTTACCTTCAAGTCTATCAACTATTCTAGTCATTTTAGCTTTTCCAAATCCAGTTTTTTCTATTAAATCTCCCTGAAATATTGCTCCTTGTTCCTTAACCAGATTATATACTCGCTTTTCTTCAGATGTAAATCCAGTGAGGTCTACGATTTTAGACTCTTTTTTCTCCTTGATTTTTTTAATTACAATTTTTTCTTTTTGACGAGCAAATATAAGCACTAATGCAAAAAGAATAATTATTCCTACAATAACTAGTGAGAGTGTTGTCTGATCTTTGATAGTTTTATTCATAGGGCAGATGTTTGCGCCACCATGAGCCAAGGTACAACTATCTGCTACAAAAGCTTTTAGAGTAGAATCAAAAAGAAAAATAATTACTATCATTAATATTGAAATTCCCAATAATAAGTAACCTACATGTTTGTTTTCCATATTTAAAGTGCGTTTTAATACCTTTTAAATATTGTGAAACTGCCAGTGAAACTAGTTTCACAAAAGCTTTTTAATACTACATTATTCTAAGATAAACATGATTCAAACAGAAACCAAGGAAGAACGTATCGAAGGAGAACTCACAAAAACATTATTTGTTTCTTTAGTTACTTCATTTATTACTCTAGGTTTACTCTACTATCTTAAATTAAAGTATTTGCCTGGCTTCATCTCCAATTATGGGTTCTATATTTTCTTAGCAATAATTAGTTATGCAATTATACTTCTTCCGATTAGACAAGTAAGGATGCATAGGGAATTTCCCTGTATGTCTGGAATGATGATTGGAATGACAATAGGAATGATCTCTGGATTTCTTCCAGGGTTTTTAGTTGGAGCAACAAATGGAATGTTTTGGGGAAGTGTATTTGGTATGACCATAGGAATATTATTTGGGACATGGAATGGAAAATGCTGCGGAATAATGGGAGTAATGGAGGGAATAATGTCTGGATTTATGGGTGGACTAATGGGGGCAATGACTGCAATTATGATGTTAAATGATAATATTAGGGCAGCAGGAGTCATAGTCTTGATAGTTTCTGCAAGTATCTTGATTGGATTGAGTATGCTCATATACAAAGAAACACGTTCTACAGAACAAAGACACAGGGAAGACCACACATTCACTATAGTTTGGAGTTTTCTCTTAACAGTCGCAACAATATGGTTAATGGTTTTCGGACCAAGGAGCATGTTATTCCAATGAAAATTCACACTTCAACAATGTATATTATAGGAATTTTAATTATTTTATTAATTGCAGGAATGTTTTTATTAAAAAATACTTCAACTAAAGATTTAAGACAAACAAGTGAAACTACTACAGCTACTGCAACTCTAGAAATGCAAAAAGTAGTTATCGGAGTAAAAAATTACAATTACTATCCGAATACTATTTCAATAAAATCCGGTCAGCCAGTTAGTCTAAGTCTTGATTCTTCTGTCTCAGGTTGCTTAAGAGATTTCACGATTCGTTCAATAGGAGTTAGTAAGTTTCTCAAAACTCCTCAAGATACAGTAGAATTCACTATAGCTAAACCAGGAACCCACACCTTCGCCTGCAGTATGGGTATGGGGACTGGAACTTTAATAGTAACATAAAATGAAAAACAAAGAAACAGCAATGATTATAGTATTAGTCATATTACTCGTCGCAGTTGGAGGATTCACCATGATGAATAAAAATTCTGGAGGATTATTTGGATGCGGGTACGGGAATGGAAGTTATACTGGATACGGAATGATGTCAGGTTATGGTGGAATTTTCGGAATAATTATGATGATTTTAGTAATGCTGGTTTTAGTCTTATTTATCTTATGGCTGGTAAAACAGCTCACTGATAATGCTGAGAGAATCTTCGATTCTCGAGGTGCTCAAGAACCTAAAAGCACTGAGAACTTTAGCCAGAAGGTTCTTGACAAAAGGAGGAGAAAATAAATGAAAAAAATTAAATTGACTCTTGATGGAATGCACTGCGCTTCATGCGCTTCAAATGTTGAAAGAAGTCTGAAAAATGTTCCAGGAGTGAAAACGGTTTCTGTTAGCATCATGCTAAAAAAGGGAACAGTCGAAGCAGAAGACTCTGTTTCAGAAGAAGATTTGAAAAAAGCAGTTTCTAAAGTGGGATATAAGGTAGTGAAGGTAGAATAATGAAACACAATCACGAAAATCCACCAGAAGATGCAGAGATAAAAGATTGGCGAAATAAACTTCTTTTGTCCTGGCTTTTAACAATTCCAATTGCAGTAATCATGCTTTCCGAAAGATTATTCGGATTCATGATAATAGAATACCCTTATTCTTTAATTACAATATTAGTCCTAGCATTTCCTGTAATTTTTATTTTTGGCTGGGGAACAATACGAAGCGGAGTGCGCGGATTGATTACAACCTACGCAAACATGGACTCTCTAATTGCTTTAGGAACAATTGTCGCTTACGTTACTGGATTATTTTCCTGGACAGGAATTGTGCAAGATTATTCTGGAGTCGCCGCAATGATTATGGCATTTTTCACAACAGGAAAATATGTCGAAGCCCAAGCCCGTGGAAAAGCAACTCAAGAAATTAGAAAACTTCTAGAACTCGGAGCAAAAAAAGCAAGAGTCATAAGAAATAACAAAGAAATTGAAATTCCAAGTGAAGAATTGAAAGTCGGAGATATAATGCTCATAAAACCGGGGGAAAAAATTCCTACAGACGGAATAGTTGTAAAAGGAGAAAGTTCAGTTGATGAATCTATGGTCACAGGAGAAAGTCTTCCAACAGACAAAACAAAAGGCAGTAATATTATTGGAGCAACAATAAATCAAGACGGAGTTCTTTTTGTCAAGGTCACAAAAGTAGGAAAGGAAACGTTCCTCGCACACATTATAGAATTAGTTGAAGAAGCTCAAGGCTCTAAAGTTCCAATTCAAAAATTAGCAGATAAAATTACTTCAGTATTCGTCCCAGTTATTTTAGCTCTTGCAGTAATTACATTCCTAAATTGGTGGTTTCTTTCAGGAGATCTTAGTAGAGCATTAGGAGTTGCAGTCTCAGTTCTTGTAATTGCTTGCCCCTGCGCATTAGGATTAGCCACTCCAACAGCCTTAATGGTAAGTTCAGGTATGGGTGCAAAGAGAGGAATTTTGATAAGAAAGGGCGAAGCGATTCAAACAATGAAAGAAGTAAAAACGATTGTATTCGATAAAACGGGTACAATCACTAAAGGAAAACCTGAAGTAACTGACATTAAAACAATTTCAAGTATCTCAGAAAGAGAGCTTTTGCACATTGCTGCATCCCTAGAAAGACTATCTGAACATTCAATAGCAAAAGCGATTGTTCAGAAAGCAGATGTTAAATCTTATAAATCAGTAAAAGGATTCAAAATTCTTAGAGGGAGAGGTGTAGAAGGAAAAATTGCAGGAGATACTTTCTATATAGGAAATAGAACACTCATGACTGAAATTGGAGTTACACTAGGAAGAATAACAGACAACATAGAGACTTTTGAAAGCGAAGGCAAAACAACTATGATTATAGCCAAAAATAAAAAAGCCCTTGGAGCAATTGCAGTCGCAGATGCTCTTAAAGAAGACTCAATCGAAGCAATAAGAAGATTACATGAGAAAGGATATCTTACTGTGATGATTACGGGAGATAATGAAAGAACTGCCCAGGCAATTGCAAAGCATGTAGGTATAAAGAAGGTAATCGCAAACGTTCTTCCAGAAGATAAAGCAAAAAATGTTGAAGAGCTTCAAAAGCAAGGAATGGTTGCATTCATCGGAGACGGAATAAATGACGCTCCAGCATTAAAGCAAGCCAATGTAAGCATTGCAATGGGTAGTGGAACAGACATAGCAATTGAAGCAGGAGATATAGTATTAGCAAACAGTTCCCTCATAGGAGTCGTACAAGCAATTAATTTATCAAAAGCAACTTTCAAAAAGATAAAACAAAATCTTTTCTGGGCATTCGCTTATAACGTCATAGCTATTCCTCTAGCAGTTGGTGGAGTTCTTCATCCAGTAGTAGCCGAAATAGCCATGGCACTCTCTTCTATAACCGTTGTCATGAATGCGAATATGCTCAGAAGAAGCAAGATTTAATACTATGAAAATAAATAAAAATGTAATCTGGATGGGCATGAGTTTAATCATTTTACTAGTAGCAGGATTCTTTCTCGTAGGAGGTACAGGAAACGTTAGTGGAGCAATAATAAGTGGAGTTACAGCAAATACTGATGAAGTGCAAATTGTCAAAATGCATGTAGAAGGGTCAAAATATATCTTAGAACCTTCAACCGTTAAGAAGGGTATTCCAGTAAGATTAGAGGCAGACATCTCTAGAATGCCTGGATGTTCTAAAAGCGTCATAAGCTCAGAATTAGGCATAACTAAAACATTTAACTCTGCTTCAAATACAATAGAATTCACACCTAACAAAGCAGGGACTTTCTATCTTGCCTGTTCAATGAATATGTATAAAGGAACTCTTAGTGTTTTAGAAGTAGATGGCTCTAAATCGAGTTATGTTCAGACCACCGTAGCTTCCGGCTCGATGTGTGGAGCTGGTGGCGGATGTGGCTGCGGCTCAAGGTAATCAGTAAACCAAAGAATTTCTTCTTTCTATCTCTCTTAAACATGCTTTCTTTTTGCTATTAAATATATCTTCAATTTCTCCTGCAGGATATTTACTTATGTCCGTTCCAAAAGATAATATCTCCTGTGCCAATGCTTCAAGTTCTTCTTTAAAAGCCTCTAAATCTTCGGTATCAAATATATAATCTTTAGATAATCCTAGTTTAAGATAATGAAAACTTGTTTTTGAAGGAAGTATATTCTTCTTTTTATGAATTAATAAATTATAGAAAATGGCTTGGCGTTCAAATTTAATCCCACGATCAACGCTATTGTTTGTTTTATAATCTATAATTACAAATTGATTGCTTTCTTTTTTTATTGCTTGAAGGTCAATGATGCCCTTTATACCTATTTTCATATATTCATTTTCTACAAATGGGAAATTTATATTTTCTTCACAAATATGTTGATCATGTTGATCTATTATATGCATACCTTTGAGCATAGCCATAAGATATTCAGTTTGATTGAGCGATTGACCTTTCAAGTCTTTATGAAAATGAAGGTTTTGTTTTTCCCATTTCTCTGCAAAATGTATGCACGCACCATCTCTGTCAAAATGCTTCTTCGCATATTTTTCAAGGCATTCATGAACAATATTTCCAGACAGACCGTAACAAATAGGGACTGGCGTATCGTCAGGAACTTTGGCAATATGAGTAAGATAAAACAAAAGTGGACTTTGATGGTACAGATTCAAACTAGATGGTGACAAATTAAATGAGATTTTATCTCCATTCTCTTTTTTTATTTTCATAGCTTTTCGAATAAGATTTGATGGCTTATATAGTTTAACCAACCATCAAAAAAACACATCAACCGAATTATCTATATCATTAAATACTCAAATTAAATTCAATTTTAATAAGAGAGGAAAATGGAACCAGAAACTCAGAGAATTCTGTACGAACAAGATAATAAACTTAGTTTAGCAGAAAATAAACAAAATACTCCAGGTGCTAAAGAACAGGATTCGAATGTTCTTGACATCATTATTCGCGAATCATTCTCAGATGAAGGGGATGAATTCTTTGATAAAATAGAGAAAAAGCAGTTCGACTCAAAGGCAATTATGGAACTTAAGATTGAGGCTGAAGAAGTTTCACAGGATAATGAAATTAAAGAATTACTTTCTTATGAATCTATAAAAAAACACCTGGAATATGATTTGCCTCATCAGCGTGAAGGCGCACTAAAAATTCTTAGAGACTTAAATGGTTCAGGACTTCTTGCAGACGAAGTAGGCCTTGGAAAAACAATTACGGCAGGGATTGCATTGCGTGAATGTATCGAAAGAGGTCTAGTAAAGACTTGCCTTATTCTTACACCGCCTTCGCTGGTAGATCAATGGGTTGCAGAATTAAGAGAGAAATTTAGTCTAAATTTTAAGATTATAGAAAAAGAGGAAGATTGGGGGACTGCCCCATTTGTAATTGCCTCTCTTGATAGAGTAAAGACTCAGTATAAAGACTCTCAGATTTTCAAACATGATAGGGCGCACACCATATCTTGGGATTTACTTATAGTAGATGAGGCACATAAACTAAAAGACAAAAAAACAGTTAGATGGGAATTTGTAGACAAACTAAAAAAGAAAAGATTTCTTATTCTTACAGCAACACCTTTTCAAAATGACCTATATGAACTCTACAATCTTCTCAATTTACTTAAAAGAGGGCATTTAGGAACAATTCAGGAATTTAAAAAACAATTTCTTCATAGAGGTAATAAACGTCATCCACTTAATCCAAACGATCTAAAAAGGAGACTAGACGAAGTAATGGTTAGAAGAAGGCGTGACCAAACAAAAGTAGATTACAAGAAAAGAATTCCAAAAATTATAGCAGTTGATTTGTCTCCAGAAGAACTTAGAATTTACGAATCAATTTGTGATTTACTCAAGACAAAATACTTTTCAGCAAATGGAGCAGAAATTAACGGGCGACTTGTAATTTTTGCGATTCTTCCCAAGATAACGAGCTCATCTCGGTCGGCTATGGAATCTCTTCAAAAAATAGTTGATGATAAAAAATATCATTCTACAACTAGGGAGATTGCTCAAAAAATTCTATCAGATTATAAAAATATCAAAAAAGACTCAAAGATAGAAAAATTGACAGAACTTGTAGGCAATATTCTTAAAGAAGAAAAAGACGCAAAAGTCCTAATTTACACAAAGCACCCCACAACTCTTCGTTATATTTCAGAAAAAATTGAGAAATTTGGAGTTAAAACAGTGCACTATCTTGGGGGCTTAGAAAGAGAAGAAAAATCTGCAATTGTTAAGCAATTTAGAGAAGACGCACAAATAATGATCAGCACAGAGACAGGTTCAGAGGGCTTGAATTTTCAATTTTGCCACATTTTAATTAATTATGATTTGCCCTGGAATCCAATGGCAGTAGAGCAACGCATTGGTCGTTTAGATCGAATAGGACAAAAAAGCGATATGCAAATTTATAGTCTTGCAACCAAAAGAACTATAGAAGAACATGTAGTAGATTTAATTATTAATAAGATGTGTTGCATAGGTCTAGTGATAGGAGAACTACCAATTATTTTATTTAATCTAGGTCTAGATGAACGAGGTTCAGGAGGAATGCACAAAATTGAAGAGATGCTTATGAACGCGTTCATTGACTCAAAAGACAATTTAGACATATTCGCTCAGGAAGTAGATAAGATTGCAGAAATAGTCGGCAAAGGTATTAACGAATATCACAAAGCTAAAGAAGCAACAGCCCAGGTCTTAGACAAAAATGAAGGAATTAATGAAATAGAGTCGAAAGTAGCTTACAACGGAGGTGCCAAGTAAAAATGAAGGAATTGGCGGAGCTTAAAGAATTCACAGCAAGTTTTTTCAAGAATCTGGGGGCAAAAACAGTCTGGAACGGAGAAATTTTAGTTGTTGAAAAAATTCCAAAGGATTTTGAAGACTTTTTCGGAAAACGCTCACCCTATAAGTTAGTCTTCGATCGCTCAGAAGAAAATTCAGAAACAGAACTAATAGCAAAAGGAAGTTTCCTTCTCAAGGCAATGGCACTCTATCTAGAAAAAAAAGGACAGACGACCTTGCTTAAGGTTCACGCACTAGATCCTAAAGAATTAATAAAACATAAAATAGTATTTAATAATTGTGAAATATTTTCTTTCGAGAAAAAACACGAGTACAAAGTAATTATTCGTTTCACTTTTCTTACCACTTTCCAATATCTTAATGAAAAAGACCAAAAGATGATTTCTATTTACCTTGCAGATGGAAAGCCCATAGAGTTTGATGAAAAACGCTACCAATTCGATGAGGGAAAAAAAGAAGATATTGAGATCGCAGGAATAAAAGATAATTACCTTTCAGCTAGAGAAAGATTAAAAGAACTTATCAAACCTCAAATACAAGAAATAAGCGTAACTCTAAAAGACAAGCTCTCAAAAGAAATTCAGAGAATTACTTCCCACTATCAAAGGCAAGAACAAGAAATAGATAAACAAATTAATTATTTAATTAATCAAAAAGCAGAACTAGAAAAATTAATTGCTCGTTCTCCAGATACTTCTTCTCAAGCTTCAGCCAGAGTAAAGAAAATAATTGAATCTCTTCAAAAAATTACAGAAGAAGATAAAAAGTCAAAACTTACAAAAGAAAAAGAATTTCTTCTCCATGACGAAATGCAAAAGCACGGTCTAAACATGGATACAAAACTTCTCAATACTACCGTCATGTATTATCCAATTTACAATTGTACAATGCTATTGAAAAATTCTGAAGTCATAGGTAAACCTTTAAATTTCAGATATAATTCAAAAGAAAATGAACTTTCGACAGTAGAATGTGAAAGTTGTACAAATTCTCTTTCCTCTCTAACTATCTGTTCATCTGGTCACGTTATTTGTAAATCTTGCAGTTTGCCCTGCAAGAGTTGCCTTTTCGGATCTTGCAAACTCTGCGGTTTTAAACCATGTAATCATTGTGGAAGAGAATATTGCAAGAAGTGCACTAAGAAATGCGGTCGCTGTTTTAAAGAGTTCTGTAAAAACCATATTGTCCCAGGAAGAGGAATGACTAGAATGCTTTGTTTGAATTGTTCAAGCGGATATTAAAACAGATTACTATTTTTCTTCAGGTTGCGGTTGTAGTTTAACTCCAAGTGCTTCAAGCTCTTTAACATGCGCCTGTATAAGACTTTCAGTAATTTGTACTATTCTAAACATTTCATTTCTCTCTGCAACAAGTGTACTTAAAGCGCCCTTGTGGAATCCAATGCGCTCTTCTTTAGAGACTTCAGGTTGATCAGCCATAATTTATTCATGAAAGAAGATTATTTAAAGCTTCGTCTTTTCTTCTAGAGATGTCAGAGATAACAGTTTATACTTTAGAGCGTTGTCCATTCTGCATTAAACTCAAATCAATTCTTAATCAAAAGAAAATAGAGTTTAATGAAATTGAAATTATACAAGATAAAGAAGGTGCAAATGGAGCAGTCAAGAAAGATGGACGCATACCCGTGCCTCAAGTTGATGTCAAGGGCAGAGTTTTCTACGATTATTCTACCGAAGAGGCGCTCGTAGAAGAAATTCAAAAGCTAGTATCATGAACCTTGGCGAAATTCAAAAAAAGATGGAAGTCCTTAAAGATTGGGCATTAGAAGGTAGTTCCATTGTCAAAGATCATACTTTTACAGATTATAAACAAGCATTGGAGTTCGTAAATAAAGTCGGAGAAGTTGCAGAGAAACACAACCATCATCCCTCAATCATTCTAGATTACACTTTTGTTCATCTTACACTAACAACTCATTCAGAACACACTTTAACAGATAAAGATTTTCTAGTAGCGGAGGAAATAGACAAAATCAATGTCGCCTAATCTTATTCTCTCACTAGTTTTATTAATTTTTTCTATTCCAGTAGGTTTTCTGTTAGCTCATCTCGCTCGCGACGAACTTATTCAAGGAAGAAAATGGTTTAAGAGAGTCATAGTTCTCGCATTAGTTACAGGAATTGTTCTTGTCTTTATGCAAGAATACCCTGGCGTTCTAACTTGCGTTTTTATTTTAATTGCGGCTTATATTTCTTACAAAAAGAGTTTTGATACGAATTGGACTAGGAAAAGAATTAATTGAAGATTTTTGATTAGAGTTTTTGTTTTCGTGAGAGTTTAGTATTTTTGTGACGGTGGCTGTACAGTGCGCGAAGGGAAGACGAACGACACGTGGGAAGATTTATATAGTGGCTATAGTAATTATATAATATGGAGAAGACAACGATTCAAATCGATCAGAGTACATTAGATAGACTAAAAGCTCTAAAAAGCGTAGAAATGCAGACTTATAATGATCTTCTTAACAATCTTATTGATAATCAGGAAGAAGAAGTATTGAGCGAAAAAGAAATTGAAGAAATAAAAATAGGACTTGAAAACGTAAGAAAAGGAAAAGTAAAGACTATAGAGATGGTCGCTAAAGAGTTGGGAATAACTCTCAAATAAAATGTATTCAATTCATATAGAGGAGAATGCTGAAAAATTTCTAAAGAACATAGAAAAAAAAGATGCAGAATTAATATTAAATAAACTATACTCTATTCGCGAGAATCCATTTAGATTTTTAAAAAGACTTCAGGGAGAGAAGCTCTGGAGACTTCGAATATCAGATTATCGAGCGATAGTAGATGTCATTGTTTCAATGAATAAGGTAATTGTAGTTAGAATTGGACATAGAAAAAATGTTTATGATTAATCTTTAAGAGGATTTCGTATTTCTGTGGCTGTGCACTGGGGCGGACGGCTGGGAGAAGAGAGTTAAAAAAGGCTTGAAGAGATAGTGAAGTTGTTTTATAGATAACCTTCTGAACCCTTCAAACAAAAAGAGCTCAAAGTTTTTAAACTGATTTTATTTAATTTGAGTATGACAGTTCCATCATCAAGACATCGAGCGGGAAAGATAGAAATTGATAACAGGGAAAGGGCAAGAAGAGATGAACTTAAAAAGAGACAGGAGAAAGAGAAAAAGGAAGTTAGTCCAGAGGAAGAGGCGGAAAAGATTAGAATTTTGAAGGAAGCGGGATTGCTGAAATAATTAATAAGGATTTTATAGAAAATCCTTTTTTAGCCATATTATCGTGTAAGAAAAGTATTATTCTTATACTTATTTGTGCGTCGGTCCGTGCGCTGACCGGCATTGGACTTCTAACGCCTTCATGTTCTTTTCGCCATTCGCCAAACACGAGAGGGGAGCGACGGCGCGCGGCGTAAATAAATTTTTAAATCAAGCGAACATAATTAACTAATGGTATTTGATAGGAAATTAGGCGATTCTTTTAAGAAATCTTCAGTTGAGTATCATTCTTCAAGAAAGGGTTACTCAAGTAAAGTTTATACGAAAATAATTAAGATCTCCAAAATAAATAATCAATCTAAAATACTAGATATTGGGTGTGGAAGTGGATTGTCTACACTACCGATTGCTAAACTTGGATACTCAATTACAGGCATAGATACTAGTGAAAGACTTATTGAAATTGCTAGGAAAGAGACAATAGAAGGGAACCCTACATATATCTTAGACTCGTTTGAGAAACATTACTTTAACGATAATCAATTCGATTTGATAATTTCAGGGCAAGCATTTCACTGGTTAGATGAAAATACTGCATATGAGAAATGTGCTAAGGCTCTAAAAAAAGAAGGCCATATAGCAATATTTGGTAAATTTAATGATTACAAAAAATCTGATTTTCTTAACAAACTGAAGGACATTTTTGTTAATAATTGTAAATATTACCCTGAAGGTTTGCATCAAGATGATTATACCAAAGATTATGTTAAAGAAATAACAGAGTCTGGATTTTTTACAGATATCATATCTTGGAAACATAAATATTTAATAAACTATACAAAAGATGACTATCGAAACTATATTACATCATTATCTTGGATAATAAAATTAGATGAAAGTACCCGGAAAGATGTAATGAATAAGGTTGATGCGCTTCTAAATGAATATGCTTGGTCGATGGAAATTCCGCATGGGACAGCACTAATTATGGCTGAAGTGAAAAAATAGGATATTATTTTCTACTCCAACGCCCTCAAGAGGTTGGTCCGCCTGTTCTTTCTAAATAGGTTTATCGTTAGGATATCTCACACGTATCCAGATATATCCATATAATACAATGGCGAAAAGAATGAGATATGAAATTCTTTCAAACATTGTTGGATAATGGGCAGAATAGAGAATGTATGCTGCTGCAAAGCCTACAAGAAATCCTGGAAACCAGCTAAAAATTACTATGCCTAATACTGACAATGATTTGTAAATGCTCATGGGCAAAGAGGGTTCTTTTATTTTTTTCATTTTATTTATTCTTGACGTAGACCTTTTCTACCTTAAAGGACTTGTAGATGCCTTCTAGGATATCTGTGCCGGCGTATCCGGCAAGGATTGAAAGACGATAGTCAAAACTAAAAACTATTCCAGTCATTATTCCTATGAGGCCAGAAATAACGGAAGTTGATGCCCAATAACTCCAGTAGATTTTTCTCTTAACTGATAGTGCCTTGAATAGACCAATTCCTCCGCGAATAATTCCTCCTAAAAGTCCAAGTAATCCAGATGCGACTGCAACATCCAAAGTCATCTTAGTCCGGCGCTCCTTTCTATTTTATAAGTTTCTTTTGTAGGCGTTGAAAACTTATCAAGATATTCTCTTTCAGGGTTTTTCCTCTTAGGTCTGCCTCCAGAATTTTTCTTTCCATAAACTGCATGGTGTAATAAATCATATCCATATTGCTGGACATTTTTGTATCCAGCTTTTTTAGACTTAGACAAAAGTCTCCGATAAAACATAGGTTCAAAAGTAAAAGTCACTTGCTTAGCCACCATAGTATCTTTTTAATGTGAAATCACACCGCATAATATATAATCACATTATCTATTTAAACCTATCGACGGGAAAAATGTAGGAGGATATAACCTAGTTATTAAAATAAGAAATAAGTTTACAATTTGAAGATAGAAATATATAAAAACCCTCAGAAAATAGAAAATATATGAATAAAAATATGATCCTCGGAGTACATAACTCAGATACCGAACTGATTTACAAGGAAACATCAAAATACTTAGGGTACAACGCAACCAGTGTTCGTTCTATAGATGAAATGTCTAGAATGGTTAAAGAAAGGGAGTATGACCGATATATTATTGATCTAAATTTAGGTAATCCCGGTTCAAAAGATATAACTTCTGGTCAAACTCTATGGGAAATTGTTAGAGGGAGAGTAGATGGAAAAAAAGTTAAATTTATAGGTATTTCTAACAGTGATAAGGTTATAGATGCGGCTAAAAGGGCAGGCATTCCTTCAACACTAACCTATAATCTCACGAAAGAGTACGAGGGATTTCTATCTTGATTTTTACCAAATGCTAAGAAAAGTTTAAATAATCAATTTCATTGCCTATAATATGGCAATGCAAGCTTACTCGCAAAGTATATTTTCTGTTATCTCTAGCATTGCTATTATTATTTAAGACGCGTCTTAAGTTAGACGCATCACATTCTTAACATGACAAATAATTATAAATCATCAAAAAACAATCACAATGAATATGAAAATGTAGTTGAATTAGAAGTTGGAGACAGAAATGATAAATCAATAGAACTTGCGAAGGATAAAGATATAAAACTCACAGAAGATAGTTTTATAAGTTTGCAGGAGGATATAGAAGGGATGAAGTCAAATAAAGCAGATAATCTGGCCAAAGTGCCTGTGTTAAATACGCAAAGCACTGAAAAAGACGTATTAAAATTCTGGGAAGAGAATAAAATATATGAGAAGGTCAAAAAGAAAAACGCTAAGGGCAAAAAGTTTTATTTTTTGCAAGGTCCACCATACACTTCAGGAAAAATTCACATTGGTCATGCATGGAACAATGCGTTAAAAGACATAATTCTCAGATATAAAAGAATGCAGGGTTTTAATGTCTGGGACAGAGCAGGTTATGACATGCATGGCTTGCCTACAGAAAACAAAGTTCAGCAAAAGCTAGGATTCAAGCATAAAGAAGATATTGAAAAATTTGGCGTGGACAAATTCGTTAAAGAGTGCATCGAGTTTTCAACCACTCATGCAGAATATATGAATAAAGACTTATGGAATATCGGTGTCTGGATGGATTACAAAAATGCATATCATCCAATTTCAAAAGAATATATGGAGGGAGAGTGGGGACTATTCAAAAAAGCTTGGGAACAGGGAAGACTCTACAAGGGAAAAAAAGCAATGCACTGGGATGCGCAGTCAGAAACTTCTCTTGCTAAGCACGAACTAGAATATAAGATGATAAAAGACACTTCAATTTTCCTTAAATTCAAAAAGAAAAACTCAAAGAACGAATATTTTATTATCTGGACAACTACTCCTTGGACAATTCCATTCAATCTGGCTATTATGGTAAATCCAGAAGTAGATTATATAAAAGTGAAAGTAGAAAATGAATTCTGGTGGGTTGCTAAAGTTCTTTCAGGAGCATTTATATCCAGTTTACTTGGAAAAAAATTTGAAATAGTTGAAGAATGTAAGGGAAAGAAATTAGAGGGTCAAGAATATGAAAATCCTTTATACGAAGAACTTAAAGCAATCTACGATTCAATTAAGAAAGACTCTCCAAATACGCATACAATAATCCTTAGTTCGGAATATGTGGATACTTCTTCAGGATCCGGTTTAGTGCATTGCGCTCCAGGTTGCGGTCCAGAAGATTTTGAAGTTGGAAAGAAGTACGGTCTTCCAGCATTCAATACATTAAACGAGCAAGGGAGATTCGTTGATACAGGAGTGTTCTCCGGATGGGGCGCAAAAGAGCACGACAAAAGGTTCATCGAATTCTTAGAAAAAAAAGGAGCAGTATTAGCTAAAACAGAAGTTGAACATGAATATCCTCATTCATGGAGAAGTCATAAACCGGTGGTTTTCCGTCCAACCGAACAATGGTTCCTTAAAATTGAAGACCTTATTCCAAAATTACTCGAGTTTAATAAAAAAGTACATTGGGAACCTCAAAAAGCAGGCGAAAGTTACCGAAGATGGACTGAGAATTTAAGAGACAACGGAATTACAAGACAGAGATTTTGGGGATGCCCTGCTCCAATTTGGACTTGCGAATGTAATCACGTTGAGGTCATAGAAAATGAAAAAGAGTTAAGCAAAAAAGCTGGAAAAGACTTATCTAAAATAGACCTTCATAAACCTTGGATTGACGAAGTAAAACTGAATTGTCCAAAATGTAAAAATAAAATGTCTCGCATTCCAGACGTTATAGACGTATGGATCGATTCTGGGACGGCTGGTTGGAACTGTCTTTACAACGATCCAAAGCTTATAAAAGAATATTTCCCAGCAGACCTTGTTCTAGAGGCGACAGAGCAAACAAAACTCTGGTTCAACATGCTCCAAATTTGTTCAGCAATTTATCTTGGAAAAAGTGCATATAAAAATGTATTTGTCCATGGAATGATTTCAGACTATCAAGGTCAAAAAATGTCAAAATCTCTAGGTAATGTCATCTCTCCAGAAGAAGTCTTAACAAAATATTCAGCAGACGTTTTAAGATATTATATGTGTCAGACTACCGCGGGAGAGCATATCACTTTCAATTGGGAAGATATAAAGACAAAGCAAAGAAATCTGACTATTCTGACAAACCTCTCTAATTATATTCATGATTTAGAATCATTGAAATTAGAGAAAGGAACGCAGGGAGCAGAAGAAAAATGGATTATTTCTAGATATAATTCTACTCTAAAGCGAGTTACCCAGTTATTTGAAGAATTTAAAATCGATGAAGTCATAGGAGAAATAGAATCACTTTACTTAATTCTTTCTAGAGGATATATTCAGTTAGTTAGGGACAAAGCAAATGAAAATGATTCTGTTCTTAACACAGTCAGAGAGATTTATTTGGGAATTCTTAAAATATTTAGCACGGTCTGCCCATTTATTACAGAAAAGATTTATCAAGAGTTTAATCAAAGAGAAGAATCAGTTCATTTATCATCTTGGCCGAAAGCAGACACTAAGAAAATTGATGAGAAATTAGAAACTTCATTTGCCGAATTGACAAAAGTCATTGAAATTGGAATGGCTGAAAGAGATAAGGCAAAAATAGGCCTTCGTTGGCCACTTGCAAAAGCAACAATCACTTCAAAAATATCTATAGGTAAGGAGTTACAATCAATTGTTCAAAGACAATTAAATGTAAAGTCTCTTAAAATTGTAGACGGAAAAGAACTAAAAGTCGAACTAGATACAACATTAACGCCAGAACTTGAGGCAGAAGGATTCGCTAGAGAGCTTGCAAGAAAAGTTCAATCTGAAAGAAAAAAAGCAGAACTTGTCAAAACACAAATTATTACTTTATTTATTTCATGCGATACAGAAATGATGGGAATGCTTAAGCAAAATATTCACTTCGTATCAGAGAGAACAAATGCAAAAGAAGTCAATTTTATAGACGATAAAAGTCATAAAGTTCCAATTGCATTTGAAGTAAAAGGAAAGAAAGTGCTTTTCTCATTTTCGTAATTATATAGGAATACTCCAGAAAGGTTTAAATACCAAAAGACTTTCAGTTAAATCAGAGGCGATAAAATCATATCATGATAATTAAGGACGAATTTTTAAGTAGATTAAGAAAAATATTTGATTTAAATCTTTATGAGGCAAAAGTTTGGACTGCACTTCTTTCTCGTGGTGTTTCTACAGCTGGAGAACTAAGCAATATCTCAGATGTTCCAAGAAGTAGAACATACGATATTTTGGAATCTCTTGAAAAAAAAGGATTTATAGTTATGAAAATAGGCAAGCCAATAAAATTTGTTGCACTAAAGCCTGAAGAAGTTGTAGAAAGAGTAAAGAAAAATTTAATCGTTAATGCTCAAGAAAAAAGTAAAAGATTGGAAAAACTCAGAGGCGATGAAGTTCTTGACGAATTAAATTCTCTTTTCACAAACGGTATCAAATTTATTGAACCATCAGATCTTTCTGGAAGTCTTAGAGGACGACAGAATATGTATAATCATTTAGATATGATGATTCGTGGAGCTGAGAAAAATGTAACCATAGTAACTACTGCAGAAGGAGTTAATAGAAAATTAGAGGCACTTATGCCTGCACTTGAAAAAGCAAAAAAACGCGGAGTATCTATCCGTATTGCAGCACCCATAAATCAAGATAATATGAAAGTAGCTAAGGATTTATCTAAAATCGCAGAAGTTAGAGACGTATCTAATCATAATCTCAATGCACGTTTTGCAATTGTTGATGGTGATCAACTAATGTTCATGCTCTTAGACGATAAGACAGTTCATCCTAATTACGATGTAGCTGTCTGGCTTTCTTCCAATTTTTTCGCAAAAGCACTAGAACAGATGTTTGACACCGCATGGGATCAATTCCCCCAATTAGGGAAAGCTCTAGGTAAAGTTAAATAATTATTTATTAAATGACAATTATGTTAATTTATTATGGATACTGATTTTTATAAATATCATGGGCCAACTCCAGAGGAGACTTATCTAGAAAGACGTTTTCAAGATGAGATAAACTATCTTCCTGAAAGAATGGCAGATACTCAATCACTAAGAGTATTAGATCGTGAGGGAAATTTAAGATTAGATAAAACTTATCATTTAATGCTCTTAAATGTTCAAGATATGCCTGTAAAAAGAGGTTTTCGTTATGTTCTTAATATTGAAAAACCAGATAAACCTAGAATTGAGATTGTCTCTTGTTCTCAAGAACTAGACTCAAAATATAAGACTTTAGAAATGTTCCGAGAATTTGAAAAAAAAGATTCTTTGCCGAAAATAAAAAAGAGAAGATTCGGGAAGATGTTATTTGGGCGAGCCACAGAATAATCTTTAGAGATAATTTAGCACATCGCTTAAATTATTCACTATGTGCGTTGGTTCTCCACTCTCTTCATTAGGAACTTCATGGGCAAATTCTCCTTTCTGAATCCAAATAGTATTATAGCCCAATGAGTTTCCTATCTTAATACCTCTAAGAGTTCTATCATCAATAATGGTCGTAGTGGAAGGTAATGCTCGCATTTTTTGCATACATTCTTGATACATTATTGGTGTTTTTTCTTTCTGAACAATAATTGGATTAAGATATTGATCAAGCCCAGAACTAAAAATTTCATTAGTTCTTGAAGAAATATCTTTTCCTAGGGAAATAAGACCCATGTGATATCCTCGTTTTTCAAGCTCTTCTAGAACTCTTTGAGATTCTGGAAACACGCCTCTATTTTTTTCATAGAGCGTACCAATCCAGTCAAAGATAATCAATTTAGACACTTCTATTCATTCAAACTACTATTTATAAACTTTATTTCGATACAGAGTTATGGACAAAATAGGTTTCATAGACATTCATTGCCATCTAGATTTAATTCCAGATGTTGCAGGAGCTATTAAGAATGCAGAAAAAGAAGGAGTAAATATAATTCTCACTCAAGGAGTAAATCCAGAAAGCAATCGCAAAGTCCTAGAACTGGATTCTAAATACCCCCAAGTTAAATCTGCTTTAGGTATTTACCCAATTGATGCTCTTAAACTCTCAGATGCCGAAATTGATACTGAAATTGCATTCATTCGCAAAAATAGAAAGCAAGTTACAGCAATAGGCGAGGTAGGTATAGACTTCAAGGAAGACGATAAAGAACATGAACGTCAGAAAGAAATTTTCAAGAAATTCATTCTTCTTTCACAAGAGTTAGATTTACCCATTATTGTTCATTCGCGTAAAGCGGAGGTAGAGTGCATAGAGTTGCTCGAGTCACTAAATGCTAGGAAAGTAATTATGCATTGTTTTTGTGGGAAATGGAAACTTGTGGAAAGAATTCAAAAAAACGGTTGGTTTATTACAGTCCCAACTTCAGTCGCGTCAAGTCAACAATTTCAGTCAATTGCTAAGGAAATACCTTTAGAACAGTTATTTTGCGAAACGGATTCTCCATACTTACACCCAGAAAAGAAATGGCCTAATGAGCCTGCTCTGGTGATCCAGAGTTATAAGAAGATAGCCGAATTGAAGAATATTTCTCTAGAAATTGTAAAAAAACAAATATCTGAAAACTTTAATAGACTCTTCGGCTAAACCTTAAATAGTCGCAATATTAATAAGCAATATGGGAAAAACAAAAAAGAGCACTAGTCAGATAAAAATAGCAATAATCTCTTTTATTGTTTTAGTAATTATCATTCTATTTTTATTTCAGAAATCTTCGAGCAATGTACCGTCTAAAATTTCACAGGAAGATGTTTGTTCTTCAGATGCAGAATGCGTTCCTTCTTCATGTTGTCATCCGACAAGTTGTGTTACAAAAAATAAAGCACCAATTTGTACAGGAATACGTTGTACACAGGTCTGCTCCCCTGGCAGCCTAGATTGTGGACAAGGAAGTTGCGGATGTCTAAATAAAAAATGTCGAGAGGTGCTTAAGTCATGAAGAGAATCTTCACAATCATTTTAATTATTTCGCTTATTCTTCTGGGATTAGGCATTGTAACTGGACAAGATTCTGGAAAAAAAGAAAGAAAAATAACTTCTGAAATATATAAAAAAGTAGCACAAGAATATACGGTTCATGTATTTATATACGCAAAAAAAGAACCTACACAAACCTCAATTAAGAGATCAGTCCAAACACAAAAGGAAAAATTAAAAATAATTAATATCAAGAATCGTGAACATGAATTTGAGAGCGAAGGAGCTATTTCTGCATATATCACTTTAGATGAATTAAACCAGCTTGAAAATAACCCTGACATTGAAAAAGTGCAAGAGGCAGGGATTCGTCACATTTCATTACAAGATTCAACACCTTTAGTTAATGCTACTCGCACACTTTCTCTTCAAGTAGGTACATTAAATTTAACTGGCGCAGGACAAACAGTGTGTATCATAGATACTGGAGTAAATTATAGTCATTCAGATTTAGGCAGTTGTTTCGGTAACAACAATGCATCTTCACCCTGTAAAATTATAGGCGGTCATGATTTTGTAAATGGCGATAGCGATCCCATGGATGATAATGGTCATGGCACGCACGTTTCAGGCATTGCTGCTGCTAATGGTACAATAAATGGTGTCGCTCCGCAGGCAAAAATTATTGCAATCAAAGCATGTAGTTCTTCAGGAAGTTGTACTGATACAAACGTAGCTGCCGGAATTAACTGGTGTATCGGAAATGCAACTCGTTATAATATCTCAGTTATTAGCATGAGTCTGGGTGGTGGTCTCTCTACCAATAATTGTGATGGAACAGATACATTAACGCCATATATAGACAGCGCTTTCAAAAATAACATCTCAATTGTTATTGCAGCAGGAAACGATGGATCAACAACGCAAATAAGTGGCCCAGCATGTGTACAAAACGCAACGGCCGTGGGGAGCATACAAAAAGACAGCTCAACGTTCAACTACAACAGAAACGCCTTGGTGCAGCTCATCGCTCCAGGTTTCAACATTAACTCAACAATGATTACTGCTCCAGCAGGAACAGTTTTGACTGCATGTGGTGCAGGAAAATCTTATTGTTCTATTAGCGGAACAAGCATGGCAACACCCCATGTTGCTGGCGCGATTATGATTCTTAATCAATATTTAAATAATACCGGACAGTCAAGAACTCCTGCACAACTAAAATCGGTGCTTAACTCTACAGGAAAGAGAATATATGATGGAGCATCAAATCTTAATTATTCACTCATAAATATCTACGCATCAATAATCTCTTTGGACAATTCTGCACCAAATGTTACACTTATCTCTCCAGCAAATGCGGCCGCATCAATTAACATCAATCAAACCTTTAACTGTAATGCGACAGATTTGGCAATTAAAAATGGAACATTCTATCTCTGGAATGCACCTTCTTCAATCACAAATCAAACTTCGCAAAATGTCAATGGAAGTGCGGCAGTTTTGCAGGTCAATATTACAAACATTACAAGTGGAACATACACTTGGAACTGCCTCTTTACAGATGAAAATAATAATAAGACGTTTGCAACTTTGAATAATACAATTACTATCTCCGGTTCAATCATAGATCTTATATCTCCTTCTTCTGGAGTAATCACAAATCAAAATCAGACGTATATCTGTAATGTAAGTTCTGGAATTAATATTACTAATGTCACGTTCTATCTCTGGAACAGTTCAAGCAATGCAATGAATATCAGTTTTAGTAATATTTCTGGAACAAGTGCTACTAAAAACTTCACAGTTAATTTCACAGCAGAAGGAGTGTACACTTGGAATTGTTTGTTTAGAGACAATACTAATATCGCAACATTTGCTTCTACAAATAAAACAATTACATATGATCTAACATTGCCAATTATTAACGTTACTTCTCCTCTCAACGGAAGCTATTACAATCAAGGAAGGTTTAACATAACTTTAAATGAAAATGGGAGTTGCCTCTATTCCCTTAATCATGGAGTTGCAAACTATTCAATGGGCGCAACAGATAATAGAACATTCAATGCAACAAATCTGACTCTAATTCAAGACCAAAATTATAATGTTACTTATTACTGCAATGATACGGCGGGAAACTTCAATAGTTCATTCGCAGGAAACTTTACTATAGATTTCACTGCTCCAAATATCACAATTATCTCTCCAGCAAATAATTATGCAGAAACAATTTCCTCTCTTTCATTAAATTTCACTTACAATACTACGGATAATCTCAACCTTTCCAGTTGCTCGCTCATTATCGATGGAGCAGTGAATACAACGAACAGCACTTTCATTAATCAATCTCTTAATCAGTCATTTTCATTAACAATGGGACCAGGGAGTTATAATTGGAGTATTAATTGCACAGATATTGCAGGAAACGTGGGCAATGCAAGTGCACGAACGCTAACGATTACTGCTCCTTCTTCACCCTCGGTAAGTTCTTCTGGTGGCGGTGGCGGTGGCGGCGGAGGAGGAGGCGGGGGAGCCACCGCAAGCACATTTAGTCTTAGTGAACAACAGACATCAAATGGATTTACTCAAGAATTAAAAAAGGAAGATAAAGTGAAATTTACTCTTTTTGACGAAAAATCAGTACAACACTCACTTACAGTTGAGGCAGTTAGCGAAAATAGAGTCAATATTACTATAAGGAGCGAGCCAATAAATTTTCTTTTAGGAGCAGGACAAAGTATAAAACTAAATTTAACTTCTCCAAAATATTATAATCTTTATGTTAAAGTAGAAAGTATAACCAAGGATAAAGCCTCTCTAACTATACAGACAATAAATGAACTTATTTCATATTCAATAAGCCCTTCAATTACCGATTCAGAAGTAAAAAATATAAGCCCTTCAAATATTTCAATCGAAAATAAAAATACTACTTCTCCATCATTGCCCCAAGTTAGATCTGCTTCATATTTAAATTGGAAAAACATAATTTGGGTAGTTTTAATAATTCTAATTGTAGCAGGAATCACACATTTTATAGATACTAGAAGAAAAAATGAGTAAAGAGCAAGATTTAAGAATGCTTTTAACGAATACACACAACATGAAAAAGACAATATTTATATTTTTAATGATTGCGATTATGTTATTTCCACTAATAAGTGCAGACGAGAACTCTTCTTTGATGACTCAGATAAAAAGCACCATAATAAATGAATCAGATTTCTCAGCGCTATCTTTATCGATTAATACAACAAATATGACTCCTGAAAAATCTCCTAATGTGGCTCTGCCTAAAAAAGAAAATATAACTCTTCTTTTAATAAAAAATATAATTCCTCAAGAATTTAAATTAGGAGATATTCAAATGACACTTCAAATAGAAAATGCAGGTACGGAGACACAAAAAAATATCCTTGCGCTTGTGACAGCTAAAGGATTTTCAACTTACGATGTACTCCCGATTGATTCACTCAATCCTGAAGAAAAAGGATATCTTCTTATCACTGGCAATTTCAAAGAATCTGGAACAATTCTTCTAACAATAAAAATACAGAGTTTTATATTTTATAAAAATATAACTGTTATTGCGCCAAGCAATATTTCTAATCTGGAAAAGGAAAATTCTGAAAAGTTAAAGATTCAATTGATTCAAAATATAACTTCAGAGTTAAAAGCAATAAAACAAAAATATCTCGATTTAGAATCTAAACTCAATGAGAAAAAAAACGAGGATTATGATGTATCAGACATTAGTCTAAATCAAATAAAAATCGATCTTAGAGAAACAGAAACAAATATAATATCTGGGGAAGTCCAGAAAGCTCAGGCAAGCGTAATACTTGCAAAAGAAGAATTAGAAGATCAAGAGAAAAAAATAGAATCTGTAAAAAAAGCATCATCAATTACAAAAATAAAAGAATATGCTATAATATTTTCAACAATTGCTGGAGCATTATTAACATTTTTCGCACTTTCAGAGCATCTGAAAAAAAGAAGCCAGGCCATCGTTAAACATGTTAAGGGCCCACCTTTAGAACAAAAGTAGAGATATTAACTATTTATAAAGGACGTTTGCATAATTGAGACATGGTTTTAGAAGATTTATTTAAAGTAGCCATGTTAGGTCATTGGAAATACATAATCATAACTCTTATAGTATTCATGGAATCTTTACCATTAATCGGTCTGATTATACCTGGCCAAACATTATTAGTTATTGCAGGATTTGCGAGCCATGAAAATATTTTTAATCTATATACTTTAATTTTTCTAGCCACATTAGCAGTAATTGCAGGAGATTGTATTAGTTATTATGTGGGTAGACGTTATGGATTAGGATTTTTAAAAAAATGGGGGAGTTATTTTTTATTTAACGATAAAAATGTTAAAAAGACTGAAAAATTAATCATAAATCATCTAGGCAAATCTCTAATTCTAGGCCACCTATATTCATTCACACGCGCCATTGCGCCATTTTTAGCAGGAACACATCGCGCACCATTTCCAAAGTTTTTAATTTTAACTTCTATAGGTTCATTTCTTTGGGCGACAACTTATATTTTAATTGGATATTTCATAGGAGAGAGTTTTAAGTATTTCGAGAAATATATAGGGCTTTTCATCTTTCTATCAATTATAATTGCATTATCTTGGCACTTTTTAGGGACTTATTTGAAAAAGAAAAAGATTTATCTGTTGACTAAAAGTAGAATTCTAGGTGCAATTATAATAGTTTTACTCTTATTTTTCTTCAGCATTATGAATGGAGTAATACGTGGAGGATTTTGGACAAGAATTGATGAAAAAGTACTTGGTGCCTTAAGTGAATTTAAAATTGAAATTTTAACTTCGATATCAAAATTCATTCACTTTCTATTTGACCCATTTTCTCTAGCAGTCATTTCTCTTATAATGGTTGGTTTCCTTCTTCAGAAAAATAAGAAAAGAGAAGTCGTCTTTTTTGTTTCAACTATGCTTTTAGGTTTATTTGCCTCAGAATTTTTCAAATGGTATGTTCATCGTCCTAGACCACAGTTTGGACTTTTGATCTCTTCAGGATTTTCATTTCCAAGTGGCCACGCATTAATCTCTACAATCTTTCTCGGACTCATTGCAGTATATTTTTTTATAGGTAATTTTTCTAAATTAGTAAAAAAAATAAGAGTTTTCTCAATTATTTTCTTAATTATCTTAGTTGGAGCAAGTAGAATTTATCTAAATGTACATTGGTTTAGTGATGTTATTGCAGGAATTACATTGGGGATTGCAATTGTCTTAACTGCCTTTTTCTTTTGGGTCGCTTCAGAAAAAATGAAGACTAAATAATATTTTAGAAGTGGGCCCCCCGCGCCGCGTGCGGTTGGGCCCTTCATCTCAGCCATGTGTGAGAAATTTTATAGATTCCTCACTTTGAGAGATGAATGTGATACAGAAAGGAAGAGTGAAGTCTTTTAAGACTTTCGGTTTAGTTTTGTAAATCAAAAAAACGATGCGCCACCGCAACTTAAACGTCAGAAACTGAAAGTTTCTGATCGCCTCGAAACTCAAAGAGTTTCTTAGCCTCCAAGACATACGTCTTTGATGGCACTCAAGAATCAAAGATTCTTGACGAGCTGGAGTTTTAGTCAAGTTCCATGACATAATCAAATATAAAAACACCCATTGACTAATATAATCATGGCACAAGAGGTATTATGGTCTATCAGTCTTATAATTGGAATTGCAGCATTAATTACAGTTATTGCTAGAGCAATTAGGCAACCGCCGATTATAGCTTATCTTATCGCAGGAGTGATTGTAGGTCCTATCTTTCTTAATCTAATAGGGCCATCAAGTGCAACATCAGAAATAATTCAAACATTCGCTCATATCGGCGTAGCGTTTCTTCTATTTATAGTCGGACTATCTTTAGATTTTCGCGTTCTCAAAGAAATTGGAGGCGTCGCTAGTATCGTCGGATTAACAGAAATAGTCATTACTGGAACAATTAGTGGATTAATAGCATTAGGATTAGGGTTCTCATCCACCACTTCTATTTATATTGCAACAGCATTAGCATTTTCTTCTACAGTAGTAGTGGTTAAAATTCTCTCAGATAAAAAAGAAATAGATACTCTTCATGGAAGAATTGTTTTGGGAATCCTTATAGTAGAAGATTTTATTGCAGCAATAGCATTAATGGTAGTTCCATTAATTGAGCAGGGAGGAAGCATGGGAATTATATTAAATAAACTATTATTAATACTTGTTCTAATTGCAGGAATATTCTTGGGAACAGCATTAGTATTTAACCGGTTCTTAGATTATCTATCGCGTAATCAGGAAGTACTTTTCCTCTTCGGAGTTGGATGGGCATTACTTCTAGCCTCCCTATTTGATTATTTAGGATTCTCTTTAGAAATTGGAGCACTTATTGCTGGAATGTCTCTGGCATCTACTAAATATACTCTAGAATTAAGCGGAAAAATGAAACCCCTTAGAGATTTTTTCATCGTATTATTTTTTGTGTTTTTCGGAAGTCAGCTCGCAGGAGTAATTACTATGGATTTAATTAAAAATGCCTTGATATTTTCGGTTTTCATATTAATTGGAAAACCTCTGATAGTCATGAGTCTCCTTAGATCATTTGGATACAAAAAAAGAACTAATTTCTTAGCAGGTTCAAGTCTGGCGCAAATTAGCGAGTTCTCTTTAATACTTATTCTAATGGGTTTCTCTCTAGGCCACATAACGCAAGATATGATGAATCTAGTTATTTTAATTTCCATATTTACCATCGGGGCGAGTAGCTATAGCATTTATTATGCACGATCAATATTTAATCAAATAGGGCATCTTTTAAATTTATTTGAAGGAAAGCGCCACAAATCTTTAAGTGAACCCAAGGAAAATTACGAAATTATTCTTTTTGGATATCACCGTATGGGTTATAAAGTTTTGAGTACATTACAGAAAATGAAAGTACCATTTGTTGTTGTAGATCATAACCCTAAAGTCATATTGGCATTAAATAAGTGGGGAATTAACTGTGTTTATGGCGATGCAGGAGATAAGGGATTTCTAAGTCAATTAGAATGGGATAAAGTAAAATTGACTATTTCGACAATTCCAGATAATGAGTCAAATGTAGTAATTAAAAAATTTCTCTTAGATATAAAATCAAAAGCAACATTCATAGCTACCGCAGAACAACCAAGATTCGCTCTAGAATTATATGAACTTGGGGCAGATTATGTACTAATTCCACATCATCTCGGTGGAGATTATGCCTCCCACATTATTACAAGCTTTGGTTTGTCAAAACAAAAATACAAAGAGTTGGGCATTAAGCATCTTAAAGAGCTAAAGAAAGGCAAAGATAAATCAGAATATTTTTAGTAAAGTATAGAGTCAAACTAAAGAAATTCAAGTTTCTAGGCATCTTAAAACGGTGTCAGAAGTTTTAAATATCTTATGATTCTACTTAAACTATGGTCGACATAAAAACTCTCCGCGAACATCCAGATGTAATTAAAGAAAATGTTAAAAATAAATTTCAGAATCAAAAGTTAAAACTTGTTGATGAGGCTCTTAAAAAAGACGGAGAATGGCGTAAACTTAAGGGAGAAGCAGACGAGTTAAGGTCTCAAAGAAATAAAATTTCTAAAGAAATTAGTGAACTCAAAAAAGCAGGTAAGAATGCAGATGCAGTTATGAAAAAAGCTAAGAATATTCCAGAACAGATAGAAGAAATAGAGGCTAAAGCACAAAAAAAAGAGGAAGAAGTCCAAGAAATTTTAAATCAACTTCCTAATATCATGCACTCATCAGTCCCATTAGGAAAAGATTCTTCAGAGAATGTAACTCTAGAGACTATAGGAAAACCAATAAATTTTTCATTTCCAGTAAAAAGTCATGTTGAATTAGGGGAGCAATTAGGAGTACTAGATTTCGATTCTTCAGCAAAGACTTCAGGAAATGGATTCTATTATATTCAAGGAGATTTAGCATTATTGAATCAAGCATTAATTAGATTTGGAATAGATACAATGGTTAAGAAAGGATTTCTTTATGTGGAGACACCCTTAATGCTTCGTGGTTCAATAATAAACAATGTAACTGACTTAAACGATCAAAAGAATCAAATCTATAAAATAGATGGAGAAGATCTTTACATGATTGGAACAAGCGAGCATTCTCTGATAGGCAGATACATTGACACAATTATTCCAGAAAAAAATCTTCCCATAAAACACACCAGTTATTCCATGTGTTTTAGAAAAGAAGTTGGAAGTCACGGAATAGATGAAAAGGGAGTATATAGGACTCATCAATTTAACAAAATAGAAATGATCGTTATTTGTAAGCCGAGTGAATCTATGAAGTTTTTTGAAGAACTCAAGGGAATTACTATTGAAATTTTTAAGGCATTAGAAATCCCCATTCGTATTCTAGGGATCTGCTCAGGAGATTTGGGAGATCTAAAGCACATTCAAGTAGACATAGAAGCATGGTCTCCAAGAAGAAAAGAATATTTTGAAGTAGGTTCATGTTCAAATTTAACAGAAGCACAAGCAAAGAAGTTAAAAATTCGTACAGATGGAAAAGAGGGTCGTTATACTCCACACACGCTAAATAATACAGCTATAGCTACTTCTAGGGCAATGGTGGCCATTCTAGAAAACTATCAGCAAAAAGACGGTTCTATTAAAATTCCAGATGTTCTTTTGCCATATATGCATGAGAAGAAGAAGATAGAAATAAAGTAGTAACTGCACGGTTACAAATATAAAAAAGTTTATAAACGCACTCTGAATCAAAAATGCATGGATCTAGTAATTGAACTTGAACAGAGAACTAATGACGATATTATTCTTATAGACACATCTGCAGTAAACTCTCATGAAGAGACATCACTTCCCACGCTCTTGTACGACGGTCTCGAGTCTTTTAAGATACTAGATGATAATATATTCTCCCGTCGTTTTGAGCGTCTAAACGAACTAACCAGAGTTATGCAAAAAAATAAAGTTAGAATAATTCCGCAGGTATATACTGAAGTACAATATCATTTAGATATACTAATTAAACAAGAAAGTCACATTCAAGATGAAATGAGGATGTCAATGCAAACAAAATCAATAGAAAATATTTCTTACTGCAGAAGCATTCTCGATGTTATCTATTCATATAATCTCGAATTGCATAGATTTCTGAAGAAATTAAAGTCAAATGTAAGTGATAAATCTTTGCAACAGCAAGATAACTATCTTCATTTTATGGACGCGGCAAGAGATCTCTCACAAGACTTAGAGCGTAAATCACAGAGAGCAAAAGAACATATGAGCAACAAAGTATATTTAGGAAAGAATCTCGAAACAGACAACCACTTGGTTGCAACCACATTCATCGTTGCATACACTAATCCCGTAACGCTTGTAACGCGAGATAATGGTCTCTGTGAGCTAGTACGGAGAGTCTACGAGCACCTTATTCATGATAAAATACCTAAAAACTCAAATGCGCTAAGGCTTAGGATTCCTAGAAGGACAATTAACATATTCAATCTTCAAGAATACGATGTCATATGTTGAAAAAAACAGAACCCTTTCAGTAATATAGAACAAGACCACCATTATCTTTAAAATACTCAATATTTCTTTTAATTTATGAATTTCCCAAAAAGATTTATTAGAAATGAATTTCATCAATCAAGTCCCAAGGTAAATTTTGATGGAAAAGTACAAGGTCTTGAACATGAATATGCAATAGAGTTTCCAAATATAGAAAATGAAGATGAAAGAGACAGATACATCTGTGAAAAGATTTCTCAATTAAATACTATTTCTTCTCCAGCACATAATGAAAGTATTATGCTAACCGGAGCATATTGGAGAAATCTCCCTAACGGGGGAGTTATATATTGTGACTTAGAGCATCTAGAAGGAAGTACTCCAGAATGCTTAGATACTAGAGAACTAATAAAACAAGACAGGGCAACAGATTTTTTAGCATTAAATATATTTGATGATCGAGATTTATCTCCCTTAATTTATAAAATGAATCGAGATAGTAGAATAAGCTTCGGAGCTCATCAAAATTTCAGTACCAGATTTGAACCTTCTGAATTGACATTAGGGCCTCTTCTTCTCTGGTCAGTTGTTGAAAAAATTATTACCGGAGCAGGTTATCAATATCCAGAAGGGCAATTTGAGATATCACAAAGAAAAAATTTCATACAAAGAGCTTTTTCTTTGGATACTCGCGCAGGAGTCACGGGAAGGGGATTGATGAATACAAGAAATGAACCTTTAACGGGTCTGAGAGGATGGTATAGATTTCATCATATTAGTAACGATGCAAACATGTGTCAAAGTGCGTTAGCAATGAAGCAAGAATTAATGCAGTGTGTTCTTGCTTTACACGAAAATAGGTTACTTCCACAAATACCCTATTATGCTGAGAAAGATTGTGATTTTGCAATAACTGATTTAAAAAATGTTTGCTCCCAGCATCAAGACTGGACCTTAGATGGAACTCCAAAAGAATATATGAAAGCGACTTCAGTTTTAAGAAAATATGAAGAGGTGATGCGCACTGAATTTTATGGTCAAGATTCTTTTAGAAATTTAGTTCTAGATTTATTTAGAGATACTATTTATAAATTAGAAAGAATCAAAAATGATCCTTATACACTAGCGGGAAGACTAGATTGGGTCACAAAAAAATATCTTATAGAAAGAATGGCTGGCGCAGATAATCTCGAGTTTGATAGTCCATTAATTCAAAGTATAAACTTAGACTATCATAGAATCGATGAAGGAGGATTATTTTATCAAACGCTATCCGATGGTTGGATAGAACAGCACGTTTCTCAAAGAGATGCGGAGCGAGGAATGGTAATTCCTCCAAAAACAAGAGCTGAAACAAGAGGGAAGTTAGTTCAAAAATACAGAGATGGAATTTTCAAAGACGGATCAAGACTCTGGTTATATTGGGACATGGCATTAATTACAGATAAAAATGATAGAGAAATTTGGAGAAGAAATCTAGATGATCATAGAATACCTCAAAATAAAATAATTGAAGATTTAGAAGGATTTCTAAAATTTAGAAAAGTCATCTAAATAAAAGAAATTAAAATAATAATAGTCTTTACTTAGTTAGTCTTTCAATTATTGCAAGTACTGCTCCGACAACAGTTAAGATAACTACAATCCATCCAGCAACCACTGTCGATTTAACAAGTCCCGGAATTAAGAGAAATCCATCAATCATTCCAAATCCAACTGCAAGAGCAACAAGAACTCCAGTAATCCAAAGAACCATTCTTAAGAGTATTACAACCACGCTTTCAGCACTTTTCCCAGATTTTACCATAAATACCTCCTTTCATTTTACAAACCATAAATCAAAAATAATAGGTGATAGGCCTATTTAAAGGTTGGTTTTGCCATCTGTAAACTCTTTGTAGCGTCCAGTACTCTAGAATCTGGAGAAAGAACATAAACATGGTCACTTTGAGATCTAAGTGCACGATAAATTCTTTGTAAAAATTCTCTTCTAGCCTTATCTCTATAAAAATCCCAAAAATATTTTTCATGAGTTTTTTGAAGAATCTTCCAAAAAACTCCATTTACATTAGGATTTGGATATTTAGTAAAAACTACTGAATTGCACATCTCTCCAGGAAAATCAACTCCTCTTGAACATTTTGTAGTAAACAAAATATCCGTCTTTTTAGATTTAAATGCAGAGACCATAGATCCAGTTTTATCTTCTAATTGCATAGATAATAGTCTTTCTTTAGATACTAAATTAGATAAACCTAATTTTTGTATTTCATATTCTGTTGGAAGATCTTCAAATGCATTAACATGTACTAGTGTAGGGCGCTTAGCCTTTTCAACACATAAAGAAAGAACTTGCAAGTATTGTTCACGTGTATGTATGCCTGAATTGAAGTTAGAATATCTACAATCAAATTCTTTTCCAGTTCTATGGATTTCAATAGTACCTTGGTGAATAGATTCGGCTTCCACAATTTCAAAATCTTTAACTCCAAATATCTCTTTGAGAACTGTAGCAGAATGTAGTGTTCCAGACATCATAACCATCGCTTTATTTTTTTGAACAATTTCTTCAAATTTTTTAGAAAGATTTGTAGTCACAAAATTCACAAATATATCCTTGTCTATTCTTTTATATGTCATGTATGTATCTTCTAGAAAATCTGTAAAATTCTTTGAAACTTCAAGAGCCCTATTTGCATAATGCATTTCATCAATAGCTATTTCTGCTTCAACTTCAGGATGCTTAAGAAATAGTTTAAGGATTTTTTCCCATTGTGTTTCTTTTATAGGGTGGATTTTATTTTCATCAACTCCCAATGCTTGTTTATTTTTTTCCTCTAGTCCTAAAAGGTTTTCTATAGTTTCAACTATTATCCTAGCTTCAGGATTTTCTGGCGCAATTGAGGAAAGAGAAGAGGAGAGGCGAGTAAGATTTAGAGAATCTTGCATTGAAAAATTATCTAAAAATTCATCAGCTTCGTCAATTATTTCTATTTCAGTTGCAGGTTTTCTGTCTAGTGAAACTTCAATTTTATATTTAGCAGCATTAAAAATAATTACATCTGCCTGCAAATAAGCAAGGTATTGGTCATAATAAGAGCATCCCGCTTTTCTATGATAAAATACAAAGTCTTTTCCATTTAGACCTCGATACATTTTCTTCTTTGCATCCCTTAAGACAGGCAATTCAATTTCTGCAGGCAATATTGGACTCCAATAAGGATTTGCTGGAGCAATTGCAATTCTTCTTAAATTTTTAATTTCAGGAATTTCTTTATTTTTTATATATGGGTTTTTCAAATAATATTCTTCTAGTTTATAAAGATTTTTTTCAGTAAGTTTTATTGTATCCGGTAAATTCTGATCTGCGCACGAAACTCCTGGGAAAATAACTGAATCATGATTATCTCTTCCAGTAATCATAGCTATTTTCATTTTCTGCCCATTTTTTTTCAAAACATATTTTTTTGAAGTATAATCTTCTTCATATTGTTTCTGAAGATTTTTTACAGGCACAACAACAGATGTTCTTCCAAGTATTCTTGCAATATTAAGCGCAATAGCACTTTTTCCAGTTCCGCAAACTCCATGGAGGAATATTATTTTCTTTCCTTTTTTTACAAGATCAATTACTTCATTCACAACATCTTCTTGAGTCTTTCCATTAGAGAATTTTAAAGGCGGGAGTTTATTTTTATCCGCATATAAACTCCATGAAGAAGAATCTGTTACATTGTCAAAAGATTCATCTTTCATAAAAGAAAGAGAATCGCTAGTTTTAAGAGAACTATCAAATTTTTCTTCATCTTCATAATTCTCTTGAATTTTATGCATAGGAAAGCTAGCAAGTTTATTGTCTACTCCTATAATTCTTCCAGCAGAATCAAATTGTATCCTATTCATCATTCTCTTTCTTAAACCTAGTTTAAAAGAATTTGCATGTTCTTTCTAATCTCTCTCTATACCAATAGAATTCTGAGCATCTAAAATGACAATGCGATTTGGAACTTCCCTTTTAATGATTTTATCTAGGGTTGCAATATAAGCTCCTTTTTTACCTTTACTAATAAGTCCCTTATCAACAATATCTTGCCCAAGAGTCATTTTCTTTACTTTTCTTATTATAAAAAGATCAAATGCAGCATCTATTGCAGCACGCTCATCATGCTTAACTTTGAAACGAAGGTCTTTGAGTTCTTGAAAAACTTCTCTTGGAAGAACGACTCTAAATCCTTGTTCTTCAAGTTCAGAAAGAAAATCAATTTTCTTTTTCATGCAGGACACAATAAAACTACTATCTAAGATTGCTTCCATAATGTGATTTAGCGCTTAAACTATATAAGTCTTGTGAAACATCTCACTAGAAATAAGGGGTGAATGTTTATATATCTCATATCATTAGTTCTTTTATGGAAGAGGTAGACCATATCATTCAAGTTTTGAATGATGCAAAGAAAGCATTGATTTCAAGAGATGCTGGGAGACTTCATCAACTTTCAGATCAAACAATACACTGCGCTTCATCAGAACAGGATGCTAGTAGCATTACAATAGCTGTTCTTGTCTATTCTTTAAGTAAAATTGTAGAAAGGAAAGATATCCATAAGATAAGGAACTATGATCTAATTATAAAAAAATTTATTGGTTTTCTAGACTTAGCAATTTTAGCGCTCAAAGAAGGAAATCGAGGAGCTTACGAAAGTCATCTTCAGAGAGCGCGAATAGCCCTTACAAGCACTTCTATAAATATTAAAATATATATTCAGGAAGTTCTAAGAAAAGCATCTATCAATAAAGCTTCTAAAATCTACGAACATGGAATTTCAATGGGGCGCACAGCTTCTCTTTTAGGAGTAACTCAATGGGAATTATCAGAATATGCTGGGCAAAAGGAAGGTTTAGAGAAACATTATAGGCCTACACAAGACGTTCAAGCAAGAGCTAAAATGGCTCTGGAGTTCTTTTCTTGAAAGCACTTATTTTCGATTCAGGTACACTTATCAACCTCTCAATGAATGGTCTTTTAGATATTTTAGTAGATTTGAAAAAACTATGCAATTGTTCATTTATCATTACTTCTGCAGTAAAAAGAGAAGTAATTGATAGACCCCTAGGCATTCAAAGATTTGAACTTGGAGCTTTGCGTGTTCAAGAACTTCTTCAGTCAGGAGTTCTTCAATTGCCTTCAGGAATAGGAGTTAATGAAGAAGAAATTATTGAGGAAACTCGGGAGTTAATGGATATTGCGAATCATTATCTTCAAATTAATGGTAAATGGGTTTCGATTGTAAGCGAAGCGGAAATTTCATGCTTGTCACTTAGCGATATCCTTTCAAAAAGAAATGTAGAAACTTTAATTGCAATAGATGAGCGAACAACCAGAATGTTATGCGAAAATCCGGAGAGTTTGGAAAAAGTAATGTCTGAGAAAATTCATCAACCTGTAAAGTTAGTAGCACAAAATTTTCAGATATTTCAGAAATACAAATTCGTTCGTTCTTCAGAATTAGTTTATGTAGCTTATAAAAAAGGACTAATTAATTTACAAGGCAAAAACGTTCTAGAAGCTCTTCTCTACGCCACAAAGTTCAAAGGCGCAGCAATTTCTTTTGAAGAAATTGATATTTTGAAGAAACTCTAGAATTCACACATATATTTAATAAACCAGGGTGATTATTTAAAATATGAGTCTGATAGAAGAGGTTTTCTCTTCAGAAAATCCCGGGGCACTTAGAACTCTTTGGGAAGACCAAGCATCTCGTCTTCTTCTTTTAGAAAAAATTGGCAAAGTGATGTATGCTCATCCAGAAAAAATATTTTATACAGATCCAACAAACCAATTAATTGCTATTCTTTCTCAAGCTCAATTTCCTCACAAATCGGAAGAATTTATTCAAGTAACTGGATTAATTACTCGCACAATTTACTTAGATTCTGAGCAACCAGATATTTTACCAAATTTTGCCCAATATCACAAAACTTTAGATAAAATAGGGAACAAAAATTCAAGAAATGCAAATCAGATATCTAGTGTACGAAAGAAATTTGGAGCCTCTTGTCTTATATCTCTGGTTTTTTTCTATAAAGCATTGAAAAAAAGAGAAAAAGCAGGATATCCCTCTCCAACTTGGTATCGTTTACAGGGTAAGACTGCACTTTATTTGGCAGAAATGGGCGATGTGACTTATAATTTTGAAAAATGGGAAGCCTATCTTAGTGATAAATTAAATTAATAACTGGGCTCAGGAGGAATCGAACCCCCGCGTTCTGCTCTGGAGGCAGACAGACTACCATTATCTGATGAACCCTTCAAAATGAGCAGTCAAGAATAGGTTTTAAGCTTTACCCTCTTAGAAAAACGATAGAAAAACGATAAACGGGAGTTAACCAAATAGGAAGAATATTTTATAGACGCCGTTCTTGACAACATTTATAAACAACGAGATGTTCTTTTATAGATGTCTGAAAAAAAGGGAAAAGAGGCAGTAGCAAGTGAACATCTTAAAGAAGTTAAAAAACATGTGGAACAGGTCAAAGAGATTTCTAAAATTCAAGAAGACCTTCAACACAAACTAATTGAAAATTTAGTATCTTTGCAAAAAGTACATACAGATTTAGCTGAAAAATTCACTAATCTTTCAGACCAAATAGCAAATCTATTGGGCTTATTCGAGATGGCAGCCCATACATTTGCACGTAATCCTGAAAATCAATCTAATGAAAAAGATAAAGAATTTTTAGAAAAAATTGATAAACTTTTAGATCAAAACAAAGTTCTAGCAAAAGGTTTAATGATGATGGAAGGCAGGATGAGAGAACGATTATATGGGTCATCAAGACCTATGGGGATGTCTACAACTGAATTGCCTCAATCCTCCACAGACGATATGGAGCCTTCTGCGATGACAAAACCTCTTCCGAGAGTTTAGCATGTATAAATCAAATTCTCAAGAATTAGGGCAAAGATTTATAGAATCATTTGTCGCCGAGATAATTAAAAGTATAGAAATAAAATCAGTACTTTTAGATAAGCAAAGGCTTTTAAAAGCAGTAAAAAAAATTCAAGAAGAAACTCTGGAACAACCAGGGGCTTTTCAAGATTGGGTAGAAGAAGACGAACATCCGAGAAGAATAGATACAAGTACAACTAAACCAGTACCATTGCTTCCAAATTATCCAGTAATAAATGAAAAAAAGAAAGAAAGTGGAAAAGAAGTACTTCCTCCAATTTCACAAGTTCAAAAAACTCAACAGAGTAAATCTTCTATGACTCTAAAAGATTTATTGACTTCAAGTTCAGGAAAATCTCTTCTCGATGATTCTCTACCGAAGGTAAATAAACAACTAATGATTCGTAGGCAAATTCCTCGCACGCCCCAGACAATGTTTAAAGTACCAGTCCCAAGGATCCAGCACCCATTGCTCAAACTTCAAAATAAAAAAATAGAGTCGAAAAGTAAAGAAGTTCATCCATCTCCACCAACAATAATAACTATTGAAGCACTTGGAAAAATAAATAATCTTCTTCTTGATCCAACGGTACAAACAATAGAATGTCCAGGTCCAGGAAAACAAGTAACAGTTTATAGGTCTGGATTTATTCAAAATGCAAATATTTTTCTTACAACCGAAGAAGTAAATAAGATTATCTCTGAAATTTCAGATAAATCAAAAATACCCCTTATTCCAGGAGTTTTCAAAGCAGCTATAAGCAATTTCATTATTACTGCAGTCATTTCGGAATTTGTAGGAACAAGATTTATAATTCAGAAAAAAGAACCTTCAAAGCTTGATTAAGTATCTAGCAATCATTTTAAACATCTAATCAATAAGAATATCATGAAAGATTTAATTGCCAATTATAAACTCCATAAGAACAAGATAGAAAGAAAACTTCAAGATTTCAAAGAACTTCCAATGAACAAATATCATGAAGAATTCATGTTTTGTCTTTTGACTCCTCAAAGCAATGCAGTTCGTTGCTGGGAAGCAGTGCAGAAAATTCTAGAGTTAAATAATTCTTCTTCAGATGAAATTAAAAACATCCTTAGAACAAGAACTCGTTTTCATAATAACAAAACTCGTTATCTCATAGAAGCTAAAAAACTTTGGCCAGATATTCAAAAGCTCTTAGAAAATAAAGACAGAAAGTCTCTACGTAATACTTTAGCAGAAGAGGTGACTGGGATGGGATATAAGGAGGCAGGGCATTTTCTTCGTAATATTGGAAAAAGCGATAATCAGATCGCAATTCTCGACAGGCACATATTAAGAAATCTTAAAGAAATTGGAGTGATAAAAGAAGATTCAATTAAAAACAAAAAACATTATTTAGAACTCGAGAATAAGTTTCTAGGTTTTTCTAAAAAAATAGGTATTCCAATAGATCATTTAGACCTTTTATTTTGGAGTAAAGAAACGGGAGAAGTGTTTAAATGAATAAATCTTTGGACCGTTATAAATATTTCAATTAGCAATTATTAGTTTCTATCAAGTTATCAATTTTCATTGGAATAATATTGGAACATAAGACAGAGATATCTTGCCCATATCAAGAAACTTGATTACCAAGAAGGATATTTAAATACACTTTTCTATATATAAAAATGAAAAAGACGGTAGTGATAAGTCTAGGAGGTTCAGTAATTATTCCAGACCAGATCGATTTTCAATTCTTAGAAAAATTCAAAAAAATTTTGCAGAAACATTATAAAAATTGGAAGTTTGTAGTAGTATGTGGTGGAGGAGGAATAGCAAGAAGATACATCGAAGCATTAGTTAAAGAAGGTGCAAATGAACATAATATTTCAGAGGCAGGTATGCGCGCAACACGCATGAATGCTATGTTTTTAATGCAATTTTTTGGAAAAGAAGTAAATGCACATCTTCCAAAAGACATGCACGAGGTAAAAAATAATCTCTCTAAAAATAACGCAGTTATATGTGGGGCACTCAGATATGCCCCAGATGAAACTTCAGATGGGACTGCAGCAAAACTTGCCAATTTTCTCAAAACTGAATTTATTAATATTACAAACGTAGATGGATTATATACCAAAGATCCTAAAAAACATAAAGACGCAAAATTCATCCCTTATGAATCTTGGAAAGATTTTGATAAGCGACTTTCCAAAATGAAATTTACTCCTGGACAGCATTTTATCCTAGATCAGCAGGCTGCAAAGATTATAAAAGAACACAAAATAAAAACTCTAATTTTAGGAAAAAATCTAAAAAATCTAGATAATTGTCTATTTCAAAAGTCATTTAAAGGTACAACCATTGCTATTTAGAATATGATAAACACCACAAGTTTAGAGCAAGCAAAAAGGATTCTAAAGATGGAAAAGGGAAAGATAATAAAAGCACAAAATGACGTTTTCAATCGTTCAATTTTAGAATATGGTAAATTTGATGTCCTTCTTTCTATTGAATCTTCAGAGAGGAAAGATTCCCTTAGGGGCATTGACTCAGGAATGAATGAAATTCTCGCTAGAATTGCAGCAAAAAATAAAGTCGCAATAGGTCTAGATTTAGAAGAATTACGCAATTTGTCCAAAATGCAAAAGGCATCAAGGCTCTCAAAAATTAGACAGAATATTAGGCTCTGTAGAAAAACGGGCACAAGACTTGCAATCTTAGGTATTAAAGACAAGAGAGATGCAAAAGATTTGTTAATTTCTTTAGGAGCTTCAACAGTTCAAGTATCTCGGGCATTATCTTTATAATCCCTTTATTCCTTAACCTAATATGGAAAAAAAGTCTTCCGACGAACTTCAAAAGCTAATTGAAATGTTATCTCCGATGGAAAGAAAGATTGTTCCTTTCTTAAAGCAACCCATTGAAGAAATAGAAAAAAAATCAGGATTAGATAGCGTTTCGGTTCTACGTGCTCTCAAATTTCTTGAAAACAAGGGATTTGTAAAATTAGAAGTGAAAGAACAGACAATTGTAGAACTTGGCATAAATGGAGTATTTTATAAAAAAAACCATCTTCCAGAAAGAAACCTTCTTATCACACTAGAAGTTCAAGGTTCTCTTTCTCTTGAAGAAGCAAAAAAATCAGCAAAACTTTCAGAAAATGAATTCAAAGTAGCTTTGGGAGTATTAAAAAATAAAGCACTTATTTCAATAATCAATGGAAAACTAGTTTTAAGTGCAAATAAAGAGGAACTAATTAAGAAAACTCTAGAAGAAAGGTTAATTGAGATACTACCCATTGAACAATCTCGTCTTGCTCCGGAAAATCTCCATGCAATAGAGCAACTTCGCAAACGCAAAGATATTATTGAAATTGTTAAAACAAATTGCACATCATTTGAATTAACTTCTCTAGGAAAAGAAATAGCTGGAAAATCAATAGAATCTGATTTTCTAGAAGAAGTTACTCCAGAGGTAATTCGTTCCTGGACAAAAGGAAAAAAATTTAGAGCATATGACTTACAAGCTGCAGTTCCTAAAATAACTGGAGGAAAAAAACATTTCACACTTCAAGCTAGAACTGATGCAAAAAAAATCTGGATAGACATGGGATTTAAAGAAATGTCAGGCTCAATGGTAGACACATCATTCTGGGTATTTGAGGCACTTTTCACTCCTCAAGATCATCCTGCTCGCGAAATGCAAGATACTTTCTTTATTAAAGGAATAGATGGCAAAACTCCAGATAAGGAAATAGTGAAGAATGTAAAAGCATCTCATGAGTCAGGAGTTTCAGGCAGCAAGGGCTGGAGATATAATTGGATCGAAAAGGAAGCGCAAAAAGTTCTTCTTCGTACCCACACAACATCAGTCTCAGCAAGAACTCTCACATCACTAAAAGAAAAAGATCTTCCTGCAAAATATTTCATTATAGATAAAGTATTCAGAAATGAAACTCTTGATTGGAGCCATGGATTTGAATTCTATCAAGCGGAGGGAATTGTAATCGATAAAAATGCAAACTTCCGTAATCTTCTAGGTTATTTAAAACAGTTCTATAAAAAAATGGGTTTTGAGAAAATTCGCTTCCGTCCCAGTTTTTTCGCATACACTGAGCCAAGCGTAGAAATTGAAGTATTCCATCCTGAAAAGAAAATATGGGTGGAGTTAGGCGGAGCAGGAGTCTTTCGTCCAGAAGTAGTAATTCCTCTTCTAGGAAAAAATATTCCCGTTTTAGCTTGGGGACAGGGATTCGATAGAATAATCATGGATGCCTATAAAATCAAAGATCTTCGCGAAATGTATTCAAATGACATTAAATTATTAAGAGAAAAGCAGGTGGCAATATGAATGAACCAGAGATGAAAAAAATTATTGAGGAAATAAGTGAACTTCTTATTATGAAGAATAAAACATATGGAGATAAAAATATTGATAAAATTGGAAAGTCAGGAATAATAACTAGACTAGAAGAAAAATTAGAAAGACTTAAACACATGATCGAGAATAATATTCAAGATAAAGAAACAGTAGAAGATACTTGGAAAGATATTATCGGTTACGCAGTTATAGGAATTATGCTTGAAAGAGGAAGGTGGAACTAATGGCAAACATAACTCTAAATCGCAAAGAATTAGAAAAACATTTCAAATTAGATGAAAAAACTTTAGAATCAATTAATATGTTCGGAACTCCAGCAACTTTATCTTCAGATTCTTTAGAGATAGAAGTCTTCCCAAATCGTCCAGATTTAATATCTCTTCAAGGATTTATTAGAGCAATGAAGTCTTATCTAGGAAAAGAAACGGGATTAAAGAAATATTCTCTAAAAAAAGGAATGGAAAAAGTCATAGTTGAAAAATCTATTCCAACAGAATGGCCCTATGCAGTTGCTTGCATAGTTAGAGGGATAAAATTCAACGACGAGAAAATAAAAGAAATTATAGATATTCAAGAGAAATTAGGATCAACATTACTTCGTAAAAGAAAAAAAGGCGGACTTGGAATTTATCCCCTAGATAAAATAAAGTTCCCAGTTAGATTCTTGGGAATGAATCCAGAAAAGATAAAGTTCAGGCCTTTAGAATATCCTCACGCGATTACAGGTAAACAAATTTTATCTGCGCATCAGACAGGAAGAGAATATGCACAGATATGTTCAGATTGGAAATCCTTCCCAGTATTTATCGATGCAAAAGATGAAATTATGTCTATGCCCCCAATTATTAATTCACATGATTTAGGAAAAATAAATGAATCAACTTCAGATGTTTTCATAGAAGCTACGGGAACAGATATTAAGGTGATACAGCAAGCATTGACTATTCTTGCAATCGCTATTGCAGATATGGGTGGGAAAATAGAAACAATTACTTGCGTTCAAACAAATGGAGAAAAATTAATTATTCCAAATCTGTCTTACCAAAGTATGAAAATCTCTATAGACAATATTAATACTCTTCTAGGTTTATCATTAAAAGAAAAAGAAGTAGAAAAACTTCTAGCAAGAATGGGGCACGAATATACAAAAGACACAGTTAAGTATTCTGCTTGGAGAACAGACATATTACACGAAGTAGACTTCACAGAGGATATAGCCATAGCTTATGGATACGATAAGCTAATTCCAGAAATGCCCTCTATTGCAACAATCGGAGAAGAATTATCTAGTGAAAAAATTATCTCTAAAATTTCCGACTTATTAATTGGACTCACTCTAACAGAAATTTCTTCTTATCATCTTGTTAAAGAAGAGGAGATAAAGATGACTCACAGTGAAAAAATAGAAGTTGAAAATTCAAAAACTGAATATAAATTTCTCAGACCCTCTTTAAGAATTTCAACTCTTCGTATACTGGCAGAAAACAAAGATCACGAATATCCACAAAAGTTATTTGAGATAGGAACAGTATTTTCCAAAGATTCAAAGTTTGAAACAGGCATTGCAGAATCAAAAAAAATTATTGTCGCATCTTCTCCAGGCAATTTTACTGAAATCAAACAAATTCTAGATTATCTATTCAGAACATTTAATATTTCATATACCGTTAAAGAATCATCTCAACCCGGACTTATGGAAGGCAGGACGGGAGAAATCATTATAGATGGAAAATCAATAGGAATTATGGGTGAAATGCACCCAGAAGCCCTTAAGAATTGGGGAATTAAAATGCCCGTTTCATTATTTGAAATAAATCTTGAACCGTTTCTCAAATAGGCCATGCCCAAAGACATTACTCATAAATATTATGAAAAACTTTGCTATGCTTTTGAAAAATGGGGACTTGAAGGAGAAAAGGCAAACGTCATATGTTTTCATCTTTCAGAGCTTGCAAACTTTGCTCCAAAATATAAAGAAATAACTAATGAATTAATTAAACAGAAAAATAAAGAAAAATTTCTGGATAAATTAAGAGAAATAGAATCGATTTTATTTGAAAAGCACGAAGTAGAGTACCACTTAATTCCTGCACAAGAACTACTAGCTTCCTGGTTTAAAACTCAAGAAGACCTCTAAGGAATTATTCTAACTATCCAAAATAACTTTTTTCTTTCTTAGCTTCCTGCGTAGCAGGTCGCTGGATAGATTCTAAAATTAATAATAGGGCGGGTTTGATTGACTTCCAAGTTTCATAGAATTTAACTATCGCATCACATTCTTTCTTTTCATTAGTATCAACTTCAAGAACTAAAGAAAGCAAACTCAACTCTCCAAGTTTTTCATATATTTTTTGGAGAGATTCTTTATCTTTTACAGGAATTGTCCTAAGATAATTTTGATAGAGTCTAGGGGCATTAACTTGTTGAATAAGCATTTCGATAAAAGATAGCGTATTTAGAACCTTATCTATCATAAATTTTCTGACTGCTCTAGCCAAATTTTCCGTATCTTGTTCTATTTTCTCAATCTCAAATATAGCATTAATTTCAGAAAAAGAAGGGAGTTTGTACTTTTTTTCAATAACTAGATATTCTTTTTTGAGAGTAACTAAATCCATAACGAGAAGTGCAAAAGAAGGTTTAAATAACTAACGTAGTCCACGCATACTGCTTAACGTCATTGTAGCTCCACCTAGCCCGCCTCCGTTTTTCTCATGATCTTTATACTCTCCTTTAGATCTTTCTGGAGCATGATATCCTCGAGATTTAGATATGCTTTCAAGATAACTTCCAGAATTCATTCCTTGTGAACGAAGTCCTCCTTGATAAAATCCTTCAAAAGATCTTATTTGTCCTCTAGGAAGAACATAATTTTTCTCTGGAATAGATAGTTGAGATATTTCATTAACTGACTCATCTATTTCATCATCAAATTGATGAAGCTTATAATTTGGTGCAAATTTATATACCATAAAAATACTTCCATTAAAGAGTTTTTAAGTCTTTCTAAAATCAAAAGCACGATGCGCTACCCCAACTTAAAAGTTGGGGTTTGAATAAGCGCTCGTGCTTTGGATGCTCAAGGAACCATCTCCAGCTTAAACCTCAAGGATGAAAGTCCTTGATGGCACTCAAGAATCAGCAGATTCTTGATGAGCTGGAGTTTATTTCAAGTTCCTTGACATAAAAAAACCACTCCGGTTTTTTCTGCAGAAAACATTTTTAAAGGTGCTTTCTTAAATAATGGTATGAAAACACAGGTCCAACCAGTGAATACAAGAATGTACTTCGCCTGGCTTGGCCTACGTTATTCTTAAGAGAATTTCTCTTACTTTCTTTTTGGAGGAACCTCTTATGAATACTAAATCTATATCTAAAATCTATGAAAAAAATTTGCATCATTCTTTTATAGCATTAGCTTCGAAAAAACTAACTGCTAGAGAAAAAAAAGCTCTCAAGATAATTTTCGATAAAGAAGAGCATGAGCGAACAACTCAAACTGTAAAGAATCTCGCTCAAGAGCTAAACTGCGCAGAGTCTACATCTTGGTCTATTCTACGTTCTCTCAATTCTCTAGGTCTTTTAGAGAAAGAATCAGATAAGATAGTTCTTTCACTTTCAGCACTTCTATTAGTGGGGGGCAAAAATGCTTAATGAACAAATAGCCAAAGATATCTTGGAAAAGATAGACTCTTCGAAAGCTCCGGAAAAACCTCAAAGATACGTAGAATACTCTCTATCTTCAAGTTTCGCACATTGCACCCCCAATCTCACTTCAGATGAAATACATGGATATGCATTAGTAGACTTGATTAAAGAAAGATCAGGCAATTTAGCTATGCTTCTAGAAGATTATGATGGCACTTTTCCAGAGAAAGAAAAACCCCTTGGAGATAGATTAGAAACAAATCTAAAAGATAGGGATGGAAAAGAACAATTTATTCCAATATTTTTTGATTATGGCCGAACAATAGAGAATCAAGAGTATCGACCGGATCAAATTATAAGATCAACAGAAGAACCATTTGATAACTTAGTAAAAAATACTGGCTTCTCGAAAGAGAATAAATCGTTAGTAGCACAAAGATTTTCAGAGGTAATAAAATCAATTAGAACTTCAGCGTCCCAAAGCAAATCTACTTTAGATTTTCTGCAAAATATAAGAAAGAGATTCTTATCTCTCGCAGGAATTAATTCTTCAGGTACTCCCGCTTCTCTTTCTAGAGACTTATATGCTCAAAAACTAGAAGAAGATCTAGAAGCAGGTTTTCCTTTCTGGAAAATGGATTTACCTGATGTGTACAAGCACAAGCACAAGTCAAATGGCACAACCTATCTATTCAGAGCAAAATCGCACAAGGGAGAGCTATGTCCTGTGAAATTCTTCGAGAATCCAGATAGATTCCAGTTTCAAAGAAATGGGGAAGTGGAAAGTGTTCTTGCAGAGGAAAGTCCAAATGCAATGAAAAAAGGAATATTAATACCCACCTTATCGGTTCTAAGTTATATCTCTCTTAGTCCAGCACGAAAAGATCCAGGTACAGATAGTCTTTATAGAATTCATCTAGCCGGGCAGTTTATGGCAGGAGCAGATGGGTATGCTAGGAAGCTTATTCCATATTTCAATAAAGTTCCAGGATTTGACGAAGTCGAGTTAGTTTGTACTGGGCACGATGGAAGTTTACTAGTAGAAGAGAAATTAAAGAAAAGAATAGGCTTCGGAGTAGTATATCCTCAATTCGGTAAAGCAGGAATACAACAATCACTTAAAAAAGGTTCCCCACACACTCTTCAAAGAACGGAGGTTTATCATGAATAACTTTGAAATATGGCATGGCAACCATAATAGATTTATCTTATTTTTTAATATCAAGGAATTTGACGTAAACCCTCCCTTTCAAGGTAGGGTGGCGCATCGTTTTTTTAATAAGAAAACCCTCTCTAAATCGAATATAATAAAACTCTGTAAAAAGCATAACGCAGAGGGTCTTTCTTTTCTAGAATTAAAATCTAACAAGAAATTAATAATGAAATTTTTTAATCCAGATGGCTCAAGAGATAATTGTGGTAATGCTTTACGCGTCTGTGTATTTGCAACTCACACCAAAGGACTAGTAGAAAATAATGGCACGATTTATTCATTCGGAAGATCATTTAGATATAATATAATTGGAGAAGAAGTTAAGGTAGAATTTTCAAAAGTATGGAAAATAAATAATTGTTGGAATATTGGGGGAGTCATACATAAAGTGATAATTGTAGACTCTCTAGAGAACTTCAAAACAAAAGCCAGCTCTTTAAGAAAAAAACACCGCGCGAATATTACATTTGTAAAAAAGATTAATCAAGGAATATTTGCGCAGACATTCGAAACCGGAGTAGAAGACTTTACTGCAGCATGTGGAACTGGTTCAATTGCCGCTGCTCTAGAAACAGGAGAATCAAAAATATTCATGCCTGGCGGTTTGTTGAAAGTAGAAAAAACTAATTCAGGCATATCTTTAACAGGGAGGATAGAAAGATTATCATGAATGAACAAGAAGTAATTTCAGATTTTGAATTAATGAAAATTCCAGTTATAGAATCAAAAGAATCTCTAGTTTCACTTAGAGATTATTCAAAAGATATCATCATAGAAATAAATTCTTTCTCAAGAGAATATGAAAATCTCAAGGAAGACGAATGCTTCATCAGAGAAAGTGTTGCGATAATGCTCTCTCAAGCTCAATCTCTTCTTCATAAAAGCATTAAGATAAAAGTCATAGATGGCTTTCGTTCATTAGATACACAGAAAAAACTCTATAAGTTAGTATTTGAAGAAATAAAAGAAAAAAATCAATCAATGACTAAAGAAGAACTTATTTTAGAAACAGACAAGTGGGTTGCAAATCCAGAAACTATTCCCCCCCATACAACTGGCGCAGCAGTAGACATAACTTTAGTTGATGTAGCTGGAAAAGAATTGCCAATGGGTTCAGAGATTAATTCAATATCCGAAAAAGCACATACTATCTGCAATGGCTTGACAGAAGAAGAACAAAAAAATCGTTCATTGTTAATTGATCTGATGAAAAAAGTCGGATTCACTAACTATCCACTAGAATGGTGGCATTGGTCTTATGGAGATAGAATGTGGGCCTATTACTCAAATAACAAGCAGGGAATATACAATGCCGTCAAAAAGCATGAAACGAAGAATTAAAAACTCTCTTCTCGTTAAAGAAAAGAGCATGGAGAATGCAATAATTGTAAAAGGAGTTTCTAAAGAATTTAAGACAAAAGTAAAAAATCCAGGATTAAAAGGGGCATTCAAAAGTATGCTTCGTCCAGTTTACAAAACAGTCAAGGCAGTAGACAATCTCTCATTTGAAATTAAGAAAGGAGAAATTGTAGGGTTCATTGGTCCTAACGGAGCAGGTAAAAGCACAACAATAAAAATGCTCTCAGGAATTTTATTTCCAACTTCAGGCAGAATGTCTGTTCTAGGATTTAATCCTCAAGAAGATAGAGTTAAATTAGCTTACAAGATAGGAACTATTTTTGGTCAGAGACAGCAACTTTCATATCATCTCCCAGCAATAGACTCATTTGACCTTTTCTCAAAAATCTACGACTTAGATCAAAAAGAATATGAAAAAAGGAGAGACTCTTTAGTAAAACTATTCGAGATACAAGATCTAATGAAGACTCCAGTTAGAAAACTCTCTCTGGGCGAAAGGATGAGGTGTGAATTCGTAGCTTCTTTACTCCATAAGCCAGAAGTTCTTTTCCTAGATGAACCCACAATAGGTCTAGACATAATAGCAAAGAAGAAAATGAGAGAATTTATCAAAAAATTAAATGAGCAAGAGAAAACTACTATAATTCTAACATCCCATGATATAAAGGATATTGAAGAACTCTGCCCAAGAATAATTGTAATAAATCATGGGAAAATAGTCTATGAAGGTTCAATGGATTCCATAAAAGACAAGATAAAGCATAAAATTTTAGAGCTCTATTTTGAAGAACCAGTAGAACACCTAGAAAAAATGCCTTATGTGAAAATTATTCACCAAGAACCCTATAAAGTAATTGCCGAAATAGACCGAACTAGAACTTCAATAAGAAAAGTTTTAGATAAATTTCTTTCAAAATATGAAATAGAAGATATTGTTATTGAAGATCCACCAATAGAAGAAATTATAGAAGAGCTATACAGAAGATGAAAATACAAAAATATCTGGCAATTATCAAAATGTATTTGATCGAGCAGTTTTCTCATTTCTGGAATATGGCTACTAGAACAGTAGTTCTTGCAATGATTCTTTTCATTTTCTTACAGATTTGGAAAACAGTTTATGCAGGAAAATCTGCAATTGATGGATACACCATTGCTCAGATGATTTGGTACTTAACTCTAACCGAAGTAATTCTATTTTCTACCGGTTCAGTTAGAATAGATTCTTTAGGAGAAGAAATTCGTTCAGGAGCAATTACCAGCGCTCTTCTAAAGCCATACCATTATGCAGGCAGAGAATTCTGTATTTTATTAGCTGAATTTATTTCTACTTTTGCAATAGTAGGGACTGCAGGCATTCTTCTAGCATATTTCTATGTGGGACCAATTCAAGTAACATTGATAGGATTGATTTTAACTTCTCTTCTAATTATCGGCTCAGCAATAATAAGCTTCTTGATAGTTCTAAGTCTTTCTCTTTTAGCACTCTGGTTAGAAGATGTCACAGCATTAATGTGGATTTATCAGAAGTTTTTATTCGTCTTAGGTGGAATGCTAGTACCACTAGACTTCTATCCTCTTTGGTTAAGACAAATTACAGCAGAACTTCCAACAACTTATATAATGTATCTTCCTGCAAAGCTATTCATCCATTTCAATCTCTCAGATTTTATCAAAGCAATAGTCGGACAAGTTATCTGGATAATTGTCTTTTTAGGAATACTTGCATTTATTTACAAAAAAGGACTCAAGGAGGTCACATCACATGGGGGTTAGAAATCATCTTGTTTTTCTAAAGAAATTCTTCGGAATAGAACTAGCATCGGCAATGGAATATAGATTTAATTTTATTGCACAGTCTTTTGGAATGTTTCTTAATAATCTGATTTGGATTTTCTTTTGGTATATTCTATTCCAAAAATTCGAGTCAATGAACGGTTGGAGTTTTCATGACATGGCACTTCTTTATGCAATTGTAACTATTTCTTTTGGTTTAACTGGAGTATTTTTTGGTCAAGTAAGAAGAATTGCAACGATGATAGAAGGAGGAGCACTAGACTATTTTATCACTCTCCCTAAAAATGTCCTGCTTCACTCAATTGCAAAGTTGAGGTATCCAGCGACAGGAGATCTCTTTTTCGGAATATTTATATCATTATTTATATTAAGTTGGAGCCAAGTTCCTTTATTTATATTATTAGTGATTTGCGGAGCAGTCTTTTTTCTAAACTATGCAATCATCTTCGGTTCAATAGCATTTTTCACAGGAAGATTTGAAGCAGGAGCCAGGACTGCAAACGAAACTCTGATTATTTTCTCAACATATCCTTATTCAGTATTCTCAGGGTTCAGCAAATTCCTTCTTCTATTTGTTATTCCAGCAGGATTCATAAGTGGAGTCCCAGTAGAACTTCTTAAGAGCTTCAATTTAGAATGGTTTATTATTTTAATTGGATTTATGATCGCTTCTTCTGCATTTGCCATCTGGTTATTTTACAAAGGACTTAGAAGATATGAATCGGGAAATACAATTGCTCTTAGAGGATAAATTTAACTAACATTTTCAACTAATTCTCTTAGTCCGGCAGTTTCATATCTTCTATCAGGTAGATAAATTAGAAAGCCTCTACCGAGGATTAAACTCGGGACCTTTTCCTTACCAAGGAAACGCTCTATCACTGAGCTATAGAGGCACGTAAGGAAGAAAAATTCAGGATATAAAAATCCTCTGCTCAGGGCAACCAATCAAATTTTAGAGCATTTCCAGTAATCGTGTATGTGTTTGATACAAGTTTAAATGCCCAATTCCCATATTGTCGAATAAAAATTCCTCTATCAGTTTCCGTCTGAAGATACAAATTTTGATTACTTACAATAAAAAAAGCGCCTAAAAAAAGAAATGTAAAAAAAAGAAAAGAGACAATTTTCATGAAGAAACTGTCTCATTTTTGGACTCTGGTTCGTAAACGCCCCATTCTTGATGGACAGCAAAAGTTGAAACTTTACCAACATTACCAAAAACAGTCCCTAACCAACTGAAATACAGTGTCCCAGCATTCGCAATACCATCAAATGAAGTCAAATCGACATCATTGCTAAAATAAACTTGTGCTACCGATCCTGCCAGAAGCAACACTACTAAAATTATCACCATATGTGTAACTCTATGTCTTATCTCTCTAAATCTTAAGAAAACAAACAATGCCACTACAGCCACAATAATCAATATCCAATTCATTTAATCACCTAATCTTTCTAGGAGTAAGCACTATAAAAATCTTTCTCGAAAGCATAAAAAATTGAAATTCTTTAATGTTTAAGACTTAATTAGTTCAAAAAAATAAGAGCCCCAAAGTTTTAAAACACTCGTAATCCATCTTTATCGAATAGCCCCGTAGTCTAGCGGTCTAGGATATAGGCCTCTGGCGCCTGTGACCCCGGTTCGAATCCGGGCGGGGCTATTTTAGCTTCTACAGCAGATTTTTAAACAGTCATCTCTCTGTCTATTTATGCCCTTGTAGTCTAGCAGTCAAGGACGAGGCCCTCTCGCATCGCCGAAGTTTACGTCGTCGAGACCATAACTTCAGTCCATCTTTGGACAGGCACTGTATTAAAACCAGTGTCTCATATCAAAAACGAAAGTTTTTGATCCTCTGAGAATCTTTTGATTCTCAGCGAATTGAGACAGTGGAGAACGGCCTAAACCCGGGTGCGAATCCCGGCAGGGGCAGTATACCTTCTTGGCACCTTCGTGGAATTGATGAGAACAAACTCCAGATATCACTCTAATTATAAATTAAGGATCCATTTCTTTTCATAAAAATAACCACAAGATGACTCCTTCTAATATGCTGACAATTCTTCAAGAATATTAGTATATATGACTGCTCCTCTTCCTACTCTGATGGGATTTCTTACTTTTGTGAAACTAAACTCAGGTAAATTTTTAATTTCTTCTGCTGTAAAAGCAAGGTTTCTATCAGTAGAGATCCAATCTGGAATAAGCTCATCATGAATCCTGCCGAGTCTGTATAAGTCATATCCTAGTGCTGTTGAAACCTCTTCTAATGTTGAGAATTTCGCATTGTGGTTTTCTGAGGAATTAATGCTAATAGTTCCCCACTTATTATTTTCTTTATATACAAACACACCATGTCGAACTTCCCCATAACTGTGAGCCATTACCAGATGTATCAGCGGATATCCATTATCACTCAATAATGCAGAAGCTGCAACTACTGCTTCAGAGCAATCTCCTTTTCTGTGTTCATGTATTTTTCTAAAGGAGAGACTTCCTGTAGTACTATCACTTAGCCCTGGTTGAATATTATTTATAATATAGGCGCGAGCTTGTGCAGGAGTTTTAACTGCATCAATTACCTCTTGATAATCCATAACGCCATATTTCATTGCATCTCTGCTATCAATCTCTGTACAACCAACTAGACCTGCAAGTGAAAGTAGGGACAATATTTTTTTATTGATTTCATAATGATCTCGATTAATGCTGATATTTAAAACTTTCTATTTTGTAACTACTACAGGGTTTATATTAAAAGACCATAATATTTATATAGTAAGACAATCTTACCAAAGTATGGAAATTGCACTAACAAAAATGAGCAGTAAGGGACAAGTAGTCATACCTCTCGATGTCCGTAGAAGGCTCGACCTTCGAGATGGAGAAACGTTAGCAGTTTCAACGAAGGACGATCTTGTTGTGTTAAAGAAAATAAAGAATCCTCTTGAGGACGACTTACGTACTCTTGAAGAGATTAAAGAAGCCTGGAAAGAGATCGATGCAGGTAAATACAAAAAGTTAAGCGGTACTGATTTCTTAAAAGAAATTGAAAAATGGTAGAAGTAATCTATACTGAAAAATTTGAACGGGAGTTCAAAAAAGCAGATACTTCTGTCAAACAGCAAGCGGTAAAACAGATTAACAAAATTATTGCTAGTCCTGAAACAGGCAAGCCTTTACGATATGACTTGAAAGGTGAACGAACAGTATATGTTAGACCATACAGAATCATTTATTCATTTTTCAATAACACTATCCATTTCTTACGCTTTGAACATCGAAAAGAAGTTTATGAGTAAATATCTCTGCGTCACACAGAGGTAGTCGTTCACCAAGGATAAAATTTAAAAAGTCTCTCTATCTCCAAAGAATGTAAAGTAAAGCATTACAAAAAATCCCATCAGACTGACCCAAAGGACTATGATTTCAGCAGGGGAATCAATATCTCCATTATTGGTGAAAATGCTCATGCGATAGTAATCTCTTTAAAGAAAACGTTTAGGACCTCTCCCTCTTCTAAAGACGATATATGCAACGGAATCTAAATCGAGGAGAGGATCCACTGCCAATTTCAACTTAATTTGCACAATGACTTCCTGTCTAGCGGGAAGAACAAGGACATTTTTAGAGGGCAGATAATCTCCCATCTTAAAGGTTGCAGGGTTCTCAGATCCCACACCATCGATGTACTCTCCCATGATTCTGATGCCTCTCTCCATAAGGATTTCTCGATTCGTTTCTGCGTGTGAGCGGTTTCCCCCTATAAGTATTGCTAGAGTTTCATCACCAGTATTTCGTGAAAGGATTGCTTTTGCAGTGCGACTCGCATGAATATAGATATCTCCCGCATCAGGATTATAGTGAGAAAGTACCCCGTACTTTCCTGAGAGCAAAGCAATACCATTGCATCCTACATATTGCTCTGAAAGAAGAGGTTTCCTTGATAGACCATAACCTATATTGAGAGGATTTTTCTCATAGATAAGATAATTCATCCCCGTTTCACCAGGATAGAAGATATTCATTACTTTTTCTGGATCTCTAGAATTCTGGTACTCCTCCATGATACGACCATAATGTCTCTTTCGATTCCTGATGTGCCGTTCACTCATGATATTCTCTCCGAGCAAAAATGATTCGACTTATCTGTTTACAAGAAGATCGTATGCCACCGATATTTCGCAGACGTATGTAAAATTATCATAGATTTATTATATCCTGTTCAAATATAAATGTTTGTATTCCGCCTTATCGTCATCTCCTCGATTTTGCAAGGAATCTGATAAGGTTTAACAGTTTGCTTCTTTTCAATGGAAGAGTTATCTCCGCACGGTAGATTCAGGAAAGAAAATTCTTTAATTCATCAAGGATTATTAAGGGAAGACATTAAGCTTACCAAAAAAGAGCATATTCAATTATCATTAACTATTTATACCATTAATTTGCTTCAGAACTATGCACCTCACAGAAGCTCAAGTTAACGCAGGTATTGCTTTATATGGGCCTCTTAAAACTCTAGAGGCACATCTTCTTATAAATAATTCAAAAATTAGAACATCTACAGATGCTTGGGAGATTGTTCGTGAACGTACAACCATTGTAGATGCAATAATTAAAAATAGTCTAATTTCCACAGCAGAAAGAGTATTTGGATTCGATCCCGTGAGAGAAAGTAATTTTCCATTTAGATTTGGATATTTTGCAGTAGGAGGTTATGGCCGAGGAGAGCTCAGTCCAAATTCAGACATTGATATAAGACTTATAATAGATAGTCCCTCTCTTAAAGATAATCCTCTAGCCAAAGCATTCGATTATGATGCAATTTACACTTTCTCAGATAAGTATGGGTTAAAAATTGATAAAGGAATTCATAATTTATCAGATATTCAAGGTTTTCAACCATTAGATTTAAACTCTTTTTTAGATATGCGTTTACTTTATGGAGATGGAGATTTAATTTCAGATATAAGGGAAGTTTTGAAAAAACAAGGCAATCTTTCTGCTCTTTTTCTTCATAATTTAAGGTTATTAGAAGAACTAAGAAATAAGCATCCTGAAACTTATGGCGTAGTAAAGGAATTTAATATAAAATATGGGATCGGTGGACTACGCCATTATCATGCAGCATTATGGGTAAATGCAGCAAGATCATTCATGAGTTCAAGAGAAATATCTTCAAATATGAACTTTGGAGAATCTATGAGGGATAGTGTAGGCACACTACTAAAAATGCGTGCAGAATTAAATCTTCAAAGAATGTTTTCTGTTTGTTCCGATCCGCAAAAAAGAGCAGATCTAATTTTAAAAAGAATGGGCAGTACAGAGCCAGACACTCTTAAAAGGAGAGATTTAGATAATTTAGGTCAAAATGCACTTGAAAAATTAATCAAAGCAAGAAAAGATATTAGTCGGTTCGCAGATTCTCAGATGAAATCGGTTCTAAGAAAAGGATATGCTCTTACTGATGATTTTCTTCTAACTCCTCAAGGTCTACATATAAGGCCCAAAGCAATTAGAGAGATTATAAATGATCCTAAGGAAAAAACAAAGTTATTTTTTTCACTTGTAAGAGTCGCTCAAATCAACGGACTTTCTATTAATGATACAGTCCAGCCTAGGTTTTATGAAGAAGCACGTAATTGGACACATCCGAGTACTATTTTCGGAAAATTATTTTACGATCAGGGATTAAGATCAAGAAGTCTTAGGTATTTAGCTGAAAGAGATGTTCTTCAGAAAATTTTACCAGGATATAGAAGCTTAGAGGCCGGAATGCACCCTATAGAGCATAGAGCTGCTAATTTAACTAGGGCAGAATTTGCATTAAAAAAAATTGAAACTAGAGAAACTTTAACTGGAGAGAAATCTGCATATCCCAATATTGCAGAAGAATATTCTTATCTTTCTCCAGATGATGCAGCCGCAATAGATCTAGCTTTGTTGATAAAGCATATTCCAAAATCAAATGCTAGTAGGGGAGTAGTTAGTAATAATTTATCAGAATATCTTGAAATTATGCGAGAGCTTGAAATTTCTACTGAAACTCTGGATACAACACATTTTCTTGTAGAAGCACATCCAAATGTTTCTTATGAAGCATTTTCCAGCAGATTGAATGATACAATTAGAGTTAGAGAACTAGCAAATATTGCAAAAACTTCAATGAGAATGCGCGCACTTTATTTATTTGCTCACGCAGATTATGGGTCTGTTGAAGGAAAAGAATTTCCATTATGGGGGGATCTAGATGAACTCTATAAAAGAACCATGAAATTTCTAGATAAAAAACCGGAAGAGTCAATATACGAGGCAAATCTTTTTGATGAGGCAGGTTTATCTCTTCTAGAGGATTTAGGACCAGATTTTAGGAGCGGAAGATATAAGGAAACAGTCCCATTTTGGATTTCAAAGCTTTCAAAAGCACATAAATCTGGAGAACCAGTTGTTCAGTCTTTTTCTCAGCAAGAAAATATGATAGGCGTAGCTTGTAAAGATTACAGGGGACTACTCGCAGTCATCACAGGAAAACTCTACGAATATGGGGCGGATTTGCTTCAAGCTCATGCTCATTCTCTTTCTCAGCATGGTTTAGCTTTAGATATGTTCGAATATACTCCTGGAAGTAGTCAACAGAAAAAAATCATTCAAGGAGTAGAAGCTGCAATCAAAGAAAAAACTTTTATCGATGAAGATCCTGGAAAAATTCTCTCAAAATCAAAAGGAGAAATAAAATTAGATTATCATTCAGAGTCTTCAAAACCAGGAGTACACCATTATACATTTAAATATTTTGCAAATAATAATGTTCCAGGTACAGTCTATTCTCTAACTAGGACTCTTTATGAAAAAGCAGAAGCAAATATCTACGGGGTAAATGCATATGCTTTTCCAGGTAGACCAGTGGGTAATTTCATTTTTTTCAGTTCTCCATTTGAACCAACAAAAGCGACTAAATTATTAGAAAATATTCTAAATTAGAAAGGATGAAAACTAATAATAGGGCGACAATTCTTGCACAAAGCCCCAAATTTTACCACTCTCACAAACAGAATATGTTTTTATATTAAATTTACATCATAGAAGCATGGGGATCTCAGACTATCTAAAAGAATTCGTAGAAAGTAAAGTTAGAAAAGCTGTAAAAATGGTAGAGGGCGAATTTGTTAATAGTATCGTTTCAACAGTTAAAGAGTTTACTAATCATTTAATGAGAAAATTGCTAGCCACACTAATAATTGCAAGTTCAATAATTATTTTTGCTCTTTCAGCAGTCTTCTTCGGCATTGAGTACCTTGCTCTTTCAAAGACTATTTCACTTTTAATCATGGGGATCATTCTTCTACTCATCGGAGTAGTAGTAAAGGTACAAAGATAAGGAGGAACATGGCACGAACAAAAAAAATATCTAGAGCAAGGAATCTTGTAAAAGAAGCAAAAGAAGCCTTAGAAGATACAAAAGAGCGAGTTGGAGAAGCTAAAGAGATGACTGAAAAAGTCATTAAACAACATCCTCTAACATCTATAGCAGTTGCAGCAGCTGTTGGAGCTCTTGTAGCTCTAGGAGTCAACGCTCTTTTTAGGCATGAAAAAAGAAGTTCTTGGAAAGACAAAGTTAGAGATTATTTCTAAAAAAAGTTTTTGAAAAAATAGTATCGACGGAATCCCGTCGATAGAAACAGCAAAAAAACTTATATACTAGAGGCACATAGTTAGAGAAAGAGTATGAAATTATGGAAGAAAAAAAAGAAGTACAAGGGACAATTATTCAACATCAATTAAGTAAAGTAACTGAAGAAGAATTCTTCTCAGTGCTTAAAATTATTGCACCTGGAACAAACATTCGAACGGCCATAGATGGAGCATTAAAAGCAGGAAAAGGTGCTTTGATTGCAATAGCAAATGAACATGTTCTCCCTTTAATTGACGGAGGTTTTCGCGTGAACTGTAGATTTACTCCTCAACGTCTGATGGAACTGACCAAAATGGATGGAGCGATAGTTCTTTCTAAAGACATAAAAAGAATCGAGTATGCAAATGTTCTTCTTACTCCAGATAGTAAGATAAAAACAACTGAAACAGGTACTAGGCACAAAGCTGCAGAAAGGACTGCAAAGCAAACAGGATGTTTGGTTATTGCAATATCTGAAAGAAAACATGACGTGACAGCATATTACAAAAACATGAGGCACTCATTGAAAGGAACAGACATTATTCTTCGTAAAGCAAATGAATATATTCAGCTTCTAGAAAAGCAGAGAGATTCATTCGATCATCATATTGGAAGACTCAATAAATTAGAGCTAAAAAATTATCCTAGTCTTGGAGAGGCAGTACAGGTTATTCAGAAAGGAAAAATGATTCAAAAAATTTCTGAAGAATTAAAAAAATCTACAGTTGAACTAGGAAATGAAGGAACTCTATTGAAAGCGAGACTTAAAGAATTAAATATCGGAGTAGAAAAAGAAACGGCTTTGGTAATAAAGGATTATACTAAAGTAGATGTAAAGAAATCAAAAGTTCTTCTAGATGAACTTTCTTATGATGAGTTACTAGATTCAGAACATATATTGGGAGCGCTAGCTTATGAAAAATTAGCCCCTATAGAGCCCATCAAGGGTTGGAGAGTACTTTCAAAAACTTCATTAGCAGAAGCAGATATTGCAAAATTAATAAAAGAGAAAAATAGTTTAGGAGAAGCACTTTATTCAAATGTTAAAACTTATTTTGAAATAATTGGAGAGGAAAAAGCAAGAACATTCAAAGAAGAAGTAGAAAAAATGAAACTCAATCCTTAAGAATATTTTCTTCTTTTCTTATGATTCTTCACAACTTTTCTCGAAAGAGATTTCCAGTATAAAATTAAAAATAAAATTATTCCAGCTAGAGTTAGACCTTCTCCAACAACATCAACTGGCAATTGTTCATATCTCAGTTCAACATTCCCCGTAGCATAAATTAACATAAGGTCTGGAGAAGTTCTATAAATTGGAATTTCTTTGCCATCTTGATAAGCTTTCCAGTTAGGGAAGTAAGATATTTTAACTAAAACTGGGACTGGTTGTTCAGATGAAACATAAAGTTTAACATAATCTTGTCTTTCACTCTGCGTCAAAACATCAACTTCATCACTAAAAGAGCCAATTATTTGAGGAACATTTTCACTAACTAGAATTTCTTCTTTTATGGCGCTAGAGAACAACCAATTAAGACTTTCTTCTTTCCAGATTGCAGAGTCTACAACTCTGACTGGTTTTTTAATAACTTCAGCTAAAGCGTAATCTCCAACTTTATAAAGAGAGTAATTTATTTTTCCATAGTTTTCGTATTTTGAAATATTTTGTAGTTTTTCCCATTCCAGTCGCGCCTTATCTTCAGAAATAATAACATAATTTATCCCAAACAAATTAAATTGATATGGCAAGATATCTTCAATAAGGGATTTATTCTTCGGAGGATATTGACCATAAATCAGGCTACCCCATGAAAGAGATTTATCTGGGTCAAGTTCTTTTTCAAAATTAAGAATATATTCTCCATTTCGAGTAGATTCAACATAAAGTCCCTTTATGCTATTGATTTTATTTTCTAATGGAATTATGTTCTGAAGGAGGTGAGGGGCAGTTTCTTCATCATAGGAAGCAACAATAAATGTTCTTCCATCAAGTACATATTGGACAGGTGAAATTTCCATCATTTTTGGCCCTATTGGATTTATAGGTGCAGAAGTAAATATCATTATCACTGACACTCCAATAATAATCAAGTTTAATATTGCAGATTTTTTATACAATGATAAGATTATAATTGGAAACATTAGAAGAAAAAAGTAAGTTAATCTGTAAAAATGAAATGGCACATTATAAAATATCTGCCCTAATAAAGATAAGGATAATATAATTAGAAGAAATAATGCGACAGGGTATTTTTCTACATTATCTAAATATTTCTTACTAAAAATAATAAACAAAGCATAAAAAACAGCCAAAATGGAGAACAGTTCAATGTTTCCATTATTTGAGAGGTGAATGACCGTCATAAATGATTTTTTTGCTAAAAATGGAATCGTCCAGAAAGCAGTCAGAAGAAAAGTTAAACTTATATGCAAATACAAAAATTTTCTAAATACTTTTTCTTTACAATAAAGAAAAATAAAAGTTAGTAATAATAGGCCAGATACGACTGCAGCAATAATATGACTTAAAATAATTGCGCTGAAAATAATCGTAGGTAAAACAAATTTTCCACTTTCTTTAGATTTAATCAAAGATGCAAAGTAAAAGAAAAATAACATCATTCCAAAAGCATGAGTTACAAGACCTATCCTAAATGTAGAAGGTAGATTTCCCCCATAATAATTTGTAGGAAATAAAAATAATAATGAAAACATTATAAGCATACATAAACCAGATTTTTCTTTAGAAAATTTAAGGGCGCGTGCAAAAACATAAAAGGATAGAGGTGTTAAAAGTAGGGTTAGTGCAAGCATAATTCTCAAGGAAATAGTTATGGGGAATAAATATGAAAGTCCAGCAGAGATATAAACATAAAGTGGAGGATAGAATTGATTCTGCGTAAATCCAGCATAGAAATAAGGGTTCCAGGCAAATAAATCTGGAAACACATAAACTTTCTGATACCATACTGAAAAATAAAGTCCAGGATGATCCCACATCATCATTGCATTATTCAAAAGCATAGGAAGAACTAAAACTAAAATAAGGTACCCATATACAAAGATAAAACTACTCCATAAAAAGAATCTCTCATTGAAAGTTTTTCCAATTACTTTCTCACATAAATTAAAGTATCTTTTTACAGCATTTAAAATTTTCATTTTAACTCCAACTAAAGAATGATCTAATTCTATTCATCAAGCTTAATTTTTTTTGATCAGGAAATGTTTTTTGAACATAACAATATGGTTGCCCATTAGGATGATTAGCACAAATTTCATGTAAGGAAGGATTACAGCAAATTGCATAATCTTTAAACTCTCCCTCTTTTCCTTGACAGAAAGTATTTTTTCCACACCCTTCATTTTTATTCTTGTTAACACTACAACCCCAAATAGTCTTTTTCAAAAAGTCTGGAGTTACAGCTAGACCTAATTTCTTAGATTTACAATCTTGATTTGCAGTGCAGCATTCTTTTAGCTCGCCTTTTAGCGGACACATTGATTCTCCAGCTGCAATATTGCACCCATTTTTCGCTTGTTCAGCCTTTAAACAGACTCCATGTGTCTTTCCAAAAAGACCCTGTTCAGTACATACTTCCCCCTTGGTTAAATCGCAACAAACTTCTCCACATTGCTTCATCTTATTATTTATATCACACTTTTTTTTACAATAGTATATTATTCCCGCAATACCATCACCTTCTTCACTTTTTTCATCACAACACACTTGATCATTATAACAACTAAATCCTCCAAAACAACATCCTTTTCCACAAAGTTGAGCTTTTGGATCATTTGCAAATGGAGCCTGTGAACATGCTCCACCAACATTTGTATTTCCAGATCCACTTGAGCCACTGAAAATTGCCTTGCCAGTTTGATTATTTGAAAAAGATAATATCAAGAGAATAAATATAACTAGACTAAAAGCAAGAATCACTTTTTTCATACACTCTCTTCGTAAGATTTCTTTATAATTGTTTCTTCATAGTATAGAGTTTTATGCCAAATCAAAAGCTTTATAAAGTGTAACTATCTAGTAGTTATAATAAAGCGCACAATGAAACTAACAAATAAAATTATGGCCGGAATTGCAGGGTTAACACTATTATCAACAGCTACAGGTTATCGTGTCCATTCTAGAATAAATTCTAAGCCTTCTCAAGAAGTAGAACAGCAACTTTCACAAAACCCAGATTATGTTGAAATTATCTCTCAAATTCAAAATCCTTGGAAAAGAGAAGCAATGGGACTATACATAGATTTTATTCTTCCTCTAAGATTAAAATTTGATCGCACTATCTCTAGTAAAGTAAAGGAAGATATAAGAGCTTCTCGTCATGATCCAAAAACGGGAAAACATAGACAATATAACCAAACCGAAAAAGCAGTACTTTATCATATTGGAGCAGACTCAAATCATCCAAATATGGGTCAATATCACGTTCTTAATTCCATAGAGGGAAGTTATTTTCGTAAACCTTAGATATTAAATCTTCAATTTCCCTTTCTGCCAATCACGTATAATCTGAATACAAGTTTTTTTATCATCTACTTCTCCACCACGTTTGAGAAAACCCCTCTTATGTCCTATTTCTTCAACTAAAGTTTGTTCATCTTTCAAAGTAGTTGTTTCGAGTCCATAGCATTCTTGCAGGGCATTTGGAGATTGCTTTGCCATCGTTACAATTTGATATGCGACTTTTTCTGGATCAGTGATTCTATCAGGATGTTTTGATCCAAGAAGAACAAGTTTTGATGAACCATCTTCATAAGGGATAACTCCAGGAGTATCTAAAATTCGTAAGTTACCAGATTTTACCCATTGCACTCCACGCGTAGTTCCCGGCTTGTCAGCAACCATTGTTCTAGCTCTCCTAGCAAGAGCATTTAGTAAAGCACTTTTACCCACATTAGGATACCCAACAACTCCCACGTGAGGCTCTTCAATATTCAATCGTTTAGCTAATATTTTTAAATGCTTTCTTAATTCTCCAACTCCCTCATTCTTTGTTCCAGAAACGAAAAAGGCATTAGGGAATTCTTTACGCGCAATTGCAAGCTTAGCAGGAGAAGTAAGATCTCTCTTCGTAAATGCCATAACAAGCTCTTTTCTATGTTTTTTCACCTTTCTCTCAATTTCGCTGTTCCTAGATAGTTCAGGCATTCTCGCATCTCCGACTACAACTAGAATATCTGCATTTGCAATAACATCATCAACAACTCCCCAAAATCCCATGGGATTTTGAATGTAATGAGACTTATAAGCGTATCTCTTCAATAACGTATCCGCTAGGAGAGAATGCAGTATATATTTTGTTCACTTCGCTGGAATTATTAATAATCAGCCCAGTATTACATAAACTCTCTAGAAATGCTGGGAAAGATTTTTGAACAAATAACTGGTCAAACATCAATTAAACAAATGATTCCTGAAAAGTATATTTCAATAAAATATATTTTCCAGAAGAAGAAAATAAAAACTATATTTTTCTCATTTCAGGTAATAATCTATTTTCTCGTGTTAAAGTTGTCGAAACGCTTACTGCTCCAAACCTTGTTCCACCAATTTTATAAGATCTATTAAAATTAAAATAATTTTCTAAAATTCCATCTCAATTCTTAATTCCATTAAACAAAAGATAAATTTACTAATTTGCATTAGATGTCGTCTAATGCTTTTAGCATCACTATTTGAAGAAGCTTTCCATTTAAAATGATCATTATAAATTTTAAAATCATCCTCTCCGAATTGTTTTACCTTTTCTCTATCAAATTTATAAAATAGATTATAATACATTTCAAAGTGGCCCTTTACACTTTCTGCGAAAGGAAGAACTTCATCAACTTTTTTCTTAGATTTTGCTAAATGTGTTCCAATATATTTAAATTCATCTCCTAAAAGTTCAATTAGAAATAATGTGGAAAACATAATTGGTTTTTTCTTATTAAACGATGAATCATTAATTTTATTATTTATTCTACAGCAATAATCGACAAATCTATCTACATTGGTATCCATAAGATGAAGAGTCTTGCAAATATCGCTGTCTCCAATTTGGTTCTCTTTTATCAAACCAATTACATAATCAAATATTTCAAGTAAAAGAAGAAAAATTCTTCTTAGAGAATTGTCAAATTCTTTACCTGTGAGCTCGCCCATTTCTCTTACAAGGCAATAATTCGATTTATGATCTATAATTGCAATACCGATAAAACGATTAACTAGATCCTATAATGCTGCTATAGTTGGCCTTACAGCAGGCCTAGGTTCACCAATTCCACTATATTCAAAGTGAGTCGTATAATAATTATAAACTCCTTCATGATTTTTCTGATCAGGATCAAATACTAATTTAATTTCATTATATCCTTCCCGATATGCAGATTGAAAAAATCTCCAGATCATGGGCACTCGTAGACCAGTAAGGTCGATAGTCGTAGATTTATTTTCAGAATGTTGTTTGCCGTTTACAATTATCGATCCATTATTTTCTACGACGTCAAGTTCATCTCCTGAGACAATGCCTAGTTCTTTTACCCATTTATTCGGGAGAGTTATAGTTAGAGTATTATGTCCTTGTTTTATAACTTTCCTTTTCATATATGTTTTAAATCCGAGGTACATTTAAATGTTTATTCACTATTCACACTAGTGTAAATATGTTAAAATATATGGGATATAGAAAGACTTCAGGAGAAAGGCAGCCCATTTAATTGGATTTTAATTGGAGAAAGAAAGAATTTGAGAAAGTTTCGGAGTTTTCGAATATACTAGCCTCAATAGAGGTAATAGGTAAGTTAGTTGTAACTGATAGAAAAACTTATTTAGAGACTGAAAAGAGAAATTTTCTAATGCCCATAACAAAATGTCTCTTACAATGGATGAAATGATGGGTAATTTTTGTTATCTCGCTTCTAAAATTTCTATTTAGTATAATTTGACTAAAATCTTTAAAGTTAATGATTTTCCAATTATTTTAGTCAGTTGAGAAACAAAAAGTATTCGATATTTTAAGTTAAAGCGTTGCATCTTTTTTATGATCCTAGATTCTATTCTAGCAAATTCTTTGCTTCTTTATCTTCAATAAACTCAGATTTACAAATTTGTGAGAAATATGGAATAGAATAGAGCATAGTCCATTTCTCAGTAAGATAATGCGAACATCCAATAACATTTATACCCGCTTTGTTTACAGCAGAAAGTGTCGATTTATAATTTTCCCTATCATAATCTGATGCATTTGGAGAGATGATACCTGTAATATATGTGTTAACTCCAAGTTCTTTTGCTTCTTCTATAAGGCGAGGAACAAAACCTCCACCAGTAACTATTGCACATTTTCCGACTTCATCATTAACTTTCATTATTTTGACTCTATAATCTAAAATAGAGTTTACACGTTTTACAAGCGCACCGATTTTTCCATCAGGCATTTTTCCTATAAGACCAATTAAAATTTCAGGATTGTCTTCTCCCCCACTAGCAAATTCTCTTTCAACTTTCATTTTTATTACTTTAGCAAATGCATAAGCAGTAGAAACAACATCATCATTTCTATTTTTATCAAGAGGAGTATGCAGTGAGTAAATGGAAATTCCAGTAGATTCCATTAATTGATAATCTCTTTCAGTATAATGCAAAAATCCTTTTCCATTTCTTCTTCCATCCCAATCAAAGGGATGTTTTACAATAAGGAGAACATTAACTATTCCACGAGAGCGTATCTCTTCAAGAATATATCTACTCGGAGAGAAGGCAGTATAAATTTTATTGACTTCGTGAGAATTTGCAATCATTAAGCCAATATTTTTTAGTGTTGTTCTAAATGTCGGAACAGATTTTTGAACAAATAACCTGTCAAACATCAAAGACCAATCTTCTTTTACATTTTCAATATCAAATTCCATATCTAGAATATCAGTTATTTTTTTAAGTTCCATTGTAATTATTATTAAAGAAGACTATTAATACTATACTACTCTAAATACATTTAAATCCTTCAAATATTTATATTCAAAATGAGTCAAGAAATTTCTAGATGCGCATGGTGCACAGGGAGTGAAATTATGCAGAAATATCACGACGAGGAATGGGGTTTTCCCAAACATAATGATTTGCAACATTTCGAATTTCTAATTTTAGAATCTGCTCAAGCAGGGTTGAGTTGGCTGACAGTCCTTAAAAGAAGGGAAGGGTATAGAAAAGCGTTTAAAAATTTCGACCCATTAGCAGTTTCAAAATTCAATGAAAGAAAAATAGAAGAACTAATGAAAAATGAAGAGATAATTCGTAATAGATTAAAAATTACTGCCTCTGTAAAAAATGCCAAACTGTTCTTAGAAATACAAAAAGAGTTTGGAAGTTTCGATAAATATCTTTGGAACTTTTCTGAGAATAAACAAATAATAAATAACATCAAATCCATAAAAGATATTCCTCCAAAAAGTTCTCTTTCAGATTCAATTTCAAAAGAATTGAAGAATAGGGGGTTTTCTTTTATAGGTTCAACAATAATTTATGCGCACCTTCAAGCAGTTGGTCTTATAAACGATCACGAAAATACTTGCTTTAGAAAAGTCTCTTGTAAAGATAAATAGAACTTATTTTTCTGAATCAAATAATCTCCAATAACACATTTCAAAGGATTGGATAAAGTAAAAATTGTGTAATTATAGAACGAGTTTAAACTTGCCCGTTTTGAATAAACTTCTTCATTGCAAGTTCCAGTATTACTTGCGGAGCATATCCCTTTTTACTGCAGGTTTTCATAAAATCATCAAACACTGCGCCATCTACATTATAGTCTAGTTTCTTTTTTCTTGCGCCAGGTGCAGTTGAGGCCATAACACCTAGAACAAATAGTGGTTTATAAAATGATGTGAAGAGCAAAATTAAAGATAGATGCCCATACGAATTGCTAATCTTTCACAACCTAGATATTTATAAAATATGTAATTAAGAAAGATTATGGAAATAAATATTCCAAAAGAAGTCGAATATGATTCATTAAGTTTAGATATACTTCAATACGATTTACAAAAAGTTGTAGAAAGATTTGGAGGAAAATTTAGATCTGATTATTTCAGATACTTTTTAGATAATCAACATGGCACTCAAGGATCAAGAAATAAGATTTATGAAATTCCAAGTGTGGGGCAAGTCATATTAGAATTTAAAAAGACTTTCAGAGACACTTGGATTACAAAAATTCACATTTCAGAATTTGATAATAGCGAAGATAGAGATTTATATTTCTCTCTTCGCGAATCTCTTGAAAAAGTGTTCGTTATAGACAGTTTAGAGGAATTAAATTTCTAGATCTTCGACTTTAAGAAACTTGATCTAAAATAGAAAAATTCTAGTTCCATTTACTCCGATTTGATTTAGGTTCATCAAATATTTCAGATAAACTAAAGCGCTTGTTTGATTTTTTCAAGGCCTCTATTGAAGTAAGACCGTGATAGAGGTACAAGAAATTTGCATATTTTGCAGATCCAACAATTCTTTCAGGAGATATTCCGACAATTCCAGAAAATTCACTGGCAATACTATAAACTCCGTTAACTTGAAGATTAAAATCTGTTTCAAATTCATTTATGAATTTTTCATTTGGAGTTTTAACTTGAAAATTTAATTTATTAGTTATTAAGTCAACATTAGCTTTTGCTAAATTCAAATCAAGTCCTGTAGAAAAAATAGAATAAGATCCCGCTTTAGCACTATACGCCACTAAATCTAAATGGGATCTAGGTTGATATAAAAACATTGCAAGTACTTTAAAATTATCTCCATTTTTAACAGGACTATATTCTAGCTCAGGAAGAGAAAATTGAGGAGAGGACCACTCAGATAAAGGCACATTACATTCTCCTAAAACGCCAACTGCAGAAAAATTTCGATATTCGTAAATAACTCTATTGTTCGAAATTTTCGGATCAGTTTTCATATTTTGAGAGTATTTTTCGAGTATTTAAATTTAATCTAGATTTCTTGCAAAGTTCTCTTTAACCAACAAGAAAACGAATATATTGAATTTCTGAATTCTTTATTTCTTGTTCAATTTGTTCTTGCATTCTAAAAGCATAGTCACAATTTTTCCCTCTAGAAAGTGTACGTTGTCTCAAAAGATACTCACTAGCACAGAGATAAATTATTATATCGCTATCAAAAATGATAGTACCAAAAATCGGTTTTCCCACTTCAACTTTTATTCTTTCCTTTGCAAGACGAGTCATAGTTTGTCCAATTTCTTTAGTCCACGGATCTTGACAAACATATACTTGCTCTTCTAAAGTTAAAAGTGGGAATAAGATTTCATCCATATCATATGCACCACTAAGGGTTTCAACTAAAGTCGTCTTTCCTATGCAGGTAGTTCCTACTGCACAGACTCGTTTATCACGAGTTCCATCTAAAATTAGCTGTAAGGTCTCAACTTGTGACTTGAAATAGGGTACATCTTTCATATAAAATCATCAAGGAACAGATTTATAAATCTACTTTTTCTCAGAAATCTATGAAAAGATCATCACGACGTTGGAAGAAAAAGAACCAAATGCGTTGGAAGTGGCAGCGTAAACGTCTAAAGAAAGAAAAGAGAAAACGTAGAATGCATCGCGCTTAATTATATTCTATAGAGTTATTTAAATTATTGTAGCATTATTAATTTATTCTTTTACTTAATTAAATTAAACTTTTAGATAATAAATCAATAAGGGTATTAAGTTTTCACTTTAAGGTATAACTTGAATATTAGAAATTTTCCAATAAATAGTCATATTTCTTTAATTTTATTCCATAATAACACTATCGTCGCTGAGGCAGAAAGATTTGTATACAAATCTTTATAAAAACTCACATCGGTCAAAAGAGATGATAAAAAGATGGGATATTCAGGAGTTTAAATAATGGGGCAAAGCGATATCTGGACAGAAAGGTACAGACCAGGAAAGTTCGAAGATTTAGTAGGTCAGCAAGAAATTCTTAAAAGAGTGAGGTCTCTTGTTCAAGCGTTAAATATTCCTCATCTTTTATTCGCAGGTCCACCTGGAACGGGAAAATCCACTCTGGCTCTAATAGTAGTAAAAGAGTTATTTGGAGAAGCATGGAGAGAAAATTATCTAGAATTAAATGCGTCAGATGAAAGAGGAATAGATGTCGTAAGACAGAAAGTTAAAGACTTTGCTAGAACAAAAGCACTTGAAAATGTACCTTTTAAAGTAATCTTTTTAGATGAAGCAGATGCATTAACAAGAGAAGCACAACAAGCATTAAGAAGAACCATGGAAAATTACACAAATACTTGTCGTTTTATATTGTCTTGCAATTATTCAAGCAACATCATCGATCCCATTCAATCTCGTTGTGTTGTTTTTAGATTTAAATTACTTGAAAAGAAAGATGTTTCTGAAGTTGTAAAAAGAATTGCTGAAAGAGAAAAGTTAACTCTTTCAGAAGACGCTTTCCAAACAGTCTACGAGTCTAGTGAGGGAGATTGTAGAAGGGCAATTAATCTACTCCAGGCAACCGCATCTATCTCTCCAGATATAAATTCAGAGATGATTAATATGATTTCGGCATCATCAAAACCAAAAGGAATTAAAATTGTACTAGATTATGCCCTCTCAGGAGATTATGTAACTGCGCGAGATAAATTACTGGAAGTTATGCTAAAAGAAAGTATTTCCGGCACCGACGTAATAAGAATGATTCAAAAAGAAGTTTGGAATCTTCAAATAGAACCAGAAGTGAAAGTCAGAATTACTGAAAAAACAGGAGAGATAGAATTTCGTATGACTGAAGGTTCAGATGAGTTTGTGCAACTGCAAGCGCTTCTTGCGTCCTTTGTCCTTGCAGGACAAGGCAAAAGCACATAGCAATGATAACAAAAAAAGAGTATAGGTTACTTTACGAAATTAATATCGGAAAAACAAACTTAGAAAGACTTAAAGAATTTTTTTCAGAAGAGGAGATAATAAAAATGCTCAAAAATTTGGAAAAACAAGGACTGATAAAGATCGAATTAAGAGATAACGAGATTTACAGTTTTATGGAAACCTCTACGGGATTAGCTGTCCTTAAGAGCAAGGAATATAAAAAATGGTATGACGAGTGTGGAGATTAACATGAACGATCACGAAAATCTTGTTGAAAAATATCGAATTTCTAATTATCTTGATATTATCGGACAAGATAAAGCAGTAGAAGATTTGAAAGCATTTCTTAAAGAATTTCCAAAGAAAAAAGCAGCAATTTTATATGGCTCGGCAGGTACTGGTAAAACTTCTCTCGCATTAGCGGCTGCAAAAGAAAATGGACTTGAAATATTAGAATTAAACGCTTCAGATTTACGTAATAGGGCAAAACTTGAGGAAGTACTTAAACCCGCAACTCTTCAGCAAAGCCTATTCAAAAAGGGAAAAGTTCTTCTCATGGACGAAGTTGATGGAGTTACAGGAAGCGATATAGGTGGAATTCCAGAACTTATAAGAATTCTCGATACAACCAAATATCCAATTATTATGACTTGCAATGATGTTTGGCAATCAAAACTCTCACAGCTTCGTAATCAATGTAAGTTGATTGAAATGAAAGCCCTTCCTATAAGTACGATAGCGATAATTTTAAAAAATATTGCAGATAAGGAAGGCCTTCGTAGAGAGCCCTTATTTTTCACTCAATTAGCAATTAAGTCTCAGGGAGATTTACGCGCCGCTCTAAATGATTTACAGTCATATTCTTATGGTCCACTAACAATAGATGTTACTGAAAAAAGAGATGTAGAAGATACAATTTTTAATATCCTAAGAAAAGTGTTTAAAGAAAGAAGAGATTTTTTAGACATTTACGATTCAACAAAAATGTCTCTAGATGAAATTCTTCTTTGGCTTGAAGAGAACATTCCAAAAGAATACAAAGGTTTGGCATTAGCAAAAGCATACGATGCTTTAGGAAAAGCAGACGTATTTAGGGGGAGAATTTATAAAAATCAGTCATGGAGATTTTTAATTTATCAAAATATTTTTCAAAGTGCAGGAATTTCATACGCTAAAACAACTCCTTCAACTGGATTTACAAAATACGAGCCACCAAAAAGAATTTTAAAAATTTGGATGAACAATCAGAAAATAGAAAAGAAAAAATCAATAGCGAAGAAATATGCTCGTTTAGTACACTGTTCTTCAAAGCGCGCAATGAGAGATTTTGTACTTCTTAAACCAATTCTTTTACAGGCATCTATTCAAAAACAAATGAAATTAACTGAAGAAGAAATTGAGTTTTTAAAGAAATAAAATTATTTCAATAGACTACTACAACGTAAAAACATTTATAAAGCCATTCTTCGCATTAACAGAAGCCGATGAGGCCTCAGGACATAAGGATCTTGTGGCACTCGAAAACCGCAAAGGTTATCGACGTAATTAAACTACGGAGGTCAAATGGACTTCTATAACATTGTTGAAAAAGCAAAAAAAACCGGAAAAGTTGACAAAGGAACCAACGAAGTAACGAAAGCCATAGAGCTAGGCGTCGCCAAACTCGTTGTCTACGCTAGTGATGTTAGTCCCAAAGAAATTGTTGCACACCTTCCAGTACTTTGCAAAGAGAAAAATATTCTCTGTGTCGAAGTAGATTCAAAACAAAAGCTAGGAGTTGCAGTCGGAATCGGCGTAAGCACTGCCGCCGTTGCAGTAATTCAACCAGGCGAAGCAGATAAAGATATTGCACAAGCAAAATTAAAATCTCAAGAACCATCTAAACAGAAAAGTTCTTGATGACACTCAAGAATTTTAAATTAGTTAATTCTTGATGTCTAAGTAGGAATAATGGCAAAACAACAACAGATTAAAGATAAAACATCAGAAAGCGGGGCATCGATGAAAGTCGAACGTCTTAGTAATGACGCTCCAGTAAACGGGGTTGTCGAAGAATTTGTCGGTCGAACAGGCGCGCGTGGTGAAGTCACACAGGTTATGTGTAAAATTCTTTCAGGAAGAAATGTCGGCCGAGTAATGCGTAGAAATGTCAAAGGCACGGTAAAGGTAGGCGATCTTCTAACACTACGTGAAACAGAAATTGAAGCACGAAGAATAAAAGGAACTTATGAACGGAGGCCTAAAGAATAATGGTCAAGTGTGTATTTTGTGGTCTAGAAGAGGACGCATTTCGAGGAATGCATTTAATTCAAAACGATGGTACTGTCAGTTATTATTGCTCAAGCAAATGCAGAAAGAATGCCCTTAAACTTAAGCGTGATAAACGTAAATTGAAATGGACTGCATCATACAGAGAAGAAAAGCAAAAAGCTGCAAAGAAATTAGAAGATGCTTCTAAACCTCAAGTAGAAGATAAAGCAGTTAAGAAAACCAAGAAGAAATAGAGTTTTCTATCCATTTATTATATTTTAGTTAATGCTGGCTTTACTTGAAGGATTTTCTCATATGATCTCTCAAATAAGAATCATTATTTAATTCAGGAGTCCAAAGATCATGTTCTCTCATAGCTTTAATTAGGCCTTGAAAATATTCTCGAGCATCCATAAAGAATGGAACAACTAGTCCTCCAGATTTCTAGAATTCAAAAAGTCCTCGATAATTTACTAATTCAGGAAAATAACTAAAACATAAGCACATTGTTTTCCAAAGAAGTCTTTAACGGGGGCCACTTTTTTCATGATCCTTTCAGGGTTCGCAGCTTTTTGCATTAATTTATTTCTATCCCTCATCTTTAAGAGTTTACATTCAAAAATAGTTGGCAAACCATCAACAACAGCAAGAGCATCAATTCCAGTAAATTCATTTCCTCACACATATCTTTCGTGAATAATTAATTCATCTTTTCTCACACTAAAGTTATAATTAGTTGTCGAAGTGTGATTTGGGATAGGATTGCATTGTATTCTTCCATCATATTCTTTAGAAAAATTCTCGAGCGCCTGATTAAAAGAAATTTCACTTACTCTTGATGCAAGAATAGCTCTCCGATAAACTTTATTTCTTCCAAGAGCAGTATCTTTAAATCTATTCGAGACAACTTTCCAGTCTAGAGTTCTCTGCATAGTTATTCTTTGCACAAGCGTATTAAGTAGTTCATTTCTCTGAAAATTAAGAGAATAATTATTTTGACTCATACTCTCGCACAAAAAAAGATACTTTTAAATATTGCTGTTGTGAAATAAGTAAATGCATTATACATTACCTAAACTTGCTTATGAATATACCGCTCTCGAGCCTTTCATCGATGCAAAAACGATGGAAATTCATCATACCAAGCATCATCAGACGTACGTGGATAAGTTGAATGAGGCTCTTGCAAAGAATCCAGAGTTAACTACGCCAGTAGAACAGCTTCTTGCAGACCTTAACAAAGTCCCTGAAGATATTCGTACAGCAATACGTAATCATGGCGGCGGGCACATCAATCATTCGTTGTTCTGGGAAATTCTCTCTAATGATTCAAAATCAAAAGAAGTAAAAGGAAAGGTCATAGAAGAAATCACTAAAACATTCACAAGCATAGACAAATTCAAAGAACAATTCAATGCAGCTGCTCTAGCACGTTTCGGAAGCGGCTGGGCTTGGCTTGTTTTCAATAAAGGCAAACTAGAAATTATAAGCACACCAAATCAAGATTCACCATTGATGGACGGCAAAATTCCTCTTCTAGGCCTAGATGTCTGGGAACACGCATATTATCTAAAATATCAGAACAAGCGTGCAGATTACATCACCGCATTCTGGAATATTTTGAATTGGTCTAAGGTCGATGAGTTGTATCAGAAAGAGATGAAGAAGAAATAGTTATATAGTCTTCTGTACTAGTAGAGTAATGAAATGGGCGATAATGCGCCTTTCTGCTTTTCTGTTTATCGTTGTTCTTGTAGTGTTCATGCAGCTATGGATTCTGCACCACCTTTCTGTCAACATCAAGGATATACTCTGAATCCTTTCTCTGATCATGCAACAAGTATGTTTGATGATGGAAAGTCATGTGATCTCAGAGAGTTCTATCAGGGAACATGTGGAAAAGAGTATCGAAGAGATTTTCAATGCGTGCCTCTTGGAGAGCCCGTCTTTGAGTTCGATCATTGCTGTGAAGGTGCTCCTTATCTTCGTCAGGTTATATTGGACAAACAACCTGTCAGGCACTCTCAGACCGCGTCGCGCAGAATTTTACCAATCCTCTTTATTGGACATATGCCCTTCTTTTTCTTATTATTCTTGCAATTACTTATGGAATCTATCAATTAATAAGGTATTTCGTAAAAAATAAATAAGTTTACTTTCCTTCTTCTTCGTCTTCAGAATCATCATCGTCTTCACTTTCATCATCTTCACCCTCAACAACTTCGATTTCTAACTGTTCTAAAACGTTTAGAATCTTATCCAGCTTCTTGTTTAACTGAGCAAACTGATCAGGAGATATTCCAGGAGAAGTTACAACTGTTCTTTCGGATCTTGGGGCAAAATTTTGTCTAGAATCATTACTTCGTGAGTCTCCACCATTACTTCTAAAACAATCACTGCAATATATTGGCTTTCCTCCGCTAGGTCTAAATGGAACTTGACACTGCTTCTTGCATTTATCGCAAGTAGCATCATGCATTTCACGAGGCCCATCGCTAAACCCAGAATCTCTACCTCTTCCACCGCCAAATCCACCGCTTCGTCCTCCTCCAAAACCTCCACGAGAGCCTCCGCCAAACTTGCTACCTCTAGAACGGCCTTCACTGCCAAATCCACTAGTTCCTCGATTGTTTCTAAAGTCTCCCATACTAAATTATTAAAAAGAGAGTATATAAATGTACGTAATAGGCAGAGTAAAATAAAAATCCCAATCAGAAATATTTAAGAACAATAAAGTCCTGAGCAACATATGAATAAGTTATTTATTCTCTCATTGATTGTTATCTTGGGAGCAGTAAGTTTTGTTTCTGCAATAAACTGGGCAGGAGAGGGAGCTGCATCATTCAATAAAGGGTGGAATTTAATTTACGGATTTATAAGCCCAGATCAAATTCAAGCACTAGAACAATCACATATTAAAGCAATTTATGCATTTATTCCAACAACTCAAAAATATGTCAGACTCTATCCTAATAGAGACGTCAATGCTCTCAAAGATCTAGATATTGATGATTTAATTACTCAATCAGCACTTTGGGTCTATTCAGATAAGGCTGTGGAAGGAACATTTAATGGACTCTATCGCGGCGGAGAATATTGGCTCTATGAATTGCCCTTACCCTATACTCAATTACCACGCTATAATGGGTGGAATTTTGTCGGGATTACCTCGGAGATGATCGGAAAGACATTTAATAATATGAAAGGAGACTGCAAAATTACAAAAATTTATTTTTGGGATGCTCAAACTCAAAGTTGGAATGCGCGCGAAAATCTTCTGAACATTGAGATACCTAAAGATATTATCGGACAAGGAATGCTTATTCAAGTTTCAAATGATTGTCAATTGGGCGAATCTGGAACATCAGGCAGTTTAGCTACTCCTCCAGCATTGCCCTCTGGAGAAACTTCTTGTTCATCCTTTAATTTTAAAAATTCTCAGTGTGAAGCAAATGGTTGCATTTGTGAAGGTCCAGACTGCCGTGTTTGTTGGCCTAGTAATTCAGACACTATTTGTAAAGATTCAGATAATGGACTAAACTATTTTGTTAAAGGAACAACCGGCACCGGAGCCAATCCCATTTATACTGATTTTTGCCCAACGAACGATGTCCAAAATACTTTAGTAGAATACACTTGTCATGGAAAACAGACAGGAGTAGTTTCCAATTATTATATCTGCCCCAATGGATGTAAAGATGGGGCTTGCATAGCATAATATTAACATGAAAAATAAAAAAGCAATGAGTGAGTGGATATGGATCTTGATAATCGTAATTATAATTGCGATTGGAATTGGCCTTTACGTATGGCTTTCAGGCGGAAGCAGTGAAGGAACTTCCATCTTAAGCAGTGGAAATTCAATACCTCAACCGCCAGCCTTGCCAACAGGATAATTTATATTCTTTTCATTTCATGACAAAAAATCCTTCCAAAAAAGTCGTAGCATAACTTCCCGAATCTAATATAAAACTCAAAATAATCTTCTTGCTTAAAGGAAAAAGTTCATCTTCTTCAATTCGTACATCTAAATTTTTTACTTCAGAAAAAGCCTTTCTCTTTGAGCCTTTTTGAGCCAAAAAAGGAATTTGAGGCACAGAAAAATCCTCAAATCTTAAATCATGGTCTTGCATGACTTCGTTTTCTATTCTTCCAAGTTTTCCTTCAGAGAACTTACTCATTGTCCCTGGAAGCATAATTTCAAGATTAGAAGAATCTAAATTCCCATCACTAACTCTCTCTAAAATATCATTAAATATTCTGCTTTGAACAGATTGACAAATTAAAAGTAATGTTTTTTCATCTAATATCTTAAGTGCACCAATCCAATCTCTAGGAAATTGCAAAAGATAATTTAATATTTTACATTCCATGACTAAATTTTCAGGAAAATACTTCTTCGCCTCCAAAATATTTTTCTCAAGTTTCAATCTTTTTTTTGCTTTTTTAACTTCATCATTCTCCTCCTCTCCGAATCCACTCAACAAAGCAAAAACTGCCTGTTCATATCTCTTTTTGTAAATAAATTTACCAATAGCAAAATTATCTTTTCGCAGAGAGCCAAATCTCTGTTGACCAAATGCATTAGGTACTAGACGAGCACGACGCATTTTTTCTATTGATTTACCTGCATCTTTTCCAGTGTCTCTTAGCACAACTCTAAATCTATTTCCTTCCAAATTTCCTATCTGCAGTTTATGCTTCGCCCATTTGAAATTCTTAAGGACAATTCCAGGATGAGAAAAATTCATTACAAGTTCTATATCGGGATTATAAAAAGTAATTCTTTGACAAGTCCATGCACGTTTATCTTTTGTACCAGCATAGCCTATTTCATGAGCACTCATTCTCAAATTTTTACACAAAATACCTATCGCGCTAATATGATCTATATCAAATTTCTCTAGTTCACACGATAAGAAAATTCTCTTATCTCCAGTATCAAGTTTACCAAAATCAACTTTAAACTCATTAAAGGCATCTTTAGACTTAGAAATATCACAAATTCCATCTTTACCAATTTCTTCAACTATGAAATCTTCTGGAGTATACTTAAATTTTACAATCGCCTTTTCACTTTCATCCATTACATCATGGAGACTTTAGTATTTTAAATTTAACTATCAGAATTCTTTCTCTTCGTAATTAAAATCTTCTTCTTTCTCTTCATCAGCTTCCAAAGCTTCTTCTTTTTCTTCATCAAAGGCTTCTTTCTTTACAGGTTTCTTAACAACTGCAGGAGCTTTTGTTACCGATGCAACAGCCTTTACAGGCTTTGCAACAGCAGAGGATACAGGAGCAGAACCATTTGCAGAAGTAACAGTCTCAATTTTTCCAAACTTTCCAGCGCTAAGCTGCTTTTCTCCATTAAATTCAGAAACATACCCATTCGTTATCTTAATTGTATCTCCAGTATTAACTTTAGTAATGTCATCATTCCATAGACTAATCTTTATCTCTCCCGAATCATCGGAACCCACAGCATTAGCCACTTTTAGTTCTTTTCCATATTTATTAAAACTTCTCACTTCACTAACACTTTTGATAAGGAGTTGCACATCAACTTTTCCCTGCCCAGATTTAAGATCTTTAACGTTCATAATAATTATTTTGCAAGAGCCAATTCAGAATCAAGAGCTTGCTTGATTACTTCATATGGCTGTGCACCTCTTAATATTTTTCCATTAATAAAGATAGAAGGCGTTCCTGTAACTCCCAATGAAGAACCATATTCAACGCTATCTTTCACAGTCTGTTCAAACTTACCACTATCCAGACAAGCATCAAATTTAACTCCTGAGACATCCATTAATCGTGCCCATTTCTTATAATTCTCCACACTCAAATCTTTTTGATTTTCAAATAGTTTATCATGCATTCTGAAATATCCAGAGTCTCCGATTTGTTCTTTAACGCAGAGTGCAGCTTCAGCAGCCTTTTGAGCCTTAGGGTGAATGTTACTTAGAGGAAAATCTTTAACAACAATTCTAACTTTTCCAGTATCCACATAATCCTTAACAAGCTGTTTATAACTTTCAGTATAGAATTTTTCACAGAAAGGACATTCATAATCTGTAAATTCAACCACCACAACTTTAGCATCACGGTTTCCTTTAACAGGACTATCTCCGAGAACCACATTTTTAGGCTCATCAGAAGGAGGAGGTGGTTGTTGAGGAGTCAAAGGAGTAGCATTCTTCGTTATTGGTAAAGGATTTGGTACAACATAATTTCCATCCATCGTGACAAATACCGGAACTTCTTGACCCTGGAACTTAACTTTTACTTCATAGAAAGGTCCCTTCTGAGAAACACTAACTAAAGAAACGCTTCCTTGACCTTGAGAATTAATAAATGCCAGAGCATTAGCTGCGGCTACTTCTCCACTAACATTGCCTGCAACTACCGGAGAAGCGGGAGCTTTCCAAAAAAAGACAACTAGTAAAGCAATAGCAAGTATAATGCTTACAACAATCCAAGGATTATTTCGAACAGCGCCAAGCCACCTACCTATGGGAATATCTATTGTATCATCTTTAGAAGCAGGATGTTTAACTTCTCCATTTTTATCTTTCATAGCAAATAAATACAAAAGAGGTTTAAAAATGTTTGTGCGATTGATTGTATACTTCTCTCAATTAACTTTCTACAACGTCACATTAATATTTATAAACTCCAAAAAGTCCCATTTTTATGGGACATTTCGGTGGCAGACCTAGAGAAGGCGTAAGAGCTGGAGCAGATAATCGAAAATACATTAAAGAAATGTCTAGAGGCAGAGTTCAGCTGGCAGCTCGAGAAGAACAGCGTAAAAACGATCTTCTTCAAAGATTTGATAGACTAACTAATCAAATTAATGAATGTAGAGAACCATATCGTCGCGAAGAACTTTCTAAAGAGTTAGCCAACTTCTTAGCAAGTGGAATAGAAGGAATAATTACAGTTAATCTCATGGCTCCTTTTATAAGAGAGAGTGAATTGCAAGATCCAGAAAAAATTTACAGTATTACCAATGGAATTTATGGTTCTCGCAGAGGCAGAGCAGTTTTCGCGCTTCATCATGTAGCAAAATTACTCTCGGCATCAGTTCAAGAGGGAGACTCAGATTCATATCTTTATATATTTCACAATAGAGATGGATTTATTTTCCACGAAGATCAAACAGAAAGAAATCTTCAATGTCTCAAAAATCTTATAGTTAAAAGTCTAGGAGTTTTGCCTGTTGGGAAGTCTATCTCTATGAAAATCAATGATCGTTCTTTCTGTATAGAAAATACAAGACCAGACTGTCATGGATATGTAAATGAGGAAGAACTTGAAAGGATACAGAAAATTATGCGTAAAAATAGTATCTGCCCAGCACAATCCTACGAACTGAGAAAAATAAATTCATTAGATAATAGGGTCTACTCAAAACTCATATTAACTACTACAAAACCTCTTTCTTGTAAAAGTTCTTCAGGTGAATCAACAAAAGAGGCAATCACTTATATTAAATTCAAATAAGTTTATACACACTAACCTTTATTAAATCCCTCCTCTTCAATTTCACATGATTAGTCAAAAAAGGAGGTTATTTAGATGGCATACGACATAATCATAGGCCGAGATGCAGCAGATAAAGTTAAATTCGGAGATAAGGGATTAATTTTCTTAGGAAAAGGATACGTTAAAATGGGAAATACAACTTCTTTATCAAATAAAATCTGGCTAGACGTAGCAAGAAGCCATGTCATTTTAATCGCAGGCAAAAGAGGAACTGGAAAGTCTTATACCTTGGCTACAATCGCAGAAGAGCTTTCAAACCTTCCAGAAGAAAACGCACAAAACATCGCCCCGTTTATTTTTGACACAATGGGTATCTTTTGGACAATGAAATTTGAGAACCAAAAAGAAAAACCTCTTCTAGATAAGTGGGGATTAAAAACAAAAAGTCTTCCGGTAAAAGTATTCATTCCATTCGGAAAAAAAGAATTCTATGAAAATAAAGGAATTCCATTCGATAAAGAGTTCGCTCTTAAAGTATCGGAGCTAGACCCAGAAGATTGGGTATCTCTTTTCAATCTAGACATGACTTCTCTTCCAGGAGTTCTAACAGAAAGAATAGTCAGTGAACTAAAAAAACAAGGTAAATCTTTCACTCTCTCAGACATTCAGGCAGAAATAGAACACGATCTTAAAGCAAATTCAGAAACAAAAGAAATTGCCTCATCACTGTTCAAGGCGGCAGAGAGCTGGGGAATTTTCTCTTTAACGTCAGAGGGAACAGAAGTACCTGATCTCCTAACAGCAGGAACAACAACAATTCTAGACATATCAGCATACAGTTCAACTGCAACATTCAATATCCGAGCACTAGTAATAAGTCTTCTAACTAAAAAAATGTTCAAAGACAGAATGGATTCAAGAAAGAAAGAAGAATTAGAAGCAATTCAGCAGGGACAAGAATATCTTTCTTCATCTGGAAAACGAGATAAGCCTTTAATTTGGATTTTCATTGATGAAATGCATGAATTCATGCCGAGGGATTTTAAAACTCCTGCAACAGACGCCTTAATGCAACTATTAAGAGAAGGCCGTCAACCTGGAATATCTCTAGTTATGGCGACTCAGCAACCGGGACAGATTCATAGGGATGTAATGACGCAATCAGATATAGTAATAGCACATCGCCTTACTGCAAAACCCGACATTGATGCACTCAATGAAATAATGCAAACTTATCTTATAGAAAACATTCGTCAGCAAATGGAAGATCTTCCTTCAGATAAGGGTTCAGCAATACTCCTAGATGACAATTCAGAGAGACTATACCCCTTGCGCGTCCGTCCGCGTTTCACTTGGCATGGCGGCGAAGCTCCAGTATCAGTTAAAGCAGATTTACTTATATAAAGATAACTTTAGGCTTTTGCAAACTTCTCTAAAGAAAGAATATCTAAATCTTCAAAGTTTTTATCAGCATTTACATGAAGAATCGCAACATCAGACATATTTACTTCAAATTTTAAGAGTTTATAAAACTTATCCATACAATTAAAAATATCTCATTAGAAAGGATTAAGATAATTTTACAAAAGTCTAAACTTCTCTACAGGACATTATCCATATCAATCTGAATTCAACATATCCCATAGATGATTAAATTTTCTTAAAGTATCTATCCGATTTTAAAAAGATTAACTAACTCATCACTCAAAATCAAAACTTTTTCCTTCTTCTATAACTATAAACTTAATTCCTAGAGGCTCAAGAATTTGTGGTGGAATTCTATGCGTCGTTCCAGGAGATTTAAGTATTCCTTCATGAACTGGAAAACATTTCTTAGGATTAATTTTTCTAGCATAATCAATAGAATCAGACAATGTCAACCAAGGACCAGCAACAGGCAATGCTAAAATATCCACCGGTTTTCTAGGCAAAGTCAGTGCATCTCCAGGATAAAATAGCCTATTTCCAATAAAATATCCAGTATTATCAACTAAAGGCAAGGAGTTGTACATGACTGCATGTTTTTTTCCATATCCTTCAATTTCAATTCCATTAATATCTATTTTCTGCATATCTTCAACAATCTCATAAATAATTCCCACTTTATCAAGAATCTTTCCCACATCATTATTTGTAATAACACGAGCAGAAGAATTATTTTTTAAAACGTGTTTAAGAGATTCAATATGTAAGTGGTCAGTGTGTTCGTGAGTTATAAGAACAACATCAATATCTAAAATTTCATCTTGGGCGTTAGAATACATTCCCGGATCTGTAAGGATTTTTAATCCATTCTCTTCAATAAGCAAACAGCAATGTCCAAATTTTGTAATTTTCATAGTTTATCAATAACCTACAATATTATAATTCTTCCCGTCAATTTACTCTCAAATCCACTCTCCATCTAAATTTTCTTACTCCAACATCTCCAGCCTTCTTCATTCCAATAATTCTAACACTCCTTTTAGCTTTCTTTGCCTCACTCCCAATCATCTCCCCCATTTGTCTAATTTCATCTTCTTTGCAAAATCCATAATAATGGACGACTCCTCCTTTTCTAACAACCTTAAAAGCAACATCAAGAAACGAATCCTTAAGATTAGGCCGAGCCATCACAATTCTGTCAAATTTTTCCTTAATCTTGGGCACGACTCTGCGCACATCTCCCTGCACAATCTCTACAATTTCTTCAATTTTATTTCTTTTCACATTTTCAAGAGCATATTTTTTGCATTCTCTAGATAGTTCCACACTCAAAACTTTCTTAGCTTTTCCTCGTTTTGCAATAACAATCGCAAATGGTGCAACACCTCCAAACATTACCATTACATTTTCTCCTTTCTTCACCGTCTCAGCAACTTCAAGTCTTTCTTGACTTAATCTAGGAGAAAAGTAGCAGGTATCAATATTAAATCTAAACACACACCCATTTTCCTTATAAGAAACTTCTTTTGTCTTCATTCCAGTAAGATGTTTTGTTGTCTGAGTTCTTAATCGACCTTTAAATTTAGCAACCTTCTCAACAACAGTCATCACACTTTTATTTATTTTCATAAGTGCCTCTGCCTCTTTTCTCTTATTTTTTGCAGACATTTCCCAAGGAAATTTAACAATTGCAATATTTCCTACAATATCATATCCCCTCATATTTAACTAAAGCTGGAACGCCTTAAATATCCTCCGAACTCCTTTTAAACTTCCTTTCCTAAAATAAGTTATGTTAAAGGTAGTGATTTTCGACTTCGATGGGGTTATAGCTGACAGTCTTCCAGCATTGGAAAAAGCTGCGAGAAAAGTATTAGAACGTCTAAAATATCCATTTCCAGCAATCTCTCGCGAAGATCCTCTCTGGAAAATTATGTTTAAAGATATGAAACTCAACGCATTCCAGCGTTTACGTCTTATCAATGCAATGAAAAAAGAAATGTCCTCATATAAAGAAGATATTCCGGTATTCTCTGGAATGCGAGAGATTATTCTAGAACTTTCAAAAAAAATTAAAGTAATGATTCTTAGCTCAAACTCTAAAGAAACAATTAGTCACATTCTAGAAAAAAACAATTTTCCAGAATTAGAGATTGTTTCAGACAGCTCTTTTTTTGGAAAAGATAAAGTTCTAAAGCGCACACTAAAAAAACACAACTTCTTACCTTCAGAAATAATATATCTTGGAGATGAAGTCAGAGACGTAGAAGCATGCGCACGCGCAAGAGTAGAAATACTCGTAGTCAATTGGGGATATAACTCAGAAAAAGCACTGCGCAAAGCAGGAGCCAATCACATTATCAGAAAACCCGAAGAGATTTTAAAGTTTATTAAAAAATAATATATCTACTTTTCTTATCGGTAAAACTCAATAAAAGAAAAGATTTAAATACCCTTCAAATTAAATACCTATACATAAAAATTAACATGGCAAAGACAAAACCAACACTAAATGTCGTATTCGTAGGTCACGTAGACCACGGTAAATCTACAACTATAGGTCGCCTTATGTTCGATTCTGGAAGAGTTTCTCCTGAAGAATTAGAAAAATTAAAAGCAGAAGCACAAAAGCATGGAAAAGCAGGATTTGAATTTGCTTTCGTTATGGATAAATTCAAAGAAGAAAGAGAAAGAGGAGTAACAATCGATCTTTCTTATCAAAAATTAATCACAAATAAGTATGAAGTTACAATTATTGATGCACCAGGTCACAAAGACTTCGTCAAGAATATGATCACCGGAGCTTCACAAGCAGATTGTGCATTTTTAACATTATCTGCAAAAGATGGAGTACAGCCTCAAACAAAAGAACACGTTTGGCTTCTTAGAACCATGGGAGTCTCTCAAATTGCAGTAAACATCAATAAAATGGACACTGTAGAGTACAAAGAAGATGCTTACAATAAAACAAAAGCAGATGCTTCAGTAATCCTTAAGCAAGCAGGATATAAACCAGACACAATTACATTCTTAGCAATCTCTGGATTCAAAGGAGACAACGTTGCAAAGAAATCTGCCAATATGCCTTGGTACAAAGGACCAACAGTATTGGAGCAATTAGACCTTTTCGCTCAACCTGAAAAGCCAACAGAATTACCTCTTCGTATGCCTCTTCAAGATGTTTATGAAATTACGGGGATTGGAACAGTTCCAGTTGGAAAGATTGAAACCGGAGTTATGAAAATCGGACATAAGATTCTCATTTTACCAGGAAGATCTGGAAAAGGAATTGCTGGAGAAGTTAGAACTATTGAAATGCATCATGAACAAATGTCTCAAGCTGAAGCTGGAGACAATGTAGGCATCAATATTCGAGGCGTTGGAAAGAAAGATATTGCTCGTGGAGATGTTATCTGTGATGCAGCTAAACCAGCAACAATCGCAGAAGAATTCGTTGCACAAGTAGCAGTTATCTCACACCCAACAGTTATTGCAAAGGGTTACACACCAGTATTTCACGTTCACACAGCACAGGTTCCATGCCAATTCATCGAGTTAATTGAGAAGACTTCTCCCGATGGCACTACTGTAAAGAATCCAGACTTCTTAAAGAATGGAGACGTTGCAAAAGTCAGAATCAAACCTATCGGGAACTTAGTCCTCGAATCACAAGCATCTAATCCTCACATGGCTCGTTTCGCTATCAGAGATGCTGGAGCAACAGTTGCTGCAGGCGTTTGCATAGAAGTCAAGCCTAAGAAACTAGCTTAATTTTTTGCTTCAATATTTTTTATCAATAAAGAGATATAATTCTTTAATTAAATTTTTGTAAAGTTCTCTAAAAGAAAAAATATCTCTTCAATCATAGAAATCCTTATAAACTTAGGTTATCAAATTAAATTATGGAAAAAAGAGACGTGAATAGAAAAGAGATTGAAATCAAACTAGCTGGCGTCGGCGATTATGTAAAAATGGATTATCTTCAAAAGTGTCTTAAAATGCAGATGGATTTCGACACCAGAAAATTCGTTCTAACAAAACTCGCAGGAATTTATGAATCAAGGAAAATGTATCTCGAGTCTGCTCGCCTTATAAGAATTGCTGCAGATATTAATACGACATTCGACAGCAAGATAAATGATTTCGTAAAATCAATGGAACTTTTCATTAAAGGTGGCAACTATTCAGAAGCAGAAATTTCATTTACAAAAGCACTTGGAACAGCAAACGATAGACAAAAGGTTGCAATTAAAATAAAAGCTAAAGAAGCATACAAAGCACAAGCAAAAGATTTTCTAGCTAGGGATAAAAGAAAACATGCATTAGAGACCTATGAACGTCTCAATGGCATGGATCTAAATCCGATAGAAAAGAAAGAAGTCCAAGATCAACTTCTTTTTCTTTACAACAAGTTAGGTAAAATAGTGGAAGGCAGTTCTCTCCGTCGTTCGATAGGCGTTTCATCACCCGTTCCACAATTAAATCAAGTTTCACCATATGCTCGCTCTTCAAGATTTCCAAGAATTTCAGCATCAGAGCAACATTCTCTAAGAGAACAATCTTCAATAGAAAAGCCATCAAGAAACAGACGAGAACAAGTACAAGAAAGAGAAGAGCCAAAGCGTTCACCATTTTCATTTAGAGATATAGATCTAGACGATTAATTTTTAAAGAAGTAAATCTTCCAGCATATATGAAAATAAAATTAGGTGCTAATTTGATTGGTGTAAAAGATGTCACTAAGGCTAAAGTGTGGTATGAAAGAGTTTTCGATATGAAAGTAGTTGAGTTTAGACCGCCTGAATTTCTAGAGATGAAACTAGGTAAGAATATATTTTATATAGAAACTAAAAATCCTAAGAGAGCTAAAGGATTCGAAGAGGAATTTAATATAGGTGGAAAATCGTCAGCAATATTTGCGGTTGATGATATTCACAAATTTATTAAGAAATGTAAAAAACTCAATGTAAGGGTAATCATCGAGCCAGTAAAACAATTCTGGGGAGGATGGGATGCAATGATTGCAGATCCAGATGGAAACAGATTTATCATAGACGAAGACAATTAATTAGTTGTCTCGCAAAAATTATTCCATACATTAATAAAGTTTCTTTTATGCTGGAACTGGTGAAAGATATAATTATCCGAGGCGCTAGAGAGCACAACCTCAAAAACGTAAATGTAACGCTTCCTCGTGATAAATGTGTAGTAATTACTGGACTTTCAGGTTCAGGAAAATCTACACTCGCATTTGATACTCTTTATGCTGAAGGCCAAAGAAGATATGTCGAATCTCTAAGTGCATACGCCAGACAATTTCTAGGAGTAATGAATAAGCCAGATGTAGATTCAATCGATGGACTTTCTCCAGCAATTTCAATAGAGCAAAAATCCACTTCAAATAATCCTCGTAGCACTGTAGGAACAGTAACTGAAATTTATGACTATCTTCGTCTTTTGTTTGCAAGAATAGGAACACCTAATTGTCCTAAACACAAAATAAAAATACACTCTCAATCTCCAGAGCAACTAGCTCAAAAAATAAAAGATGAATATTCTGGAGAAATTACTCTTTTAGCTCCAATTGTTCGCCAAAAGAAAGGAACATACGAACAACTTATTTTAGATTTAGGAAAAGAAGGATATTCTAAAGTCCGAGTAAATGGAAAAACAATCAGAACAGATGAAAAAATAAAACTGGAAAGATACAAAAAACACGATATTGAAGTTGTAATGGATAGAATAGACTCCAAAAACATCACAAGACTCACAGAAGCAGTAGAGCAAACTCTAAAAAAAGCAAATGGTCTACTAATCGTCATTGACAAAGATGGAAACGACCATTTTTATTCTTCCTCTCTTGCTTGTCCAGAATGTGGGATATCATTTGAAGAACTTCAACCAAGAATGTTTTCATTTAATAGTCCATTCGGAGCATGTGAAGAATGTAAAGGTCTGGGAGTAAAAATAGAATTTGATAAAGAATTAATTATTCCAGATAAAAATAAAAGCATCATGGACGGAGGAATTGCAATATATGGGAAAATGGATTTAAGTTGGAGAGGCCAACAATTACAAGTAGTAGGAAAGAAATATGGGTTCGATTTATTCACTCCTCTAAATAAATTCACCGAAGAACAACTTAAAGTTCTTTTATACGGGACAAAAGAAGCTCTAAAAGGGAAATGGTCAACTGGCGCTTCAATGAATTTCTCAGAGGGTTGGGAAGGATTACTACCTCAGTCAGATAGACTTTATAAAAGCACAGATTCAGATTGGCGCAGACAAGACTTTGAAAAATATATGCGTTCTTCTCCTTGTCCGTCTTGTAAAGGCGCAAGATTAAAGGATAAAATTCTCGCAGTTACAATACAAGATAAGTCTATTATGGAAATAAGTAATTTTTCAGTCACAAATGCTATTACTTTTTTTGAAAACATTTCATTATCAAAAAGAGAAAAAGAGATCGCGACACTAATTCTTAAAGAAATTTGTTCACGTTTAAATTTCTTAGCAGATGTAGGATTAGGATACTTAAATTTAGCTCGCCAAGCTGGAACTCTTTCTGGAGGGGAAGCTCAGCGTATTAGACTTGCAACACAAATTGGTTCTAATCTAATGGGGGTACTTTATATTCTGGATGAACCGTCAATAGGTCTTCATCAAAGAGATAATATCAAACTTATAGAAACATTACATAAACTTCGCGACCTTGGAAATACACTAATCGTAGTAGAACACGATGAAGATACTATTCGCAGAGCAGATTATGTAGTGGACATGGGTCCAGGAGCAGGCATTCATGGTGGAGAAATAATTGCTCAAGGAACTCCAGATGAGATTATGAAAAATCCATCTTCTCTAACAGGACAATATCTTTCAGGCAAAAAATCAATTTCATTGCCCAAAGAAAGAAGAAAGTCCAAAGGCAGTATTCTATTCAAAGGCTGCAAAGAAAATAATCTAAAAAACATTGACCTTTCTATCCCCCTAGGAGTATTAACATGTTTGACTGGAGTTTCAGGTTCAGGAAAATCAACATTTCTCGAAGAGATAATGTACAAAGGCCTCATGAAAAAAATCTATAGTTCTTCTCTAGTTCCTGGAAAACATAAAGAAATTATTATGAAAGAAGATATTCTTGACAAAGTTATTGTTATAGACCAAAGCCCTATCGGAAGAACTCCTAGAAGCAATCCTGCAACGTACATCAAAGTATTTGATGAAATTAGAGAATTATTTGCATCAACAAAAGAAGCAAAAATGAGAGGATACTCGGTAGGAAGATTTTCATTTAATGTAGCTGGCGGAAGATGTGAGAAATGTTTTGGAGACGGAACAATAAAGATTGAAATGAATTTTCTTCCAGATGTATATGTAGAATGTGAAGAATGCAAGGGCAATAGATATAATGCAGAAACTCTTAAAGTTCTTTATAAAGAAAAGTCTATAGCAGACATTCTAAAAATGAGTGTAGAAGAGTCACTTCTTTTATTCGAAGCAGTCCCTTCAATCCATAGAAAACTTTCAACTCTAGTAGAAGTAGGATTAGGTTACATAAAAGTAGGTCAAAGCTCCACAACTCTTTCTGGAGGAGAGGCCCAGCGCATCAAACTCACTCGCGAACTAGCAAAAAGAGGAACTGGAAAGACACTCTATCTTCTAGATGAACCAACAACTGGACTTCACTTCCAAGATATAGGTAAACTTTTAGATGTTCTGCGCGGTTTAGTTGATAAAGGCAACACGATAGTTGTCATAGAACATAACCTCGAAGTCATAAAATCAGCAGATCATATTATAGATCTAGGTCCAGAAGGAGGAGATGGTGGTGGAGAGATTATAGCCGAAGGAACACCAGAGGAAGTTGTCAAGAACAAAAAAAGTTACACTGGGCAATTTCTTGCGCCTTTTCTAAAGAGATAAAATGGTCAGCACAAAAGACATCTCATTCCTCCCAACAGAACCTGGATGTTATCTCTTCAAAGATAAAGGGGGAAAAGTTATCTATGTAGGAAAAGCAAAAGATATCAAAAAGAGAGTTTCATCATATTTCCAGAAGAAAGATCTTGATCCAAAAACACACCTTCTTGTATCAAATATTGGAGATATAGATGTAATAACGACCCACAATGAAGTAGAAGCACTTCTACTTGAAAACAATTTAATAAAGAAATATTATCCAATCTATAACATAGACCTCAAAGATTCTAGAAAATATGCTTATCTTCTTCTTCATAATAATTCCTTGCCATGGATAGAAGTAGCAAGAGATAGAATTTCCAAAGGAGAATATTATGGCCCGTTTGTATCTGGGGTAATGAGAAAAAATATCTTAGATATAATCACAAGAAATTTTAGAATTCTAACGCGTAAACCTTCACCCCATCTAATAAAAACAATAGACCCAGCGGCATATAATTCTAGTGTAGATAAAGCCCGTCAAATTCTAAAAGGAAATACTGAAGAACTTCTTAAAGATTTAAAAAAAGAAATGAAAGAATGTGCAGAAAAGAAATTCTACGAACACGCTATAACATTAAGAAATCAAATATTGGCGCTAGAAAGTCTAAAAGAAAAGCAGCACATGGAGCTAACGCGTTCTTTAGATGCACACATCATCAACTATAAAATATCTGGAGAAGAAGTCTATCTTCTTGTATTTGCGATTCGTAAAGGAGTTTTAGAAGAGAAACAATCTTATTCATTTCCATTCTACGAGGACTTTTTTGAAGACTTTATCTTGCAATATTACAATCAATCATCCATACCTCAAGAAATAATTTTGCCACATGAAATAGATAATTCCTTTAAGGAATATCTATCTCAAAAAGGCGAGCGCTCAGTCTCCTTAATTGTACCGCAAAAAGGAGATAAAAAAGAACTTCTAGATCTTGTCGCACATAACATCAACGCCTCATTTTTCGTAGGTAGTGAGCGAATCACAGCACTACAAGAAATACTGCATCTTCCAAGTCTTCCTCAAACAATAGAATGCTTCGATATCTCTCACTTAGGAGGAACGAATACTGTAGCAGCGATGGTCTGTTTTGTAAATGGGCTTCCAAGTAAAGCACACTACCGAAAATTCAAAATTCGTTCAACAGACATTGGAGATGACTATCAAGCAATGAGTGAAGTTGTAAAAAGAAGATATTCAGGTTCTCTTAAATCTTCATTAAAAAATCCAGATCTTATAATTATAGACGGGGGTCTAGGGCAACTTTCAACTGCGTCAAAAGTCCTTAAAGATCTCAATCTAAAAATTCCAATTATATCTCTAGCAAAACAATTTGAGGAAATTTACGTTCCCAAAAAATCAGATCCCTTAAGAATAGACAAGAAGAATAAAGGGCTCCAACTTCTTCAGTCTATTCGAGATGAAGCGCATCGCTTCGCGCTAAGCTATCAAAGACATCTAAGAAAAAGATCAATAGAATAAAAAATATTACTTCATAATCTCTGGAACTTCATGCAATCCCATCAAATTATTTTCTGTATCTTGGAAGGCAGCAATCCAACCCATTCCAGGAGCAATCTCAGTCTTTGGCAAACAAATTTTGCCACCATTTGAAGCAATTATCTTTAACATATTATCAATAGAATTCACACTAATATAGTTCATAAATGGTTGTCCAGCATTTTTTCGTTTCATAAGACCTCCATTAATAGTTCCAGGCCTTTTAGGCATCTTAGTCACGGGATCAATTTCAGAAGTTCGTACTCCCCAATATTCTTCTCCAGCAGGTAAGGGAAATTTATCTATTTTCCATTCAAATGTCTTCTCATAAAACTCCTTTGCTCGCGCAACGTCATCAGCAGGTATTTCAAAATGTACAATTGGATTATCCATCATCTTTATTTATCATAATCCAGATATATAAATATTGGCTAATCCGCAAGAATTTTATACTCTCTTTTCTCAGCAATAATTATGCATGAAAAATTCAATTTAGTTTCTCAATATAAACCAGCAGGCTCACAACCAGAGGCAATAAACTCTCTAGTTAAAGGAATAAAATCTGGGCTAAAAGCACAAACTCTTCTAGGGGTTACAGGTTCAGGTAAGACATTCACAATGGCCAACGTAATAGCACAAATAGGCAAGCCAACTCTAGTGATTGCACACAATAAAACTCTAGCGGCTCAATTATACCGAGAATTCAAAGAATATTTTCCAGAAAATAGGGTGGAATATTTTATCTCATTTTACGATTATTATCAACCCGAGTCATATCTTCCTGCAAAAGATCAGTACATAGAAAAAGATTCACAAATTAATCCGCTAATAGAAAGAATGCGCCTCGCAGCAAGTGCATCTTTAATGAGTCGTAAAGATGTAATAGTAATCGCTTCAGTTTCATGCATTTACGGTTTAGGTAATCCAAAAAATTTCTTAGGCATGGGGGCAGAATTTGCAAAAAAGACAAAAATCACTCGTGCAGAGATTCTCAGCAAACTTATAGATATACAATATGAAAGAAACGACATAGAACTTTTACCAGGAAGATTTAGAGTAAAAGGAGATACAATAGACATAATTCCCGGATACGAAAGAAATATTCTAAGAATAGAGTTATTATCAAATGAAATAGACAGAATTTCTATTCTAGATAAAAACACCAGAGCTACAGAACAAATACTTGACAATTATTTCCTTTTTCCAGCAAGGCATTTCGTGACTCCTCAAGATCAAATGGAGGAGTCTCTAAAATCGATTGAACAAGAGTTAGAAATAGAACTTCCAAAATTAGGAATGATAGAAAGTCATCGCCTTAAGCAAAGAACACAGTATGATCTTGAAATGCTTCGTTCAATTGGATTTTGTAAAGGCATAGAAAATTACTCGAGGCATTTCGATGGGAGAAAAGAAGGAGATAAACCTTATTGTCTAATGGATTATTTCGGAGATGATTTTCTTATAATTATAGATGAAAGTCATCAAACAATCCCTCAACTTCACGCAATGTATAATGGAGATAGACAAAGAAAAAAAGTTTTAGTTGATTACGGATTCCGTCTTCCAAGCGCACTAGATAATCGCCCTTTAATGTTTAGCGAATTTGAAGATTATCTAAAAAAACAAACGGCTATTTTTGTAAGCGCAACTCCAAGTCATTATGAAGCAGAAAATTCTAAAAAAATAGTAGAACAAATAAATAGACCTACCGGTTTAATAGATCCACTAGTTGAGATAAAATCAACAAAAAATCAAATGCAAGACCTTATTTCAGAAATTGAAAAGGTAATAAAAAGAAAGGACCGAGCACTAGTTATTGCACTTACAAAGAAACTCGCAGAGGAAATTGCAGATTATTTAGCTTCAAAGGGAATAAAGACCAGATATCTGCATTCTGAAGTCAAGACTCTTGAACGTTCCGAGATTATTCGTCAATTACGTCTTGGAAAATTTGATGTCCTAGTAGGAATTAATCTTCTAAGGGAAGGAATAGATATTCCCGAGCTAGGCTTAGTAGCAGTTCTAGATGCAGACAAAGAAGGATTTCTACGTGACCGGCAAAGTCTAATTCAAATTATCGGGCGTGCAGCAAGAAACATAAGTTCAAAAGTGATATTATATGCAGATAAAAATACGCAGTCAATGGAGCAAGCAATAGCTGAAACACAAAGAAGGCGCACAATTCAGATAGATTATAATGCAAAAAATAAAATAACTCCTAAAACAATAAAGAAATCAATAGAAGAACAAACAATTATTGTAAAAGACACAAAACACATTCCTAGAAAAGAAAAAGAAAATCTTTTGCCGCAGTTAGAAAAAGAAATGCGTCAAGCAGCAGAAGATTTAAACTTTGAACTAGCCATAATGCTCCGAGATCAAATCAAATCTCTAGAAGATGAACTCGGGATTGATAAGGTAAATCTAGATATTTAAGATTCAGATAATGCCCTCATAGACATTCTGCATCAGCTAATTCACTAAGTTCATCTTCACTTGCACTTAAATTTCCAGAATCAATTCTTGCAAGAGTCTGAGTAAATAACTCATGGACTTTCTTACCAAAAACATCTTCTCTGGCCTCCATCAAATTCTCAATAGCCAATTCTTTTTCACCATGGCTAGAAAAAACATAAAAATGTGCAAAATTATGTCCCGGACATTCTCTTTTCAATCCAGTCTGAATATACCTATACAAATTTCCTAAGCCGTGCCCCACGTGAGAATATTCTTTCTTTAGAGCGAGAACTTCAATTTCATGCACTTCATCAGTTGCAATTTCATTACTTTTAACAAGATTTTTCAATAAACTTAAATCTTTAACCGTCAAACTTTTATCTGAAACTGGTAAGAGTAGACGATTTATTTCAGATAAGACTTCTTTATCCCCCATAATATTTTCCTTTGAATCAAATTGTAAAAAAAATCCAACCACAAAGCAAATTACAATAAAAAATACTATGACTAAAATAAAGAATTTTCTCATTTTTTATTTTTATCTAAGCACAAGGCATCTGGACCATTAAGAAAGATTGAAACAAGCGCTAATGTTAATCCAAAATCGCGAACTCCAATTTCATTGAAACCTATAAAAAAAGTAATACTTAACAAATGAAGAGCTAAAAGAAAAGATATGACTCTAGTAAACAATCCAATTAACAAAAGCACTCCAAAAATAATCTCAAATATCCCATTTATTAAGACAATTCGATGTGAGTCCATCATTGCAGATATTCCCATCGGAACCCATCCAGTCCAATTCAACGGATATAATAATTGGTTAAGCCCAAACCATATAAAAACAAGACTTAAACCAATACGAACAACACTCGGAGCATATTTCTTAGTGCCCTCTAGTTTCATTCTCATTCCTCAACAATTAAAGTTCCATTCATAGTGCGATGACCGCTTCCACACATGGTAGGACATTTAAATTCATAAGTTCCAACTTTATCTGCAGTAAATTCAACAGAATCAATTCCACTAACACTCAATTCAGATATAATGATTCCATGAGAGGTATCGGAATTATCAATATTCAATTTAATTTTATCTCCTTTTTTCACAGTAATTGTTCCAGGATCATAACTAAATCGCGAAGCTTTAACATCAATAACTCTAGCAGTTCCGCTAACGCTTGAACTTACTTCTGCAGAACTTTCAAGGTTCGTTTTTCCAGAAATCCGAGTATCACTAATTCCTGTAGTCATATACCAAACAATTCCACTAGCAACTACTAGCCCAACAATGATCGCAATCACCAAATTTCTATTCATCACATTTAATAACAAAAGCGATTTATAAATCTACTGAATAAAATTTACACCAGTATAAATAGAAGTCGCATATCTCTTTCGAATCTCACTAAGAAATAGCTGATGCAATCTGTAGAAATCATTTCTCTCCTCCAAAGCAAGATGATTTTGAACACATCCCATAGGTTCAACATATTGCTTAATTGTTTCATAATCAGGATCAACATGCTCATAAATTAAATGTGCAGTTCTCTCTAGATCAATTTCAGGTAACTCTTTACGATATCTAGGAGCTAAAATAACATTCGCAAAGTCCAAGGTATCTTTTCCAAATACTCTTCCTTTAAAATGTGATCTTCTAGTTTTTAATGCAATAAGATATTCAGGAGAAATAAGATTAACTTGTTTCTTCCCATATTCAAATGTAAATGTTCTACAAGTAGAATAAAAATCTCTTGGAATTTTCCATCCATGCGTAATCCCCACATCAAATCCCCAAGGAAAGTTCTGAAACTCTAGAAATAAATCCCCATATTCTTGTGATCGATAAAATTTGTCATTGCCTGAGAAGGTAGTATTAAGTGTGCGAATACCTTTAGGTGAAGTAATACAATCAAAATCGTTACTAGAAGAGCGCATTCTTCTGTATCCCAAAAGTCTGGGGTGTACAACAAATCCACCCATAATTATCATTTCATGATTTAGGAGAGCATCCATTTCTAAAGCTGCACTAAGCAAGATATCCGGATGAGGGCGATTTGTCCAATATTCTTCTTTTTGTACTTCATCCATAGACTTTCTAAGGATTCCTAGCTCAACACAAAGATTATCTAAACTTTCTCCATTTCCATTCAAATCCATAAAATTCGCTCATGAAAGAGTTATTTAAATCTTTACTTCAGTTAGAAATTCATTATCACCATAAACTAATTTCAGCCTTTCAACGAGAAATTTCGCCGCACTTTTTCCGTTAATAAATAATTTTTCAGGCATACAAGTATCTCTAACTTCAGCCTTTAGAGGTAATCTATAAATCACAGAAGAAAAATCCTCTTCTCCAGTCTTAACGGGGGCAACATAAATAACTGGAAGATGATATTTTATTCTAGATTCATTTATTTTCATGATGTGTGAAAATTCAATCATAGTTCCCATTCCACCGCCAATTATTTCAACACCGTTTACGAGCTTAGCAAAGACCTCAGAATCATCTCCCCATTCACTATCACCATATTTTGCAGCTACTTCAATAGCAAAATCAAGATGCTTAGAAACATATTTTCTTCCTCTTTCAGGCAATACACCTATAACTGGAATATTGTGGCTCTTCGCATATTCTGCTACGGCGTTGGGAAGTCCCCATGTAGTTCCTCCAGTAAGAATTGCAGCATTATGGTTTTTAAAAACATCAATACTTTCTCTTGCTAGTTCATGAGCTGAATCTCCAGATTCCGAGCTTCCAGAGAAAGCAATAATCTTATCAATTCCTTTAGACATAAGGCCTTTACGCATAGAATATATTTTCTCTTCAAGTTGATTCATAAAAACTTATATCAAATAAGGATAATATACTGTTGGTTAAAAAAGCATTAAACAAATCAGTTTAAGGTTCTTTCATCATTAGTTGAGAGTATATTCGGGTGAATTTATCCTCTCAAAATATCAAAGAAATCTTTTCTGAAAGATTCTTCATTTATTTCTTCAACTACCGAGATATTTTCATCTTTTTGGGAACTTAATCTCAATTCAGGAACAGTCATTCCTCTTGTCAATTCTCCCTTGCACTCTACTCTAAGGTCATAATTTTTTATTGTACAAGCCTCTTTATTGATTAAATAATAAACCGTTAAAGGATCATACATTATTGCAGCCTTAATACCTTCAGCCTTGAATATTCCTTCAATATAAGGACGCATCATCGCCATGACAGGAGAATATAACTCCGACTCCCTCAATTGTTCAAAATCATCAAGTTGGAGCTCGACCTTATTGCACGCATCTAAAGGAACAAGTGTTTTCTTTACTGGAAAATTAAAAACAATTTCTGCAGCCTCAGGATCCACAAAAACATTAAACTCCGCAACTCTATTCTTATTTCCACAGACTTTAATAGCTCCTCCCATTATAACAATCTCTTTTATTTTTTTCATACATTCTGGATCTTTTGTAATTGCTTTAGCAATATTTGTAAGAGGACCCAAAGTTACCAAGGTTACTTCTTGATTTTCTCTTACTATTTCAAGAATTTTTTCAACTGCAAGCCCATTCAAAACAGGTTCATTTTTAGGATCTATTCCTGCAAGACCGCTCTCGCCGTGCACTACTGCCTGAATCAAAGGTTTTACAAGAGGATATTCTGAGCCGGAATAAACTGGTATCTCTTCTCTTTTTAATAATTTAAGAAGATACCTTGCATTTCTAGTAGTATTTTCAATGGTTGAATTTCCAGATACAGTAGTAACTGCTTTAATATCAAAGATTCCGCTTTTTACTGCAAGCATTATGGCTAAAGCATCATCTAGTCCAGGATCAGTGTCAATAATTAGGGGTTTCATTTTAATTTCCTCAAGATTTCTAGAATATTCTTAACACTTTTTACTGTATAATCAGCATCATGACAAGAGTCGCCTACAAAAATAGTTTTCATCCCTAAAGATTTTGCCGGAATAATATCTGTTGTCACCTGATCACCAATAGAAATACATTCTTCAGGTTTTATTCGAAGAGTTCTACAAACATTCATAAATGCTTCAGGGTCAGGCTTTCTAATGTCTGGTTCACCAGTAAATAATCTATTGCCGTAACTTTCTAGTCCAAGATGTTTCAATGCTTTTAAGGCCCAGACGCGAGGGGAAGCTGTAAGAATAACAACTTTTAAGTTTTCTTTCTCTATTTCAGAAAAGATGGGTCGTAAATTATTTGCATCTACAAATTTAGAAGGATCCAAATTCCACACATTTTCAAAAAACTCATATCTGTCTATTCCAAGATCTTTTTCAACTCCAATGCTCACTTCACCATTCCATTTATCTTTTATTTTGTTATAAAGTTCTACTGCGCTAGATTCATTTATAGATTGCTTTCTAGATAAAAAGGCATAAGCTCTTTCTTTTATCTCTGCATAAAATGTAGATTGTCCAAAAGAAGCTCTCTGAGAATCTTCACCTCTAAAATCATAAAGTGTTCCATCTAGATCAAATATAAGTGTTAAAGTTTTGACTCTAGATTCCACTTTCAGCTCAGGAAGATGAATATTCAAAACCATTGTTTAACACAACTCTTTGACAAGTGCAGAGACAAGTAAAATTGCTTCTTTAATATCCCTTAAATCAGTTTCGCTCATATTAGTGTGTTGATATCTAACTGGAATATTCACTTGAAATCTTCTAATCTCTTCTCCAACAAGAGCATCCATATTAGTTCCACCTTTTTCCGAGTCTACAATTTCAAATTGATAGGGTATTCCTGCTCTCTTCGCAATTTTCTCAATTAAAGAATATTCATTAATAAAAAAATTAGGCCCTTGTATCTGAATCGCAGGACCATTTCCACATTCAGGAACTTGCCATCTCCTTTGGTCATATGGTGAAGCATATGCAGAATCAACAGAAATAACTATTTCTGGAGAATACTTCTTATAAACTCTAAGTATCCCTTCTTTAGTTGTCTCTTCTCGAGTAGTAAAAGCAATATATACCTCAGCATTAACGTCTTTCAAAAGATCTGGAAGGAATGTTAGAGCAGTGCATCCAGTTCGATTATCAAGAGCAGGGCTTCTTACAAGAGAGCCATTAACTTCAAAATTCCTTCTAAAGTATGAAATTCTTCCATCATCTCCCACAACAAGATTATTAATCTGATTTTCTCCTATACTGCCAACTGTAACAAATCCATTAGCAGTTTTAATAAATCCAACTTCATCTAGATGAGCTTCAACAAGGATTTTCTTTCCACCAGAACCCACTCTCATAAAAACATTCCCAAGAGAATCAATCTCAGGAGAATATCTTTCTAATAATTCACAAATTATATCTGGAAGTTTAGACTCTCTTTCAAATCCAGATATTGCCGGAACACTAACAAGCGCCTGTAGTCTAGTTTCAATTTCATCAAATTTAATTCTTTGTGATTGTTCCATATTCAATTAATCTTCCATTAAAGAAAGGTATATCTCATTAAATGCTTTTAGGTCTTCTATAGAAACGTATTCATCTAGTCTATGACACATTTCAGAGGTTCCAGGGCCAAAAATAAATGTTTCCCCATATGATGAAAAAAGAGCGGCTTCCGTCCACCCAGATTTAACTTCGAATTTATCTTTGCCGATAAATTCTTTTGATAAAGAAGAAAGTCTTTCACCAAATTCACTATTCTTATTTGCAATAAATGGCTCTCCAGTAAAAGTTTCAGTAACTTTTGCTGTGGAATCAATATCTGAAATTAATTGTCTAATTTTTTTCAATTCAACAGCCAAGTTTTCTGTGGGCAGAAGACGCCTGCTCGCGCTAAGTATACAATGATCTGCAACAACATTTGCTCCAGATCCGCCAGATATCTTGCCAATATTAAATGAAGGTTTTCCAAATAAAGGATCAGATAGTTTTTCTATTTCACTCTCATATTTCAATAGCTCTCTCTGTATTTTCATCATCTTATATATGGCATTGTTCTTAAGATTATTATCTAAATTTGTTCGTGAAGAGTGGGAAGCAATGCCTTCAACTTCAACAATAAAATCTAAACAACCTTTTTGACCATATACTATGCTTCTATCTGTAGGTTCAGCTATAATCACCTTGGCGTTTTTTAATTTTAAATCTTCAATCATCTTCTTTCCACCTAAACCAGAACCTTCTTCATCTGCATCAAATAAAAGATAGATATCTCTCTTAGGATATTTTTTAAGATTTAAAGCCGCAGAAATAAAACAAGCAAGACCCGATTTCATATCACAAGAGCCAAGCCCATATATTTTTCCTTCTCTTTCAATCCCAGAGAATGGATCGACAGACCAATCGTTTTCTAATTCAACAGTATCGGTATGCCCAGAAAATATTAGTGGGTTCTTATCACTTTCTCCTTTAATTTTAACAATTAAGTTAAATAATTTAATGTGTTTTTTTGTTAAAGGATCAATTTTGGTAAATTCAAATATCTCAGATTCAAATTTACTAAGAATTTTTCTAATTTCCCCAGTAATCTTTTCATTTGATTGACTATTAACAGATTTAATAGAAATAAGCTTCTTTAATATATCTACAGGGCTGTTCATTAAATTCTCCTAATCAAATCTTTAGCTACATTCAGATTAAAATCTTCAAAATTCCAAGTGTACCATTCACTTTTCTTTTTTTCAGGATCATTAAACATATACTCACCTTCTTTTTGAGAGAACATTCCTTTTAGCATATTCTTAATAGCAGGATTGATTGTTCTAGTTATTAGTCTCTTAAATCCTAAGGATTTTGCTTCATTTAGCCTCATAGCCGATAAGGCCGAGCCCAACCCCCTATTTTGAAGTTCATCGACTAGGCCTATTTCCTCAGAATATCTTTCAAGTCTAAATGCGAGTTCTTTTTTGCGCGGGTAATTAGTTTTAGATGGACCCATCACTCTAATTTGCAATCTACGGTTACTCATTTCCTCACCTCTAAAATAGCATTCTCAATTGTTAGCAATTGTTCTTCTCCACTACTCATATTTCTAAGTTTTACTTTTTTCTCTTTAAGTTCAGAATCTCCAATAAATAATACGAAAGGAATTTCAAGTTTACTTGCATATTCAAGGTTCTTAGTGACTCCTTTTCCAGAAAAGTCCATATCTGCTTTAATACCACTATCTCTCATTTTTTTTAAGAATGGAATGCATTTTAGTGTAGTTTTAATTGGGACAACATAAACTTCCACAACAGATTTTTTCTTTGGCATTTTTTTGCTAAGTGTTAATGCATCTGCAAGAACATCAAGTCCAAAGCTTATTCCAACCGCAGGAACTTCTTCCTTAGAATCAATAAAGTTCCCAATCATCTTATCATATCTCCCTCCAGCAGCAAGCGAAGAGCTTAAAGTACCATCATTAAGGTAAACTTCAATTACTGTTCCAGTATAATATGATAGCCCTCGCGCAAGGCTTGGATCAAATATAACATTAATTACTCCAAATTCTTTGCAGGCAGATAGTAACTCTCTAATTTCTGTAAGTCCTTCTTTATCTTTTAAAATATCATCGAATCTTGCAAGAATATCTTCAGTAAGTTCATCGCTACTTGAAAAAACACTCAAGATTTTAGCAATGGATTCATCGACAATTCCTTTTTCTTCAAGTTCTTTTCTAACTCCATCTACACCAACTTTGTATAATTTATCAATAGCTAAAATCACAGGTTCTTGTGAATCTTTCTTTACATCTGCAAATTCTAACAAGGCATTCATTAATTTTCGATTATTAATTTTAATAGTAACATCGAGATCAATTTTCTTAAAAAAAGTACTCGCAAGAGACAATAACTCTGCATCAGCAAGGATAGATGAAATTCCCACTACATCAATATCACATTGCCAGAATTCTCTATATCTTCCAAGTTTAATTGGGCCGTCTCTCCAAACTCGATCTATTTGGTATCTCTTAAATGGTTTCTTTATGGTAGGATTCATTGCAATTACTCGCGCAAACGGTACAGTAAGATCATATCTTAATCCAAGTTTCCTTCCACCATTATCTTCGACCTTGTAGACTTCTTTCATAATTTCTGCACCCCCAGCATATTTACTTGATAGAGTTTCATAATTCTCTAGTGCCGGAGTTTCAAGAGGATTGTAACCATATAGTTCAAAAATCTCCTTCAATGTACTAACTAAATTATCTCTAATAATTTTATCTTCTGGAAGAAAGTCGCGAGTTCCTTTAGGCGTCTCAAGATTCATATCACACCAACCATTAATTTGAACCTAAAAAAAAGCCGATTAAAAAAGAAGTTATAACTAGGCAAAATGAAAACAACCAGCACCGCAAGGTGCCTCTGCTCCAAAACTAATCATATTAAACATATCTTAATCGAACAAAGAAGGTATTTAAACTTTTCTCAAAAAACTCAATCATTCATAGAATCTAAATCTTCAAACAAATTATCAACATCATCATGTTCATCTACAGCACTTTCTTCAACCGCAATTTCTTCCTTTTTGACTCCCTTTTTTAATACCATCTTACATTTTTCATTACTTTTCAGGATATATAAACCTTACGCATATTATTTTCCCGTCGCCAAATTCCCAAAACATTTATATATTCTAGCCCATAATAAATAAACGCCACAATTTAGGAAAATAGGGATTTGAGATATTTAGAGAGTATTTAATTAGTGTCAGTAGTAAATCATCACTCAAAAATTCATTTTTTCACTTCAGAAAATAAAAAATTTTAAAGCCAAACATTTAAATACCTCGCAAAATTCAAGATTAAGATAGAAAGAAAATTGATTCCCTTTCATGCTCAAGTCCGTGTTGGACATCACTATAATTACCCTTCTTTCTACAATCAACTCGCAAGAGTTAAGGAAAACACAAATGGCAAAAATAAGTCCAGTATCAATCAAGTATATGATCTATGCAGCATTCAGAGCCGAAGGTCACTTAGAGAAACCCGACGTTATAGGGGCAATTTTCGGTCAGACTGAGGGTCTTTTAGGATCCAATCTAGAAATGCGTGAACTTCAAAAAGAAGGCAAAATAGGTCGTATTGAAGTAGAGTTGGAGACAGTTGATGGAAAGAGCGTTGGAGAAATCCAAGTTCCAACAGCACTAGACAAATCTGAAACAACTATAATTGCAGCAGCACTAGAAACAATAGACAGGATTGGACCAACAGAAGCATCAATTCAAATTAATAAAATAGAGGATGTAAGGGGAAGTAAAAGAGACTTTATAATTGAAAGAGCAAAGAAGCTCCTTGAAGGCCTCGATGATAGTGGAGACTTTGAAGGAATGAGCAAGACTCTAAAAGAAGAATCTCGCGCAGCAAAGATTCAGGAATACGGTGAAGAAAAACTACCTGCTGGTGACTTGACTGGTAAAGAGGTAATCGTAGTTGAAGGTCGAGCAGACGTTGTCAATCTCCTTAAGAACAGAGTCAATAATGTTATTGGAATGAATGGGACAAAACTTCCTGCAGAAATAGCGCGTCTAGGTCAAGACAAGGAAATAACTTTATTTGTTGACGGGGACAGAGGCGGAAAACTTATTGCTCAAAATGTCATTAACAACGCACGTATAATGTATGTTGCAGTAGCTCCTGACGGAAAAGAAGTAGAAGAGCTAGTAGGAAAGGAAATATTGGTAGCTTTAAGAAAGCGCATGACTACGTCAGAATTTATGCGTTCTGCATTAAGAGGAGATTTCTCAACCCCATCTTATTCATCGACTTCTCCTTCCACAATCACTCCTTCAACTTCAATAACTACGCCATCAACAAATTCTATTTCCCCATCAGATGTTAAAGAGAAATCAAAGCAAGCATATGAAAAAATTAAAGATTCAAGGCAAGCACTTCTAGTAGATGAGACTTTTGATGTAATAAAGAAAGTCAGTGCAAAAGAAGTAGGAAAAAACATTAAACTTTCAAGAAAGAAGATCTTTGCAATTATTATGGATGGAGCAGCAACTTCAAGCATCGTCCGTTCATGTGAAGAAGAAGGCGTTCTTCATTTAGCCGCCACAACCTTTTCAGGGATAGATACTACTAGCGTTAATTTAATTAGTCTTTAAGAAAAGTTAGTCGCCACATATTTACCTTCTCCAATATTTTCAAGTTTTTCAGTATCTAAAATAATATATTGGCAATCACCTAGATATTTATAAATTTATATTAAGGATCTAGAACATGGAAGATGAGAGATATTTTCTTGTAAAAAATGGCTATTATCTGGAGCAGCGAGACAGAAAAAGAGAAATGCACATTGCAAATCCTCCTTCAGAAGAGATTTTGCGCGCACTCTACGACAAATCCTATTTCGAAGGCACGGCTCAAAGCGGCTATCATCACAACGTTTTTAAGAATATAGTAAAACAAACTGCAAAAGCAATAAGAAAAGTAGAGAGGGTTCAAAGATTTCTTCCAGAACAAAGTAAAATTCTTGATGTAGGTTGCGGCCCAGGATTTTTTGTTTCGCAAGCACGAGATGCAGGATTCCTAGCACAAGGGTGCGATATTTCGCAAGCAGCAGCAGAATATGCAAAAAAACATCTAGACTTAGAAATATCAACCGGCGATTTCCTTAAATTGTCGACCATAGAAAATACATACGACTGCATATCTATGTTCAGTTATCTTGAACATACGCTCTCCCCAAAAGAAAATTTGCAAAAAG
>CAXNIJ010000003.1:0-113622 GCA_964202455.1 Candidatus Pacearchaeota archaeon | reverse complement strand
GTAGCTACAGCTTTAGCAAGAAGAGTTTTTCCAGTTCCAGGCGGACCAGTTAGAAGTACTCCTTTTGGTGCTCCAACACCTAATTTCTGAAAGACTTCTGGGTGTTTCATAGGAAGTTCTATCATCTCTCGAATCAATTCAACTTCATTTTTTAGACCGCCAATATCCTCATATGAAACATTTGTTGCTCTAATATCTCCTGATTGAATATCTTCGGACACAACAATACGAGTTGCAGGAGTGACAATACAATTGCCTTTGGGAGTAGTCTTTGTAACTACATATCGTAAGCGTGTACCGAATACATCAATTATTACTTGTTGTTTGATTGCTAGAGGTTTATCCAGTAATTTAGAATGAAAATATTCTGTAGGGTCATTACTAAATCTTACTTCTTGAGTCGGAGCTAAAGTCAAAGATTGAGCAGGGGCAACAACAATAGGTTTAATTTCGACTTTTTCTCCAATGGATGTAGCAAGATTTGCCCGCGTAGTGCCATCTACTCGGATAATATTAAGATGTTCATCTTTTGCTAAAGCTCGTAAAGCACGTACGACGACATTTAACTTTCCCTTAATTTCAATAGTATCTCCTGAAACCAAATTAAATTTATCTAGTATCCTGGAAGGTACGCGTGCAATTCCCTTATCGATATCCTCTTGTAATGCTTCAACTAAATCAAGTGTTTCAGTTTTTATTTCTTTGTCTTTTGTCATATGATCTCCACAATAATATTAATCATTTTTATCAAATCTAATTTCAACAATACCGTTTTTAACTGTTTGCTTCATAGATTTTAAGAGTATATTTTCAGGTAGAGTTTTTTTAAAAGTAATTCCTTTTTTTAATCTCTGCCCCAAATATTCTTGAGTATTTATTTCACTAAGTTTTTGCGCTTTAACTTCTAAACGATTTTCTTTCAAGGAAATTTTTACATCTTTTTGAATGTATCCAGAAAGTTCAAAAATCAAAAATATAGAATCATCACTTTCTATGAAATCTATAACTCTATCTTCTTCTTCGTTTTCATGAAAATTTTCATTTCTTTTTCTTCGTTGTGGTGACTCTCCAAAGAAATCTCTTACAATGCTTTCAAAAGGGTCGTTATCATTCCAGTCCATAATATTAATAAAGATAAATAAATCAGAAATTCAATGTTTATAAATTTTTAGCTAATGTCGTAATGTAATATGTTCAGTTTGGCTTAAAAATTCTCTTAACATCAAAAAATCTTCAAACTCAAGGTTTATAAATCTCCTATCGATGGAAAATCATGGCTGAAGATTTAATTGTTGCACCAACAAAACGCATAGCTCCAAGATACTATGGTCTAAAGTTTAAAGCTAATGAATCATCTACTGGAATATTTGATAATCCCAGCACAGCAGCTTTAGCTTATATTGCAATTACTTCTCCTTCTAGAGAAGGAGGTTTAAGAGATATGCTTGGAACTTGGCAAAAACATAAGATTCTTGAGCTAGATGGTAAATTTGGCTATCAACCAATTTTTTATCTAGGAGAAAAAGAACGAGAAAAACTATTGGAATGTACGCAAGATAGACTTGTTGAAATTGTCAGAGGCAAGATTCGTGCAAATCATGGAAGTTATAATTTATTTGACTGTCATGGAAACGAATCTGTTGCAAATCTAGTTCTTAAGGGAGAAGTTCTAAGTGCTAAAGTGCGAAGTCAAAAAGCAGGTTGGCATGAAATACATCTCAAGGGAGCATTTCAATCTCAAACTGGAATTAGATATGCAGACTCTCGTTGTGATAATTGCAGAGATAGTTCTTGGATGGAAGAAAAAGGAGGCAGGCATGTCTCAATGCGAAGAAATTGTATACATATTAAAGCAGCAGAGACAGAAAGTTATCTGGAAAGAAGGACTATGCGCACAATTAGACCATTTGATGGAGAGAAATCTATGACTTTTAATTTCTTACAAGATAATACGTTAAAGCACCTAATTGTAGACATTTTAATATCTCATGAAGTTCTAGGAAATACTTTATACTCTATTGATAGAAAACTCCTTTTGCCAATTCAAGAAAAAGATGGAAAACTTTCTCCATCACTTATTCCTCAGTCAATAATGCCCCTAATGTTATTGAACGATATATCTTCAGGAAAAGCTACATTTGAAATTCTTAATCAAAAGAGGAATGTAACAAGAAAGATACGAAGAGATATTCTCTCTGCACAGCATACAATTTTTGATGCTTTTGAAAGAGAACTTTATTTAGCAGGATACAAATGGAAAGGTTATGGTCTTGAACTAGGACAACCAACTACTTTCTACGCGAATAATCGGTTTCAAGTGGGACTTGCAGTTTACGAAAAATATTTTGGAGATAGAAAAGATATTGCAAATGGATTGCCATTTTACACAGTTCGCTCTTTAGAAGATACGAGAAACTCAAATCCTCTCGCCATAGATGGTGGGCCTCAACACCCATTTGCTCAGAATCCGGCTAAACAATGGAGACTAGACGATAGAATAAGAAAAAATACACTCAATTATACTCGTCCTGCTGTAGACATTGTTTTACCTGAAGCAAATACACGAAGAGTACTGCGCTATCAAATTCCTTCAAGTGTTGTATCACTATATCAAAGATCTATCCGAGAACATCAAAAATTTCCTGAAGGAATATTACGAGAATTTCATTTAAAATAGATCTTTAGAGATTAGTTCTAGGAAATCCACCTTTAGCATAATGCTCGAGTGTTCCAGCAATTAATAATGCGAATCCGTTATTATTTTCAATAAGCCTGCTTGCAAAGTCTCTACATACATTACCATGATAATTTTGAAAATCTTGAAACATTACATCCCTATGATTCTTTCTAATGATGCCTGCAAGAGTATCAAAACCTGTTGCAGAAGAATGTGGAAAGAATACTTGATGAGCTAAAACGACTGTGCGAATACTTTCAGAGTCTAAATGTTTTAAAGTTTCATTATAGTGTTCTAACTGCATTCCTAAAGCAAAGCCAGATCTATATTGAGGTTCTTCTATTTTAGGAATTGGATTATATTTCGCCATAGCTTCAGCATGCCGTAGATATGCCTTTTAAACCTTCTGAAGATAATTTTATTAACCCTTCGTCTCTTTCCGTCCTATGTCGATCATATTCGGTCCGGCAGGTCTTGGACCTGTTAAAACAGCAATGCAGACTTTAGAACAATATCATGGGCTGGGCTTACGGGCATGTGAGATTGCATTTACTTATAGCGCATACATTAAACCTGTTGAATGCGCAGTTATTAGAGAAAAAGCAAAAGAATTAGAGATGGAATTGAGTATTCACGGCCAATATTTTGTTAATCTTAATTCAGCAGAGAAAGAGAAAAGAGAAGCTACAAAAAAGAGAATCCTCCTGTGTTGTGAAATTGGAGAACTTTTAGGAGCGAAAGTAGTCGTCTTTCATCCTGGATACTACACGGACAAAGGAGTCACGCTGGAAAAACGAGAACAAACTTATCAAACAATTAAGCAAGGAATTATAGAACTCTTACAAGAAATTAAGAAGAAAAAATGGAAGATTCAAATTGCACCAGAAACTATGGGAAAAGTAAATGTTTTTGGAAGTGTTGAGGAAATTTCTCGTTTAGTGAATGAGACTTCTTGTTCGTTTTGTATTGATTTCGCGCATATTCTCGCACGTGAAAAAAAAGTAGATTATAAAAAAATAGAGCGCGCGTTTCCAGCAAAAGACTGGCACGTGCATTTCTCAGGAATTGTTTATGGAGAAAAAGGAGAGAAGCACCATATTCCAACTGAAAGAAAAGTCTGGCAAGAATTATTAAAAAATTTACCAAAAGACAAAAATATTCGTATCATTAATGAATCTCCTAATATGGTCGAGGATAGTGTAGAAGGAATGAAACTTCTAGAAGAAAAATAGGAAGGTATACTTCTCTACTCTAAAAGAAACATTAGAAGACTTCTATTTACGCAAGTGGAACTTGGGCTTCTGATGCGCCATAGAGACTTGATATCCTTCATCTTCTAGACCTTCTTCTTTTTCTTCACCTTGTTCTTTCTCAAGATTTCTACGCTTTTCTTTATCTATAATTAATAATTTTAATCTAGCTTTATCTGGGTCAGCTCTGCAAATATTAAGAACGTTAAATATCTTCTCCATAATCTCTTCATAACTTTCTCTTCGGTAAGAACGCAAATTCTCAAGGCGTTCTTTTGTTTTTTTAGAAATTTTTATTGTAGTAATAATTCGTTCATTTCCGTTATTTTCCTTTTCCATGTAATTGGTATAACTTGGTATACTATTTAAGCTTTTTTGTGATATAGTAGTCACTTTAAAATAGTCTTATTTTGTTGTCACCATAAAGTTTAAATACTGCCTTCAGAGTTATATTTCTAACTAAATTTAAAACTTAACCATGGAATCTAAACAAATTTTGGTTTCACTTGTCGCAGTGTTTGCAATGCTTTTCTTATTGATAAGCAATGTAAGCGCTTTCGCGCAAATTACAAGCGTAGAAGTTAATAATGCTGAGGCGGTCTCTTTTGGCCAAATCAACGTTGCAGCATCAGCTGGAGATTCATTTCCAGTTCGCGTGCTATTCTTCGCTCGTAGTAATGCGTCAGATGTGCGAGTAGAAGCCCAACTCTCTTCCAGGGATAAGGATTATTCGGCTGAAACTGAAAGATTTGATGTTGTTGCTGGTGGAATATACAGTAAGACATTAACAATTCAGATGCCAAAGAATATTGAACCAAGTGAACGCTTGAATCTTGAAATATCGATTCGAAATGCTCCTTTGGGAACAGTAGACAGAAAAGTAATCCCTATCAATGCGCAGCGTGAATCCTATCTAATAGAGATTCTAGATGCACAGATGGATAACCGGGTAAGCGCAGGAACTGTACTTCCTATAACAATTGTTCTTAAGAACAGAGGAAGTCATTTTGCAGAAGACACTTTTGTCAGTGCAAAAATACCTGCCTTGGGCATCCAAGAAAAAGCTTATTTCGGAGATCTATCTGCAAGAGACCAGGCAGATCCAGATAAAGAAGACGCAACTGAACGCGTACTCTTTGTGCGAATTCCTGACAACGCAAAGGCCGGAATCTATACTGTAGAAATAGAAGCCTCTACTGAAGATTCTGCTACAAGCGTAGTTAGAAAAATCGCTATCTCAGATAGCGGAGCACAAAGTTTAGTTGTTTCCTCAGGCAGCAATAAAGAATTTGCAGTCGGAGATAAAGCAACATACCGTTTGACGCTCGTCAACTCTGGAAACAAGGTAAAAGTCTATGAAGTAGCAGTCGATTCACTAAGCGAAGACCTCGCCGTGTCAGTTGATGAACCTATTTTCGTAGTTCCAGCAGGAAGCAGTAAGGCTCTTACTTTCGATGCAAAAGCATCAAAAGCAGGAACTTATACATTTACCGCATCGGTAACTTCTGAAGGAAACCTTGTAAAGAAAGAAACATTTGCAGCAAAAGTAACTGGAAGTAAAGCAATTGAAGGAAACACTACTGTCGTATTGACAGTTATTCTTGCAATTGTATTTATCGTCCTTTTAATTGTGCTAATAGTGTTGCTGACAAGAAAACCTGAAAAGACCAAAGAATTCGGAGAAAGCTACTACTAAGGAAAAACTTTATTTTTTCTTTTTTTATTACCTTATTTTAGCATCCGAAAATTATTAAAAAATACAATAAGTTGAAAAGAACGTGAAGCTTAAAAAAGCAACTTCAACATATTCTATTGTACAACCAGAGTTTATCCAGGAAGCTTTATAAACCATAAAAATTTACCAACAACCCATGAATATAGAAAACATTTTAGAAAACCCGAAACAAGCACTTAGAGAATTTAATCAGTATTTAGTGGGAACTCTAAATTATTGTGCAAAAAAAGCAGAAGAGACAGAACTGAAGATTCTATTGCATGCACAAGAACATGCACCAAAAAGAGGTTATAAAACTACTCTGACACATTTAGTTTTTAACTATGTTCACACAATGGAAAAAGAACTACACGATTTATACGGAGATAACCTTCATCTTCTAGAAGAAGAATCGGGCCCTATAAGAGAATAACGCAGGAATCCTTAAATAGCTCTTTCTCTTTCAGCAGATATGGTGTATATCAAAAAGATGGTAATGACTGGCTTTAAGTCATTTGCTCGTAGAACTGAAATTCTATTTGATCGAGGAGTCAATGTTATTCTAGGCCCAAACGGATCTGGAAAATCAAACGTCGCAGATGCTCTATGCTTCGTTTTAGGTAGGTTATCTATTAAATCCATGCGTGCTGCAAAGGCAAAAAATCTTTTGTTTATGGGCTCAAAATATATCAAACCGGCAAAAGAGGCAATTGTAGAACTTATATTTGATAATACCGATAAAATTTTCGGAGTTCCAAAAGACGAAGTTAATGTAACTAGAGTTGTTCGGCATAACGGACAAAGTATATACAGGATAAATGGAGAAGCAAAAACTCGCGCTGAAGTTATAGAATTACTAGCTCAAGCTGGAATTGATCCGTATGGATTTAACTTAATTCTTCAAGGGCAGATTCAGTCGATTGTCAGAATGCATTCAGAAGAAAGAAGAAAAATTATAGAAGATGTAGCGGGAATATCGATTTATGAATCAAGAAAAGAGAAATCTTTACATGAATTGGGAAAAACGGATGAAAAATTAAGAGAAATATCTGCAATTCTTAGAGAACGTACGGCTTATCTAAAAAATCTAGATAGAGAACGTTCTCAAGCTTTACGTTATAAAGAACTAGAGCAAAACATAAAAAAATGTAAAAGTTCAATTCTCCATAGAAAAGGCGAAGATAAACAAAAAGAAATAGATGCTCTCTTTAAGTCTATACAAGAAAAGACCTCACAAAGAGATAAATTAAGAGAAAAATCAGAGAAGCATCAAAAAGATATTACAGGTTTAACTGATGAAATTCAAAGAATAAATAAAAGTATTCAACAAGCTACAGGCCTAGAACAAGAAACACTTCACAATAATGTAGCAAATCTAAAGGCTGAATTAGAAGGATTGAAAGTAAGAAAAGAAAATTATGAAAATCGTAAAACAGAAATAGAAAGAAGAGTAGAAGAAATAAAGAAAACAATTCCAGAATTAGATAAGGAAATAGAAAGTTTAAGAAAGGAATCTCCAATTTTAGCAAAAAAAGCTGGAGAATTAAAGAAAAAGAAAGAAGAATTTGCTCTTCTGGAAGAAGAGAGAAGTAAGCTTTTATCAACTAAAACTGAGTTAAATTCTATAAGAGAAATTCTCAAAGATAAAGAAAGACAACATGCAAGAGTTAGAATTGAATCAGAAGAAATTCTTAAACAATTAGAATCTTTAGCTTCGAAGTTGACATATTCTAAAGAAGAGGATTGCATAAAAGCAATTACTCATGCAAGGCAAACAATTAGCGAATATGAAAAAGAATTGATAAAAAATAGAGAAGAAATAGTAAAATACGAAAAATCTCTATCTGTAGCCGAATCAAAAATTGCCCATGCAGAGAGAATAAAACATCAAGTAGAAAAGATAGACACTTGTCCCCTATGTCAAAATAAAATAACTGCAAATCATATTGAGCATGTATTTAGAGAGTCAGACACACAAATTTCTGAATCAAATGAGATAAAGAGAGTCTCTCAAGAATCTTTGGTGAAACTCCAGTCTCGCATAAGAGAGATAGATAAAGAAATGAGACAGTCAAAAGAAATTCTTCAAAGCGCAGAAATGGAATCAATGAGGCATCGTACAGTCAAAGATAAAAACGAACAGATTAAAAGAGTTGTTGCACAGGAAAAATCTCTAAAAGAAGAAATACTTCAGTTTGAACAAAGAAGATCATTATTAGAAAATAAGATTACTGCTCTAGTAATGATTCAAGAAAAATACGATGCTAAAATACTAGAGATTGAAGAAATCTCATCGAGAACTGCAGAAGATGCAGAAACCACTTTATTATACAAAGAAAGAGAACTAGAGGGGACTAAAAATATTATAAAGAGAAGCTCTAAAGATCTTGAAGACGTTCAAAGAGAGCTTAAGGACCTTGTTGAAAGAGCAAAATCTAAAGCAAAGATTTTACAAGAATTTGAAGAAAAAGAAAAGAGTCTAAATGAGCGCTTTAAAAAAATGTTTGAACAAAGAGATAACTTACAAAGAGAATCTCAGGACAAAGGAATTACACTTTCAGAAGTTCAATCTGAAATTAGACAAATAGATGATCAAATCAATTATCTTCGTTTAGGAAAAGCGAGAGCAGACGCAGAAAAGGAAGCAGTAGATATGGAACTAACTGAATTTGTGGGAGTAGAAATTATAGTTGGAAGTATAGCCGCACTAGAAGAGAGACTAAAGAAAACACAAGAAGCTTTGACTCAAATAGGTTCAATTAATATGAGGGCCCTAGAGGTATACGAAGAGGTAAAGAAGGAATACGATATTGTCTTTGAAAAAGTAACTGTGCTTGAAAAAGAAAAAATAGAAATTATGAAAATTGTCGAAGAAATAGATAAGAAAAAAATACGTTCATTTATGAAAACTTTTAAAGCAATGAGCGATTTATTCTCTCAGAATTTTGCTAAACTTTCTTCTAAAGGAGTTGCATTTCTAGAACTGGAAAACCACGAAGATATTTTTGCAGGAGGAGTAAACATAGTTGTGCGTCTTGCAAAAGGAAAATATTTTGATGTTACTTCACTCTCTGGGGGAGAACAAACGCTCGTTGCGCTTTCACTTTTATTTGCTATTCAGGAATACAAGCCTTATCACTTTTATATCTTTGACGAAATTGATGCAGCACTAGACAAAAGAAACTCTGAGCGCCTAGCTGCACTTCTTCACCAATACATGAAGTCCGGGCAATATATAGTAATTACACACAACGATTCAATTATTATGAGCTCAAATGTTCTTTATGGCGTGAGTATGCATGATGGAGTTTCAAAAGTTCTAAGTTTAAAAATTGAAAGTAATCAAAAATCTCCATCTTCTTTAGAAGTAAAATCGGATGCCGAAGTTCTTGAAGAAAAAGCTGTTGCAGAAATAGAGAGCGAAGTAGCTTTGGAAAGAGAAGAAGAAAAACCTGGAGATTAGAATCCTTCTAGTGTCTTCTGCTTTGCATCTGGAAAGAGTTGTTTCCAAGTAGACCAGGTGGTTCTGAAAATTCCAGAATCTTTTAAGCGTTTTCCATGTTTCTTCAAAAATACAATGGTTGTCGGGTCTGATGGATATCCTGAGCCCATATTCCCATATTCTTCTTGTAATTTTGTAACTGCTTCTTCACGAGCAACTTTAGCTAAGATAGAAGCCGCAGATACCGATGGATGATTTGCATCTGCTTTATGTTCACAAAGAACTTCAAGATTTTCAGAATGATGAATGTATCCCAAAAGAGTTGCTCTCCATGCTTTTGTATTAACTGAGGGACAATCTACAATAACTTTAATTTTATCTTTTTTATTATTTAATTTATTTATTATTTCTGCTGTCTTCATAGCTTCAAGAGTATTCAAATTTATTCCAGTATTAAGAGAATGATCGATTTGCGTTGCAGAGGTTGAGACAACTTCAAATGCTTTCACACTATCTTTAATTGTTTCTGCAAGTTTAACTCTAACTGGATGAGTCAATTTTTTAGAATCGTCAACTCCTTCTTCTTTTAGATATTTTTCATCTTTTTCTTCTAAAAGCACTCCTGCGAGCATCATCGGGCCAATCAGAGGACCCCTTCCTGCATCGTCTATTCCAATAATTAACATAGACAAATAAAGTTTTAGGCGTATAAAAAGCTTAGTAACGCTTAAGAAAGATTTTGGATAGCAGGTAAAATCTCTTCAAATTTTGAGATAATGGTTAATGGATTACCCTTTTCTAATCTTTTTCTCTCATGAAATCCAAAATCCACTGCAATTGTCCTTAGTCCAACTTTATGCGCTTCGAGGATATCTCCAAGGGTATCCGTAACAAATACACAATTATCTTTCGTAATGCCATATTTTTTCATGAGCATTTTAAACTTCTCTACTTTAGAAGTATGTGTCTCAAATCCCAATATCTCTTTAAAAACTTTAGAAAGATTATTCCTTTCGAAGTAATTACGCAATGTTTTCTCACGATTAGAAGTTATAATAAATAAATCATAATTATTTTTGATTTTCAATATATTTTCCCAAATTGCCTTTTCAATTTTTAGACTGTTAAATTCTATCTCTTGCAATTCAAAAAATTCATTACTCGACTTCAGCTTTTTATCTCCTTTTAGGATGCCGGCACTCTTGTAAAAATTTCCATTAAAAAAATTTTTATATTCTTCAATAGTCAAATGTGGATTCAGTTTCTTATTAACTTTGAAAGCGATCTCGAGAGTATTATGAATAACTCCGTCGAAGTCGAAGATAACTGTCTTAATCATGGGAAATGCACAACTTAAACCTATAAAAATATATGCTCTAAAGAATACATGAATTTAAATAATTAGTTTTTAGTCGAAAAATATGAAAGGAAAAAATATAGAAGAAATTGAAGAACGAATGAAAAATATTTTTGAAAGAAGTTTAGATTTATCCGGAAGAACAATATATTTGGGTACAATGCATTATTCAGCAGATGGATGTGACCTTGGAGTAGATGCTTTAATGGCAGAATATTTAATTAAAGGAATATATATGTTAAATAAGTCTGGTAAAGATCCAATAAGAATAATTACCAATAATCCTGGGGGAAGTACCATGTCTGGAATGGCAATTTATGATGCAATTCGCGCATCAATTTCACCAATAGATATTGAAGTCTACGGCCAAGCATCTAGTATGGGCGCAGTCATTTTACAAGCAGGAAGAAGAAGACTGTTACATCCAAACACCGTTGTCATGATTCATGATGGGTATATACAAGATACAGATAGAATGCCTACTCGTAGCAATGAAGCTTGGTCAGAATGGTCAAAAAAAGATAGACAGAGAATGTATGGTATTTTCTCAGAAAGAAGTGGTCGACCAGCAAAATTCTGGTCAGATAAATGTGCACATGACACAATTTGGTATGCAGACAAAGCAGTAAAATTTGGTCTTGCAGATGAAGTAATTTATCCAAAAAAGAAATTAGATTAATTAGTTAAATAGATTTTAGAAGATCGAAGATTCTTGATGAGTTGGATTTTGCGTCAAGTTCCTTGACATTATTAACTTGACTAGTTAATTTGTGATGTCAAGTTAACACACAACAACAATCCTTATAAACACTTATCGCTTCTTTGCAATATGGCTAGTATAACCATAGAAAAAGAGGGTCCAAGAGGAAGCGATATTGATAAAGAACTTGAAGAACTTCTTAAAAAGCAAGGTGCGAGAATAAAAGTAGTTGGATGTGGAGGTGGAGGTGGAAATTCTATTTCTCGTATGAAAGAAACAGGAATTAAGGGTTGTGAGATTATCGCAGTAAATACTGATGCACAAGATCTTTTGTATTCCAATGCAGATACAAAAATTCTAATTGGTCGAGAAATAACTCATGGTCTAGGGGCAGGAAGCAATCCGAAAATAGGAGAACAAGCAGCAAAAGAATCTGAGCAAGAAATAAAAAAGAAAATCGGAGATTCAGATATGGTGTTCATCACTTGCGGTCTTGGAGGAGGAACGGGGACTGGCGCTGCTCCAGTAGTTGCAGATTTAGCAAAAAAACAAGGGGCACTTACAATTGGAATTGTGACATTACCATTTACCGTTGAAGGACAAAAACGCATAGAGAATGCACAATATGGTCTGGAAAGAATGGTTGCAGTATGTGACACACTTATAGTCATACCAAATGATAAACTTCTCGAAATAGCTCCGGAGTTACCCATCCATACTGCATTTAAAGTAGCTGATGAAATTCTTACTAATTCTGTTAAGGGAATTGCAGAACTAGTAACAAAAGCAGGACTAGTTAATCTAGACTTTGCAGATGTAAAAGCAGTTATGTCGAATGGTGGAGTCTCGCTTATAGGGATTGGTGAATCAGATTCAAAAGATAGGGCTCGCGATGCAGTTGAAAAAGCAATTAGCAATCCTCTTTTAGATGTAGACATTACTAATGCAACTGGTGCCTTAGTTAATATTATCGGAGGAAATGATATGTCTCTTGATGAATATCGTTTAATCATGGAAGTCATTGGAAGTAAAATTTCTCCAGATGCAAAACTTATTTCAGGCGCACAAATATCTGCAGATATGGATCGCTCTATTAAAGTTTTACTAATAGTTACTGGAGTTAAAAGTTCTCAAATTCTCGGAGCAGGCATAGACTTAGATATTAAAAAAGAAGATGCTCTAGGTGAAGAATTGGGAATTGATTATGTCGGACACAATTAGCGTGTTAATTCTCTCATTAGTTTTAAAAACCCCAATTCACTCAATTAACTATGGATAATACCTCTCAAGGATTTGCACTAGGAACTCGCATAAAATCTTTCTTTGTTCAGTGTACTCGTGTCTGGCAACTTTTGAGAAAACCAAGTATGGATGAATTCAAATCAATATCTAAGATTTCTGCTTTAGGTCTTTTAGCGATCGGGTTAATTGGATTTCTTATCGCAGACATCATAAAGATGTTTGGACGATAATTCTCTTATGTTTATTTCTTCACGTCATCAACTAATTGTTTCTCAAGCAGAGCATGCAAGACTTTCAGCAGTAATAGCAGCACTTTGGGGCAATATTTCTTTTGAAAGACCTAAAATCCCTCATGATTCATTTGTGAGGGGAGTCTTGTTTCATGATCGTGGATTTGAAGAGCATGACAACTATAATCTCATGTCCTTATCAAAAAAAGAAAGGATGCATACGCTCAAGCAAGGAATTATCAAAGAAAATAAAGATCCAGTATCAGATATTCTTACGCTTTTACATATTAAACGCTTAATTGCAATGTATCCTCCTGCAGATATGAAAGAACTCTCGATACTTCTTGAATCTTCGCTCTCTAAAAAGATAAAAGTAGTAAATATTTCTCAAAAAGAATTTCTTTTTGCGGACGCTATTACAGAAATTGCAGATGATATTGCTTTCGATTTTGCGCTTGGAAAAGATGCAATAGGGGGAGTAGAGATATTCGCAAGTCATGCTTCTCAGAAGAAGACCCGAGTAAAATTTGTTATAAAGGGGAATATGCTCACGATGAGTCCTTGGCCGCTATCCGTTAATTATTATGAAGGATTTATCATAGGATATGAAAGAAAAGGATATCCTCAAAAAAGAATTCCTCAGATGATTCAATTTGTTCTCAAGCGCCCATAGTATTATTTTTTTGCATAAGCCGGATTCAAATAAATCGCTTTATCTAACGCTTCCTTTGATTCCTTCATTTTTCCAGTTTCTTTCAATACTTGACTCAAATTAAAATAATGGTCTGCATTCTTAAGATTCATTGAAATTGCTTTGTTGAAACACTCAATTGCTTTTTCAAAATTCTTCTCAAACACTTCTACAATTCCCAAAGTACTCCAGGCCATTTCTCTTTCTTCAAGACGTAAAGATTCAACAATAAGAGGTTTAGATTCGGAGATTTTCCCTCTTTTCATTCCAATCAAAGCTAACTCTAGATAGGTTAAGGCAAAATTCGGATTAAGCTGTAAAGATTTTGCGAGATGTTCAACAGCTTCATTTAATTTTTCAAGGGTATGATACTGAGAGGCAATTTGATATTCTTGGTAAAAATCATTTTTGATATTTCTTTTCTCAATATCTATATATCTCTGGACATGTGCAGCATCATGATTCAATGATCCAAAATGATGAATAACAATTTCAGTATTTTTAATTTTTCCATTTATTCGTGCAATTGCAGGTATGACTGAATCGTGCGCAACTCCCTCGGCTCTAATATGTGGATCATTTCTAAAAAGACGAACCATCATTCTAGGAACAAATCCGTGAGAAATTTTACTTTCTTGGTAGATATCATCTTTGCAAGAAGTCCAAGAGAAAGACCCGACCTTATTGGTGTAATTTCTTTGAATAAGAAAATATCCTTCATGATCTCCTTCCAAAACAAGATTTTTTATTTTCTGTAAATCTTTAAGAGCGATGACTTCATCGGTATCAAGGCTTAAAATCCATGGCTGAGTTGCTCGGGCATACGAAGCATTCTTTGCATCAGAATAATTGTCATTCCATGTAAAATCAAATATTTTAGCTCCAAAAGATGCAGCAATTTTCTTTGTATTATCTATAGAACCGGTATCTACATAAATGATCTCTGATACAAGTGGCTTAACACTAGAAATGCAAGCTCCAATAGTCTTTTCATTATTTTTTCCAATTACACATAAGGAAATCATTAAATGTAAGAGAAATAAGGCTCTATAAATATTGAGGTAATAACGTGATCATCTAAATTAATAAAAAGAAGATAAATCCATACAAGATTATGAATATTCTATTAGTACAATAAAAGAGAAGTTTGCAAAAGCCTAAACTTCTCTAACAAGAACTTTGAAAATTCTTCACAGATTCGGAATTATTCAAACTTCTCAAAAAAATATAGATGAACTCACCCAGTATTGAAGAAATTCAAGGATAAAAACATTTAAAAACGTCCAATTCTCAAGAAGAATGTCGATAACTACATATCTTCATGTTCGTTTTCTGAACACAGAGATCATACTGTAGAAGACAAAAAAACATGGAACTTAAACAAGCAATTGCAGAACTACGAAAGGAAGAGAAAAGAAAATTTAATCAGAGTATAGATCTCATTATAAACTTAAAAGGCATCGACGTAAAAAGAGATAATGTAGCAACTATTGTAAATATTCCTCACAAAATAAAAGATAAGAAAGTTTGCGGATTCTTAACTAAGAAAAGCGAATTAGTCAGAACAATTACTCAACCAGATTTCCAAAAGTTCAAAGAAAAGAAACCGATGAAGGAACTTGTTAAAGAATATGATTTTTTCATTGCAGCGGCGCCTCTGATGCCTTCAGTTGCTACAAATTTTGGTAAAATTTTAGGCCCATCAGGAAAAATGCCTTCTCCACAACTAGGAGTATTAATGAAAGAAGATGAAGCAGCTATTAAACAACTTCTTGAAAAAATTAGTACTGCTGTGAAAATCAGAGTCAAAGAACCTAGCGTTAAAGTCTGTGTTGGAAAAGAGAATATGAAAGATTCAGACTTAATTGAGAATATTCAAGCAATTTATCAAGGTCTTGTTAATGCTCTACCCACAAAGAAAGAAAACATAAAAAATATTATGGTAAAAACGACTATGGGCAAGCCTATTCTCGTGGAGATTAAATAATGGCTGCAAAGAAAAAGACAACAGTAAAAGAAGAGAGTCATGAGAGAACAAAATCTATTCCAGAGTATAAACTAAAGACTGTAGCAGATTTAATAAAGAAAATGAAAGAGAGTAATACTGTATTGATTGCTTCTACAAATGGATTGCCTAGCTCACAGTTTCATGAAATAAAGAAGAATCTTCGTGGAAAAGCAGAAGTTCAGGTTGCAAAGAAATCATTAGTTATTAGAGCAATCACTGAATCTGGAAAGGACGGAATGCAAAATCTTAAAGAGTATATCGGGGCAGACATTGCATTATTTTTCTCAGATATTGACACTTTTGAACTCTCTGGATTATTAAGTGATAATCAAAGTCCAACTAAAGCTAGAGCAGGAGACATAGCTCCAGAGGATATTAATGTAGAACCTGGACCAACGACTCTAGTTCCAGGACCAGCAATTTCAGAGTTATCTGGAGTAGGATTAAAGGTAGCTGTAGAAGGCGGAAAGTTAGCAATTAAGTTGCCTGCAACAATTGTAAGAGCTGGAGAAGTAATCAAGGAAAACGTTGCAGGAGTCATGGCAAAACTAGATATCAAACCCATGAAGGTAGGATTTGAACCAGTTGCAGCATACGATGCAACAAATAACAAAGTTTATTCAGGTATCAAGATAGATAAGAAAAAAACACACGAAGAGCTCAGACAAGCAATCGGAAAAGCACTTGGATTTGCAATATCAATTAAGTATCTTGCAAAAGAAACCTTATCATATTTCTTTGCAAAAGCAAATGCAGAAGAAAATGCAATTAAATCTCTTATTGACAAACAAACTCAAACAACTACAAAGGAGGGCAACTAATGGAATACATTTACGGAGCTTTACTCTTACACAAGCTTGGACAAACAGTATCTGAAGATAGCTTAACAAAAGTTATTGCAAGTACTGGCGCGCAGGTAGACGAATCAAAAATAAAGACTCTCATTGCAGCATTGCAAGGAGTGGACATTGCAACTGAACTCGCAAACGCCAGCGCAGCCGCAACAGCACCAGCCGCGGCAGCACCAGCTAAGAAAGAAGAAAAGAAAGAAGAAGCTCCTTCAGAATCTGCAGCAGGTCTCAGCGCACTATTCGGGTAATTTTCCATTAGGTGCCCGAATATGCACGTGTTCTTAGCGGTAGATTAAGGAGAAGTTGGTAGATATTTTCTTGATAAACTTAGTTTTTATAAAAATTATCTTTTAATAGAAAATGTTACATTCTGCGATAAGATATGTAAGAATCGAGATTTTAATTTTATTGCACAAAATCAAAGTTGTTCAACTTCAGAAATTACAAGAAATATAACTATCAAAGGCAATCTTGCTGAAGAAGTAAGAACGATTAGAACCAAGCATCATTGTACTTCTAATGAAGGTTGCATTGGCGCATATCCCTCTGGAGAAGGGATTTGTAGTAATCGGTGGTGTTATCAAAAGGAATGCCAAACAAAAATAGATTGTGCAACACTGTACCCGGGAGAATTAAGAATATGTAATGATAATATTTGCAAGATCTAAACGAGCAGAGGTACATTTATAAGTGCTTTTTATATAATTATTCTATGCCCACGTGGGACAACGGTACTCCGGCGGTCTTGAGACGTAAGAAACCTACGGTTCACCAAGAACCTTGAGGTTCTTGAGTGCTGTCAAGGATTGTAAATCCTTGAAGCCTTGACGGTCAACCTCCCTTCGTCAGGAGACAAGTAAACCGCTTTCCTCCGGGATTTCCCCGTTCGACTCGGGGCGTGGGCGTTCTATTCATTCAGATAATAAGTGAAACCCGTTTCATCCAGAGACTTTAAAAATAAAGGTATCTATTAAAAAAAATGCAGCACAAGCACCATCATTATACTCTCCTAATATTAATTCTTCTAGAGATTCTTCTAACTGCTTATTTATTTATTGAAAGTAGCTCATCGGGGCTCTGTCTAGGGGGCGCGGATTGCGCTTCCGTACAAAATTCTGAGTATGGATCTCTATTCGGAATAAAACTCAGTTTTTTTGGGTTAGCTATGTTTATTCTTCTTTTAGGTCTTTTTCTAGCGACTGAAAGATACAGATGGATTTATCTTCTATTTTTCACTGGAGCAGTTCTAGGATTTGTATTTGCAATATATTTTATTTCTATTCAACTATTTATTCTCAAAAAATTCTGTTCTAGTTGCATATTGATAGACTCTATTGCAATCGTAATTTTTATAGTTACACTTTACTGGTCAAAGCCATTTAGGCAAGCAATGCATAAAGTTATTTAAGAAAAATTTTATCCGGCCTTTAGAGAAATTTGCAAACCTCAAGAATCAAAAATTATTGACGGCACTAAAAAACTAGGTTTTTGATGAGCCTAAATTTCTCTTTAAGTAATAAATTGTAATCCTTCTTTTGTATACACTACTATCTTTACTCCCACAGGAATATTCAATAGAGCTGAAATTAGAGCCATATGTTCTTTGCCCGTTCCTGAGGCAAGTGAAAGTGCAACTTCAAAATCTCCTCCAATTTTGGCCTTTATTTTTTCAAGAAGTTCTTGTTTGAAAGACAACATTGGTTTTTCACTGTCTACTAAAATAAATTCTGAGTTTTGCTCTAGTGGGAATTCTTTAGCTTCACGACTTCCTATAAGAAGAACTTTTTCCCATTCGCCTCTACGTATTAACGCAGTTACTTGTCCCCAATTTTCTTTATCTTTTCCTAAATAAGCTACTAATTCCATGGTTTTGCAACAATGCGTAGATTTATAATTCTTCTCGTGCTAGGAGTGTAATGGTGAAAGATATTCCTCTTGGTGAAATAACTCTTAGAAGATATGAAAAACCCTATGATGCAAATCCTCGTGAACTTGTACGTAAGGTCTGTTTGAGTCTAGGGATGCTCCAACCTGGCGATTCTCGGGATATTATGGTGGATATTGTGCTAGTCCTTGAAGAAGCAAGGAAAAATAAAATATGGCTTTCTTCCTTTGAAATTCGCGACCAAGTAGAACAAAAAAGAAAAGAACATTCATTAGAAATTAAAGGTCTTGCAGAAAGTAATATCCGAAGACAACTTAAAAGATTACGTGATGGAATGTTTGTGGATAAACAAGAAAATAAGTACCGTATTTCGGAGTTTGCCTCTTTGTCTGAGATATTTGAATCAAAGATTGAGAGATTTCTTATTCCTCAAATGACTGAAAGAGTTAAAGAATATCTTGCTAAATTATGATAAGTTAAAGACAGTATAATTGATTTTTTTAATAAACTAATGCGAGTAATCCTTGCACATCCGGAGAGAAAGCTATGGGTTTAAGTCCTTTTTTACTTTCTCGATAGATCATTATTCCTGGAACATTAAAATTAATCCATTTAATTTCTCCCGCAGATAACTTGAAAGATAATTGAGTTTGAGATACTTCTGTAATCTCATAAAGATTCATTTTATTTTCTGTAAACCAAATATTTCCATATCTATCTCCTTTCTGAACTAATGAATTACTTGGAATTGGATAGGGATATTTTTGATTTTTAGAGTCAATCATAAATAAGTGTAAAAAGAAACTTTTATAAACCCTTCTTCTCATCTTTTAGTATCTACTTCTTGATATTCATGAGGTAGCGGAGCATATAAATGATATTTATTATTAAAGTCACAACGAATAAAGAAGATAGAGCTATCGAGATGATTAGTGAACGCGTTCATAAAAAGACATTGAATGTCTACGCAATTGTTCGCCCCCATGGATTAAAAGGATATGTAATTCTTGAAGCAGCAGATAGAGATTCTGCCGAAGAGGCTGCTTTTGACTTACCTTATGTTAAGGGAATTATTGGAAAGACTGTTACTTATGAAGAAATTAAGAATATGCTTGAACCTAAAGCCGAGGATTACAAAATCCAGATTGGAGATATAGTTGAAATGATTGGACAGACATTTAAAGGAGAGAAAGCTAAAGTTACTAGAATCGATAAACAGAAGGGTGAAGTTGTTGTTTCTCTTCTGGGGGCCAGCGTACCTATTCCAGTTACTGTAAAACTAGATAACATAAAGGTTATAAGGCGTGAAGAGAAAGAAGAAGAGATGAAACCTGAAGAAAAAATTATGGACGAGGAGGAATTCACTTTTGAATAATTAAATGATAGTAAAACTTATTGTTGATGGTGGAGATATGAAACCTGGGCCAGCTGTAGCTCAGCAAATTGGTCCCCTTGGAATAAATATGGGTAAAGTCATTGCTGATATAAATACGGCTACTGCTGGATTCAAAGGCACTAAAGTTCCTGTTGAAATCGATGTAGACCCAAAAACTAAAACATATAAGATAAGAGTTTTTTCTCCTCCTACAGCTGAACTTATCAAGAAAGAACTGGGTCTTGAGAAGGGTTCTGGGGCTGCTGGTGCATATAAGGTAGGAAACCTGGCATTTGAAAGAGTTGTTGACATTGCTCTTACAAAGAAAGGAAATCTTCTTGCTAAAGACTTAAAGAATGCTGTAAAATTAATTGTCGGAACGTGTGTCTCTCTTGGGGTTCTTATCGATAATAAAACAGCTAAAGAAATTGAGAAAGATATTGATGCGGGAAAATATGATAAAGAAATAAAACAAGAATTAACTATGCCAACTCCAGAAAAAGTAAAACAACTTAAAGAATTCTATGTTGCTGTACGAGAAAAGCAAGATAAAGAACAGAAAGCAATTGCTGAAGCTAAAGCTGCTGAAGAGGCTGCTAAGGCTGCTGCGGCCACGGCTGCACCAGCTGCTGGAGCAGTTGCACCTGTTGCTGGAGCAACGCCTGCATCTACAACACCCGCTGTTGCCGGAGCAAAGAAAGAAGAAGCTAAGCCTGCTGCTAAGAAGAAGTAAATTTTAGTACACAATCTATAAACCGATTATAAACTCCTAAATTCTGGGAGATAATCGGTCAAATTTGGCATTTAATGAAATGATTGAAATGAATTGATTTTTTTATGATTTTATTTCCTCTTCGCAAACAATTAAAAACCATCAATTATTTTAACTTACAATGGGGATGTGGTGCAACCTGGTAACATTCGAGGTTTGGGACTTCGCGATCTGGGTTCAAATCCCAGCATCCCCATACTCCATTAATCATGAAATTTTCACATGAATCTGATGAAGATGCTAATTTTGTTGATCTTATGATGCACGAGCATGTGGCAAAGAAAACTTCAAAAATTAGCTCAAAAGGTTGATGCAATTCTTAGAGAAGAACTTGAGATAAGTGATGTTAGATACACGTTTACAGAAGCTAGAATTATTGATGCTAAAACTGTTGGAGTCCAAGGAGATGAGAGAACGTACGGGTATCTTGCGGAAATTACTTCGTATAATCAAAAAGAGTTTGTATGGAGAAGAAGAACTCAGTTCTTAGAAATATTAAGTGGTGGAATAACTAATGAAGTCCGAGAAGTAAATCGTGTCATTTACACAACGGCAAAAAAATAACGGTTTTGCGTCAAAAGTCAATCTTTTAATCTAGAATCGAAAAAACGACGCGCCACCACTGCTTAAACGTCAGAAACTAAAAGTTTCTGAGCGCCTCGAAACACATAGTTTTTCTCAGCCTCAAAGACGTGAGTCCTTGAGTGCTATCGAGAATAGAATATTCTCTAAGTTTTGATTTCTTGAACACCATAATCATTTTAAATAGAACAAAGAAATAATAGTTATGTTTGAAGAAGAAGATTTTGATAGTTTGCCCATAATTTTTTCTACTGGTGGGCCTAAAGAGTTAGCATTTTTGTATGCTCTTTCAGAAAAACCTTATTCGCCACAAAGACAATCTATAATAAAAGGAATGCTTGAACGTACATCAAAACTATCTGGAGAAAATGAGAGTGTAATAAATATGGATGCGTGGCTTGCATTACGTTCGTATCTTTGTATTGTCGAAGGAAGTGAATTACTAGACACAAATTATTTAACGACTAGAAGTGAAGTTAGAAAAAAATCTGGAGAACTTGCAAAAAAAGCTGATCCGCAAAGATTACTTGAGTGTTGGGGAGATTGGCCAAAAGGAAAGCTAGTAGACTTTCTCATGGCCGAATGTGCTAATAATCAATTCGAAAATGAAGGAACATATATTCCAAGAGAAGAAGCGAGAAAAGAAGCTGAGCGGCAAATTCTTCTTTATGTTGAAAAGATCAATTCGCTTCTAAGTAATGATGGGCGAAGTGTTTAAAAACCCCTTTTTCAAGATAGTATAATGGGAGCAAAAACTAAGAAGATTAAAGCATTTGGTAAGTTTGGTGCAGGATATGGCGTACGTGTAAGAAATGAATATAATACTATTGAGGCTGTTCAAAGAAAAAGACAGATATCTCCATTTCATCCTAAAGGAAGAGTTAAACGCATTGCAGCTGGAATATGGAAATGTCTTAAAACTGGAAGAGTCTTTGCAGGAAATGCATATGTTCTTGATGCGAAGAAATAATCTTCCTCTATATTTTCTCTTGCATATATCTTTTTAAATGAGTTAAAAATAACCTTATTATGAAAATTGAATTTTTGCGTATACGTGAACTTCTTGATACTTCTTTAGAGGTTTCTAGTGCTGTTGGAAGGGTAGAACTTCAATTTCCGCGACTAATTCTAATAAATCCCAATTCTCCAGTTGAAAGATAAAACTTAGTTGATCCTAGATTATGGCGAGAAGTTGAAGCATTCGATAAAGCGAAAATTAATTATCAATTTCGCGTAGAACTTTGCACTAAGAGTGCGCATATTTCTCTGGGACTATCCGAGTTTATACGCTTATATGACTATCGTCCTGCAACATAATGACCTACCAACAGGTTTAAAAATCTTCAAAATCACGAATACTTATGGCACAATATAAATGTTTCAAATGTAGTAAACCTATAAGCAGTAAAGTTCTTGAGAAAAGATTTGTTTGTCCTCACTGCGGATCTAAAATATTTTATAAACCTAGAATGCAGATTGTGAAAATTAAAGCAGAATGAGCACTAATCAAGGAATGGAACAACAGATTCAAGATTTACAAGTTCTTGAGCAGAATTTACAGCAACTTTTGATAGAAAGGCAAAATATTCAAGTTGACATTAATGAAGTTTCTCAAGCCTTTGAAGAAGTTAAGAAATCTAGTGGAGAAGTCTATAAGGTTCTTTCTGGAGTTATGATTCTTGCCGATAAAAAAACGGCTGTTTCAGATTTAGAAGAAAGGAAGAAAATTCTTGAATTACGTATGAAATCTCTCGATAAGCAAGAAAGCCTCGTCGGAGAAAAATCTCAGAAACTACGTAGTGAAATTAACTCTTCTATGGGCGCAAAGAAATCCAGAGCATAACATCATTTAAATCACAGCAATATTTATAAACTCAATTCGTGATGATTAGCTATGGCATTTAATTTCAAGAATATTTTTGGTAAAAATGAGTCTGATGAATATGTTGAAATAGATCTTCATTCATCTGAGCCTACCGAAAATAAGGTGATTGTGAAGCCTTTTGTTATGAGGCAATTTGAGGATATTACTGATGTTTTGAATGCTCTTCGAGATGGATATACTATCGCAGTTATAGATATTAAGATGCTTAAATCTAAAGATGTTGTAGAACTAAAGCGCGCTATTGCTAAGATAAAGAAGACTGTTGATGCTATTGAAGGCTCAATAGCTGGATTCGGAGAGAATATTATAATTGCAACTCCAAAATTTGCTCAGATTCATAAGACTGCTCCCGTGAAGAAAGAAAGAGCAGATTATATCGGACAGTAGATTTTATTTTTGGTTTGTATTTTCTGGTAAGGATTTGCCTTATTTCTTAGATTTTTAAACCCTATTTGTTAAGCCTGTGAGAAAAGATAATGAAGATAAGTTTGCAAAGGCTTAAACTTCTCTGAGAGTAGAACATTTACTAGTTCAAAGAGTTAACTCTTAGAAATAGAAAACACTGTCTTAATGGCTACAATAATTGTAGCTGGAATAAAGAGCGTTAGAAGTGAATTAAGAATTGAAGTGAATATTGTGTTTAAAGGTAATCCTTGTATATTTGCTACTAGACTATTTCCAGAGACTCCACTAGTACATACTAAAACTAGCGAAACTGAAGCAAGAAGAAACGTTTGAACATCTTTTTCTGCAACGAAAACACCCACTACAATTCCTAATGCAGCTAATATGTAGATAATGATTGGATCGGTTTTAGTTCCAAATATTCCTCCTCCGAATAGAATGCCTACTGCAACAGCTATAATGACTCCTATAAGAAACGCTCTTGCTCCAATCAAATTTTCTTGTGAACGAATCACCATGTTTTTACCTAATTTTATTAGTGTGCATATTTATTTAAATGCTTGTATATCTTGTTTACGACGGAGAAAACTAATCTAATTATAGAAACTCTTCGTAAGATATTTAGATACTCTATAACCGAAATCTTTATATAGTGATGTAATTGATAAGTTACAACACAAATTGAACCACCATGAAATTTAATATAACTTTACTCGTTTTGGCGTCACTTCTATTAGCTATAGGATTTGCTAGCGCAGATTCTGCTAATGTCTATGTTGATCAGGTTACTAATAATGTTAGCACCGTAACTGTAGGAAACTCAGTTGTTATGACTTTTGTTCTTAAGAATACATTTAATCAAGATTTAGAAAATATCAAATTCAATCTTCCAACAAACCTTCAATCTATTGGTTCATTTGAATCTGCTAAAATTGGAACTGGAACTGTTCAAGTAAGTAATAATCAAGTTTTATACATTGGAAAGGTCTCAAGTGGAACTTCCAGCAATGTTATCGCACTTACGTTTAAAGTTAATTCAAATGCTGTGGTTGGTAAACATAACGGTCTTGTAAATATTGCAGCAATTTATGGTACATCTGGTTCTGTGGTAACTATTGCTCCCCTTTCATTCTCTCTTAATGTTGTTCCCGTTACTCCTAATCCTGCATTGTCTATCGTTCAGTTATCTCCTGCTTTAAGTTATAAAGTTTCTTCAACTAAAATTGCATTAAATAATACAGGTAATATTCTATTGAGTAATATTGTTTTCAATATAACTGGAAGTCTTAATGTTACTATCTCTTCTGGCACTATTCAAAACCTTGCAGCTGGAATTATTGGAACAGCTTTAGATGTTAATACTGATTTAAGTAAACTTAACTTCGGAGAGAACAGCGCAACTATTACTGCTCGTGCTTCAGATGGTACAAGTGCTAATGTAGGATATAATATTAGAAAGACATTTTGTTCTAATGGACAAATCAGTACAAATTTAACTATTAAAAATGCAGATATCACTGAATATAATGAGAAAATTGATACTTGGAAACCTGCTGATAAAATTACATTTGAAGTTGAAGTAAAAAGTAATGTTCGAGATTCTGATAATATTGTTATTGAAATGGGCTTTTTCAATGAAAACGGCGTTAATGTTGTAGATGATTTAGTTTTCACCAATAAAGATAAAGAACAAGCAGATATAGGAAATATCGGGGATGGTTCTGAAACAGCAACTTTTGAATTCAGAGTTCCTGCAGATATGGAAAAAGGAAACTATAGATTGGCTGTTAAGACCTATAGTGATGATGAAGGAGAAGAAAAAGTTTGCAATGACAATGCTGCTGACTTCGGATCAAGTTCATACTTCAAACCTATTAAGGTAGAGAATGAGAAGGAAGAAGGAAGATATATCTTGTTTGATAATATGCGTACTACTCCTACTCAAGCTATCTGTGGAGATCCAGTTGTTCTAACAACTGATGTTTATAATATTGGAACTAAGAAACAGGATCAAGTAAGAGTTAATCTATTTAATCGTGAACTTGGAGTAAATCAGAAATTTGAAATAAAGAAAGACCTTAATGTTGGAGATAAACAGAAAGGCGTATCATTCACATTTGTAGTTCCAAAGAATGCTATTGATAAGTCTTACAATCTTGAATTGTCAGCAGATTATAACTTTGATAAAAGTCAAGATGAATATGACCTTTCTTCTGATTCAAATACAAATGTTCCACTGAAGATATTTGGATGCACCCCTGCAGCAATAGATACAACTGGAAAGAGAGCTGAAATAGTTGCATCTGTTGATTCAGAAGTTGTCTCAGGAAAGAATGTAGTAATTAAGTCTACAATAAGAAATCTGGGTAATACCACTGCTAAATATGCACTTGGTGTAAAAGGAATTGATTCGTGGGCAACACTAAGCGAATCATCTGCTAGAATAATTGATTTAGCTCCTGGACAAAGTAAAGAAGTAACATTCACATTATCAACTAAAGCTGAAATTAAAGGCGAACAGACTTTGACTATTGAAGCAGTCTCTGACAGAACTGATACAAAGACATTTAGCGTAACTTTCCCAGAATCAACCTCTAAGGGATTTGACTTTGGCGGAAATACTTTGCTTTGGGTTGTTGGAATAATGAATGTAGTGCTTTTGATACTTATAATTTTAGTTGCTGTTAGAATCTCACGAAGATAAAAGGTAACTATTCTTGTAAGTCTCTATTGAGTCTTATTCTACTTCCTTTAATTTATGTTTGATGTGGAAGAGATTCGCAATTAAGTCTGTACAAAAATGCCGAGGTGGTTGTAAAGACACAAGAGATACCCACGTTTACTAACTTTGGGACTTATAATTTTCGAAGTATAGCTCATCCTACAATGGTCGCGGCAGATTTTGATGGTAATGGGGCGATTGATATTGCAATAGTAAATAATTGGAATAATAAGTTAACGATTTTCCAGAACGGAATACCTCAGAAAGGAAAGACAAATGTTTTGGAACAAATGTTTGAAACTAAATAGATAAAATTCTTGGACATCATATTATTAAAGCCTGGATTATTTAATACTTTATGAGAAATGTGAACTTTGGAGGAATTTTAATTCGATACTTTACTCTACTTGTTATTACTATCTTTCAAGCAAATCTTTTGCCCATGATTTTTACTCCTCTAACTTTATATCCGTTGCTTTGGATACTTCAACTATTTGGCTCGGCTAACCTCCTTCCACTTACCGCAACTATTGAGACTTCGAAAATTGTTTTCTCACTTGTTCCTGCATGTATTGGAGGTTCAGCATATTACTTACTTTTAATTTTAAATTTAACCACTAGCATGTCTTTAGAAAAACGAGTGAAGAGTCTAGTTTTTCTTATCAGCTCATTTTTTATACTTAACATTTTAAGATTAATCCTATTTGTCTTTCTGTTTTCAGAATACATTCAGCTTGCTAATGCTCTCCATTTAGTGACATGGTATCTCTTTAGTATCGTTCTAGTTATTGGACTTTGGTTTTTCAATGTTTATCTTTTTAAGATAAAATCAATCCCCATTATCGATGATTTTAAGAATTTATTTAATGCAACTAAAAAATAGATTTCCCGCCTAGTAAAAGCTATAAACCTTGAAAGCGAAGAAATAAAATGTTCGGAGAGTATCTTTCATCTGCAGTTGAATCACTTATTAAAGTCATAGAATCTCTAGGATATCTGGGTATATTTATCCTGATGGCTTTAGAGAGCTCGATTATCCCCGTACCTAGTGAAGCAGTGCTTATTCCTGCAGGCGTTCTTGTTGCTCGCGGTGAACAATCGGCTTTGATGGTATTTATTGTGTCTACTCTTGGAAGTATCGTTGGTTCTTTGATTTGCTATTATATTGCCCTTGTTTTTGGAAGGAAAATTTTTGATCATTTTATTAGCAGATATGGAAAATTTATATTTGTTACAAAAAATTCTTTAATTAAAACTGAAAAATACTTTGCCAGTCATGGAGAGATTACTATTTTTGTTGGTAGATTACTTCCTGTTGTTCGCCACTTGATTTCTCTTCCAGCTGGTTTTGCACGTATGGCTAGAGGTAAATTTTTAGTATATACTGCCCTTGGAGCAGGAATTTGGAACATTGTCCTTATTTATTTGGGGATGTTTTTTGGTCAGAACTCTGATTTAATTAAAAACAACCTAGGAAATTTAACAATTTGGACATTATTATTAACTGGTATCGTTATATTGAGTTATATAATATATAATAGAAAAAATAACTAGGAAGATTTTTTGCTTTTAGAATCTAGAAGAGATTGGACTTCGAATTTTTCTACAATATCTAGAGTTTCACAGTTTGCAATATTAAGCGCGAAACATCCTCCACTTAGTTTCTTGATCTCAGTTTTATTTGCGGTTTGTAATAATATTACGGTATTCTGAGGATAAAGTTCACAAGTTACTTGTGAAAGATTTGATTCTGTAGCCACGTTTGCATCTTGAACACCTGTGCTAATTTTAAAGAGATTTGAAGCTAGAAATCCAGATAACGTTGCAAAATCTCTTGAGGCTGAAGGGCAAATTTCAAATCCAGTAGTATTTAGAGATAAGTAAATTTGTCTTTCAAATGGAAAATCAATATTTCCATCAACTGGAACCATATTTTTTCTTGGATCTAACCTTAAGAGTAACTGATATCTATATTCTTTTACTATTCCCTCGGAGATATCTTTAAAAGTGTATCCATAAACAAATACAGGTATAGTGCCATACATTTGTTTTTCAAATTTGAGAGTTTTATATACGAATGAATTTGTACTCTTTGCTAGATAAGATGTTAGAAATAGAACTACTAAAAGAAAGACCATTACGCCTAAAATCCAAGTTAACTCTGTTTTTTTTACTTGAATGCTAAATGGATTATTTAAGTTCTCTAAGCTAGTGCTAGCAGATTCTTCTTTTTTAGGAGTATTTTCTTTAATGTTTTTTTTGGTAGGCATATCTTTGGAACACAATTAGGCATGTCAAGAATTCATTTTTAATAACTCGAGAATATCTTCTTATTCTTGAGAGCACTCAAGAACAAAGATTCTTGATGATTCTTGAACGCGCTAGAGATTCTGCGAAGGCAGTATATCTGCCTAGAGAATACCTTAACTGGGTTATAGGCGATTAGAATCTAGACGTTTTAAAGGTTTCGCTACTAGACAGGTATATTGTCGACGGAAATTACTAATTCCCTTTAAAAATCTTATATAGAAAAGCATCTAGAGACTTTAAATCTCCTTGAACAAAAATGCATTGATTTTCTTGAGTTACCTGAAAAATTTCTTCAGATTCTTTCATGACAATAAATGGCTGCGAACAATTTTTTTCTGGAAGATTCTTCTCACATTGACCATAACAAGCTTCTTGTAGTTTTGAAACAAATCGTCCAATTGTTGAAGATAATTCGTATAAAATACCTTGATTTTCTGATGAAACGTATAAAGTATTGCCCCTATAATCTCCTAAAGTAGTGTTAATATTTATTGAGATATTATTTACATCTTTTTGTTGATAGGTAAAATATATTGTTTGTCCATTGGTTGATAAAGGAAATCTTCCAAATGCATCTGCTGAAGAAGGATCTGAAGGGGGTTGTTCTGTTGAAGTAAATGAAAGAAGGGCGTATCCTGCCGTACTAAGAACCATAATTCCTAGAAGAAATAAACCGATATATTTGTTTCTATTTTGCTCTCTTTTTTCTTTTTGAATCTGTGTCTCAATATGCCTCATGAGTTTAAGAAGAAATTACCCTTTAAAGAACTTTCTGGAGTCTATATAAAAGTTTAGCATTTTTGCAAACTCCTCTTTAACAAAAAAGAGCAATTAAAATTATAGGGGGGCGCGAAGCCCCCCTTAGAAAATAAAAAAATAAAAATAAAAATAAATTATTTGTTACTTTACTTAGCCATTGTATTTGCCGTTGTATTTGCCGTTGTAGTCGTTGTCGACTTCAAAGTAGCAGTAGTATCTACAACTGCGCCGTTCAAATACTTCTTACCTGGGGAAACATCAACGTTTGCCTGGGTAGTTAAGAATTTGACTCCGCTTGTTGTGTCAGCAGCATTATAGCCAGCTACAAGTGTAGCGACTTTTCCAGTCGTATAAGGACTGTCAAATGACTGCAAGACATAAGATCCTGCGCCTGCGCCAGACTTTGCCATGAAGTCAGCACCACATAGTGGCGTTGTGCTTCCTAACAATTTGGCTGCGACGGTATTGATACAGCTTCCACCAACAACAATCAAGTTCTTTGTAGAAACACTCGCAACTTCTGAGTCCATTACGGTCATCACAGTAGTTACAGTTGTTGCTCCAGAACTTTCAGAACTGCTTGAACCACCTGTTACAGTGGTTGAAGGAGCTGCAACTAAAATAGTTGCAACCATCTGACTTGATGGGCTCGACAATTTAACAATATTATTCTGAGTACTATCTAACTCTACTAAGGTGCCGAAGGTCGAGAGACCCTGGGACTTAGTGTTTACTGAGTTCAATGATACTAGAGTTGTAACATTATTATCTGAAGAAACAGGTGTGCCTATTGAAGGCATAACTGTAGTTGTTCCCTCTGTTGTAATTGGAATGCAAAATACGTCTCCATTTGTGCTTCCTGAACCAACTGTCGTTTTAGGTTCTTGGAAGAGAATTGCTGTTCTGTTAAGATCGCAATTTGATCCTCCAATTGTGACATTGTTCAATTCACCAAGTGAATAACTTCCAGCACCTGGAATGTCTACGCTATAATTGCTAGCCAAAAACATTGGATTTGTATATCCTAAAACGTTTCCAATTTGACCTTTCCAATTAACTGTATAATTCACTTTCCCAGATAACGTATTAAACGAGGCGTTTGCCGTCGAGTTATGCGATAGTGCTGATCCACTTTCATATCCTGAAAGTGAGTCAACTCCAGGTAGAGAATATGCAGTCTGGTTGTTAAAGACGAAAGAACTTAGAATGGTAAACCATCCTCCATTCTTCAATTTGATTCGTGGGAAAACTGTTCTTTGTGTACCAAAGCTTCCTACTGTTGCTCCTGGTCCCCAGGTAATATTTGCAGATCGCCCATTACCTCCGGTTGCAGTCGTAGCAACATAATATGTTGCAGCATCAATAGTATTTGAAGTACCATTAGTAACTCCAGTTGTAAACTCAAATTCATCTCCAGTCCAGATATCCTTGAAAACAGTTTTATCTGTTGCGGATGTTCCTGCACCTACAGAGGTTAATTCGAGAATACGTCCGTTGTCTCCAGCATTTACCATAACCCAATCGTTTACAGTAATATTTTGGCCTTCTGCATTCGATATTTTTGCAGTACTACTTCTAGTAAGATTTACAAATTTTAATGCAGTGTCCGAAATACCGTCTCCATCACGTGCGAACGTGATTGCGGCTGGAGTAACTGCATCTCCATTTTTCTTCTTACCATTAAGAGCAGTATCAACAAGAATCCTTGCAGAGACTGAATTGTCAGTATCAATAACGAGATTCTGTCTTGAAGAAGAGTTTAGGCTAGGGTCTAAAGATGCAAAATTTATTTTTACACCTCCAAATACTCTATCCGTAAATGACTCTCCTGCCAATATATAGTCTCTTGTGCTATCTTTAGAAGCTTGAGATATGACAATTTTACTTACTGCATTTCCATTACTTGAGATAACTGATCTTGTATTTTGTACAGTAGTATCATCTACACCATATTTCACTTGTGAATTATTCACGAGATGAATGGTGTCTGCTCCGAGCAACAATTGTGCGTTAGATAATGTTCCAGTTTTGGTAGCATGGAATAGATCTTTAATATAAATATTAAAGTCTCCTGGGAAGGAATAACTCGCTCCCTTATTCACTGCCTTGGATACACCATCAACTATTACTGTAGCTGCTGTTGATGAAGAAGTTCCTTTCAAAGAAATTGTGTGTTCTTTATCTTTGAATGTTACTGTCTTGGTTTCTCCTTCTTCAACACTTGCGCTTTGACCACTTCCGTAGAGATATAGATCTGTTCCGGAAGAACTTGCTCCGACAATATATTCTCTTCCGAGAATTTTAATCGAAGAATATCCTTGAACGTTTGTAGAATCAGAAACGTTGATGGATTTGGTAAATGAAAGTGTATAGTTAAAGATTGGACCTGAACCAGTACTATCAGCTACATCTGGATTTGTTCCTATTTGAATCATAGGAGAAGGATCAATAGCTTCACTCTGGCTATTTCCGAAAGTTAATTGAGTATTTCCCGGAACTATGCTTTGTGTGAATCCATATTTCGTTCCAGATGCATCTGTTGCTGATCCTCCTGCGAGGAGTGTACTTAATTGATTATCGGTCAATGAAGTCCGACCAGAATTAAGACTACTATAAGCATAAATGCTATTAGTTCCTGCAAGAGAAATCGAATCTCCTCCAGTTGTTGTGACTGAACTTGTTGAACTACTTGGCTTTACAATAGCTTCTTTCAACAATTGCGTTGTCAACTTATTGTTAATGTCCATAGCGGCAACAATATCTGTTGTGCCTAGGGCAGTTGAACCATAAACGACAGCTACATCAGCCATACCATTCTTTACGAAAGGTTGTGGATAACTAGCTGCTGTTGCCAATGCGACTGTTGAGCCAAGCATTGCTGCGCTTGTCAACACCGATACAATTTTTCTAAAATTTATCATTTTTTTTTATACCTCCTTTCAACTATCTATCTTGGCAATCCGTAGATTCCCCTGAGGGGAGGTTGATAAACAACCCGCCTTGGCCGTGTCGAGCATGTTGCTCTGACAAAGATTTGAAATATCCTAAGATAAATCATCTTGGCCAGCGCCCTTATTGAAACAATAAGAGCATAATCATGATGAAGTTACGCTTTAAAAAGCTTTCTCTTATCTTGCAGAAATTACATTGAGCGTTTTATTAACTCTGCTATGAGTATTTAAAGCTTTTGGTACTACTCTCTAGAAATATACTTGAATTTGTGACATTTTTTATACTCTTAGTAAAATATATGTTTTATTTTAACATATATAGATAAACGAAACATATATATACTAATTATATTACTTAGATATGGGTAATAAAATAACCTATAATAACCAAAATGTCGACGAAAACAAAGACTAGAGAAATAACAATTACAGATGAAGGTGGAACTTTCGCTACTTTTTTTAAAAAATTTAGCGGAGAAAGAGAAGCTTATGACTTTGAGGGCATTGCGGCTTTTCGTAAACTATTGAGCAATGAAAAAGCAAGAATTTTACACATGCTTAAAACTAAAAAACCCTCTTCAGTTTATAGTTTAGCTAAAATTTTAGGGCGCGATTTTAAAGCAGTATATGGTGACCTAAAGCTTCTTGAAAGATTTGGATTTATAGAGTTTGTCTCTGAAAAGACTGGAAAAAGACAGAGATTGAAACCAATATTAATCATAGATACCTTGCAGATTAAGATACAAATATAATTGAATCAAGAAAACGATGCGCCACTGTGGCTTAAACTTCAAGGACTTCTGTCCTTGACGGCAGTCAAGACATCAAGAATACCCATTCTTCGTATTCTTGAGTGCGATCAAAAATCAGCGATTTTTGACGATTGAAAATTCTTGAAGGAGTGTAGTTTCGTCAAGAATATTTGATTCTTGGATACACTCGAGAACCAATAGTTCTCTCGGTCTTCCTAATTCGCGATATAACCGAAAGATATTTATACTATAGCTTGTTATAATCATCTATAATGTCAACCACTATTCAAGTATCCGATGAAGTACAACAAAAACTAGAGAAGATGAAGCTCTTTTCTAGAGAGTCTTACAATGAAATTCTTGAACGAATGCTTGAAGATGAACTTATACTTAATGAAGAAACTAGAAAAGAAATTGAAGAATCAAAGAAGGAAAAGAGTCTCTCCCATAATGAAGTTAAAAAAAAGTTTGGACTTTAGGAAAGTTTGAATGTTTAATATAGAATGGAAAGAAAATTCACTTAGAAATCTTCATAAGCTAGATATTACTGTTGCAAGAAAAATAATTAAAACGGTTGAAGAAATGCAGGTAGATCCTTTTGTTAAAGATATTAAGAAACTTAAAGGTTCTTCTGAATGCCGTTTACGAGTAGGAGATTATAGAATTATTTTTTCCATTGAGAAAGAGCTTATAACTATTCTTAAGGTTGGACATCGCCAGCATATTTATGAACGATGAGATTTCTTAATAACATAGCTTTATCTTAACAGTTATCTGCCCTGTTCCAAGGGGGAAAAAGTCATCTGCAGACCTGTAACTTAATGAACTACAGTTTCCCTTGGATAATGAAATAATCTCTTGTTCTTGTTTTTCTTCTGCTTGAGAATAAACTATATTGAACTTGGTACCCTTTGCCTGATAATCTATGCCTACTGGAAAAGCCGAATTAAGAAGATTTAAGGCAGTTAAGTTTAACACTTCGCAGGCCTTTTTTCCCGAAGTACAAGTTTGTCCCTGATAACACGAACTAATTAGACTTTTGAATTCTTCAGATTGGTCTTGAGTTAATTTACAATCTGTTGTAACGACCCTTACGCTTTCTAAGTAATTTCTTAAATCTTTACTTGTTTTCTCTTGAATAATGGGTTTATGAGATGAAAATCCTAGAAGAATAACAAAAACTACGGCTACTAGAACTACGATCACTACAAATCCTACAACTTCTTCTTGTCCTTTTTTAGAGTAATTCATCTTAATTCCTTAGGGCTCCCTATAGCTTTGCCTAAACTACATACTCTTTCTGTTTTTTCTCTCCAACATAGCGCTACGAAACTGCCCTTATATTGAATTTGAGATGATGAACTGGCATTTATGAGCGTTATAGTTTTACATTTTGGATAATTTCCCATAGTACATTCGTCTTTGTATGGAGAACCGATGAATTCTAAAGCTAATGCATTCATATTCCAAAGAACTTTTGTTTGTTTGTTGATATTTTCTTCTTTAAGAAGCATCGCCTTATCTAAATCTATACATCCTGAACATTGTTCATGGCTATCGCTCCATCTTAGCTCTGGACTATCGGATAATTTTCTTAGAGATTCTAAGACCTCTTCCTCTCTTTGAGTGATTATCTGCTCTTTGCCTCCTGTGTTTTTTAGAGAAAGATAGAATATAACTACAATAGCCATGAAAATTACTAGGGCGACAAGAACAAAAGCCATTTCTTGAATTTTTAGCTGGGCTTTAGAATACTGGACACGATAACTGATCATTTTCACCTCCCAAAGTATTTGCTAGAAAACTAAGTGTTGCAAGTTCTTTTGTTGAATTAAAAGATTTAGTTGCTACAGCATAATTTTCTAGAGAACTCATTAGAGAAGAAGTGCATCCTCTTCCTTCTAATAAAATTGCCTTCTCTTGATATAAATGAGCTAGAGTTGATGCTCTATGCATTAGGCGTTGCATTTGACATTCGTATATTTCGGGATCAGAAAATATTGCTGCGAAAATTAGGGCATTTTCTTGTTCTGAAGGATCTATGAATACTGCTCGATCTCCTTTTTTAATGGTAGAATCGTAAATTGCAATATCGCAACTTGAAGTCTTTCCAAAACAAACTTTTTTACTATCTATTCTACACTCTTCTTTTTTATTATAAGGTAGAATTTGAAGAGAAGAATTTATTAATGCGTTGTCTCGCATCATCATTTGTAATTCTTTTTCTGTTTGTTCTGGAGGATCGAGAAAACAATATAATGTATTCTTTGGCCAGATTATTAAGATATTTGCAACACGATAAGGATAGTTAAATGGTTTACTAAGAACAATAAACTCTTTTCCATCCATTATTTTTTCTGAAAAGAAATATTTTCCTGCAAATGTGCTTGTTACTCCTGTTGTTTCTTTTTTAAAATCTCCAGAACTTATCTTTTGTAATCCATAAACTCCTTTTGGATCACATTCCAAAACTATTCTAGATGGAGTGTCGAAAGTTATTTTATCAGTCTTGCTTGTTTCTAAACTAGTTTCAAGAGCAGTAGTTAAAATTCCAAATTCTTTTGCATTAATGCTATTGCCCCTGTATTCTTCTTGATTGATAATTTTTGATGCGGTAAATAATCCTAAAGCTAGAATTGATGCACCGATAATAATTGCGAAAATCCACCCGAAACTAAACTCTATTCCTTTTTTATTCATAGTGGTGAGAGACGAACTAATGCGTCAGTATTTTCTTTTTCTATTAGAATGGATGCTTTTCCATTCTTTACTTGCGCACAGAAAAATCCTTTTGAAGTTACGTGTTTAAGGGTATAACTAAATTCTCCTTTGCATGCCGTCCTTGGAGTTATATAAAGATTTTTACCCGAGAAAGTATATTCTTTCATTTCCTCATAATTTACTTTGTCTTTAATATTTAGTAAATTTTGTGTTGAGTTTCCGAAGCAGATTTCTTTAACAGCTGAAGGAAGAGAAGAAAGAGGTTCTTTTCTTGTATCTTTGCTAGCGCCATCGCTTCTCCAAGCGTCATCAATTGAATTTTGTAAACCTTCTTTGAAATTTGCACAAAGCACAGAATCTTTTGAGTTCATAAACTTTACAATCATATATCCTGCAACTGCAAGAGTTGTTGCAATTATAATTAAAGAAAATATCATTCCAAAAGATAATTCTATTTGTCCTCTTTTCATCAGTTTTTTAGGAATAGATAGTATTAAAGCTTTCCGAGGAAAACTTACGTTAGACCTTTTAACGTACCTGAAACTCTGAGTATTTTTATCTTTATTGGAGAAAGTTCAATAGATGCGCGCACGGCATTTATTGATTCTCGAGTAATTGCGAATATAAAATTCTTTGATTTTTGCTCTACGAATAATGGGGCAGCTTTTGCCCAACCTAACGTTCCAATACCCTCAATAATTGCCTGCTCGATATCTTTTTTACTTTCTGCTTCTAGAAGTAAATACCTGTGCTTTACTCTTGATGATGGCTGAAGTTTTAGTTTCATGATATTAAAGTTGTATTTGCAAGCCTATTTACTACTTTTTTAAGAGAACTGCTCTCTAGTGCGAATCCGAGATTTTCTGCACTTCCTACTTTGAAATTATTAATTCCCACTACTTTTCCTTGTGTGTCTATTAATGGCCCTCCAGAATTTCCAGGATTAAGAGAGACATCGGTTTGAATATATTCGGCTTTTCCGTTTGGACCTGTGCGCTTGAGAGCTGAAATAATTCCCTCAGTTACACTAAATGAAAGACCGTAAGGATTTCCAATAGTTATCACTTTTTTCCCCACTTGTACAGACTGTGAATCTTCTAGTTCTAAAATATTAAAGTTTCCTTCCACCTTAAGTAGAGCTACATCGTAAAATGAATCGCTTCCAATAAGCTTTGCTGGATAAGATTTTCCTTCAGTAGTTAAAATTCTTATTTCTTTTGCGCCAGAGATTACATGGTCATTTGTCACGATATAGCCTGCCTTGTCCAATATAAAACCGCTCCCTGCTGCTTTGTCTGTTCCGATGCTAACTACTCCCTTAACAACCTCTGTAATAATTCCTGAAAAGTCTTCATGGGAAGATTTTATTAATGAAATCTGTTGTTGAAAACCTGAAATCTCTTGCTCGAAATTAGCTTGCTGAGTCGTTACTTTTTTAGAAAGATCTGTCAAGCTATTTTTATTTTGTAAATTCATCTGCTGGATAAGTTCTTGATAATAATCATTATTTTCCTGTAATGCCTTTGTGAAATCTTTACGCGTATTATCTAGGCCATTATCTAATTTAGATACTTGAGAACTTAAAACTACAAATGAAATTGTTTGTATTATAACTAGAAGAACTAGAAGAAGATAGAGTACATTTCTGTGTTTTTTCAATTTGTGAATATTATGTGAGTGCTCAATATGATGTTCAGGCATTATTTAAAAAAGAATACCCTCTTTATAAGTGTATTTATTTGTCGATAGAATTTCACCGCACAACGTATTTAAAGCATGTCTTCTTTAAAATATGATGAAGGTTCATACAATTGGAGGTTATAATGAAGTTGGAAAGAATATGACTGCTCTCGAACTTGAAAAAGATGTTATTCTATTTGATGCTGGACTTTTTCTTCCTGCAATTGTTGGAGTCTCTGAAAGAGAGAAAATTCCTACTGAAAAAGGAATGCGCGCACTAGGGGCTTTGCCTGACGATGTATATCTCGATGATAATGGATTAAGAGATAAAGTGAGGGCAATTCTTGTTTCCCATGCTCATTTGGATCATGTAGGGGGAATACCTTATAACGCTCCCAGATATGATGCGGATGTTGTTGGAACGCCTTACACTATGGAGGTACTTAAAGTTCTCATGGAAGATGCAGGTCAACGTATAAATAATAAAATAATTTCTATTCCGATGAACGGAACATATACTACTAAGGGAAAAACCTCTTATAAAGTTGAATTTATTAACATGACACATTCTACCCTTCAATGTGCAATTATTGCAGTACATACTCCAGACGGAGTTGTGTTTTATGCTAATGACTATAAATTAGATAACTCTCCAGTTTTTGGAGATAAACCTAATTATGGAAGATTAAAAGAGTTAGCTCATAAAGGTGTCAAGGCATTAATTGTTGATTGCTTATATGCTCCTGACGACCGTAAAACTCCTTCTGAAAAAATTGCAAAGGGTCTGCTAGAAGATGTTTTTTTCTCTACGCCTCATCAAAATTCCGGAATGGTTATTACAACATTCTCATCACATATTGCTCGTCTAAAGACAATCGTAGAATTTGGTAAACGATTAAACAGAGAAGTTATTTTTGTTGGAAGAAGTCTTATAAAATATTGTCTTGCTGCTCAGAGAATTGGAAAAGCGCCATTTCTATCGGATGTTAAAATGTGTACATATAGAAAACAAGTTGAAAAAATACTCTCAATAGTTAATAAAAATAAAAAAAGATATCTTGTAGTCTGTACAGGTCATCAGGGTGAACCAGGATCTATACTGGACCGCCTTGCCAGGCAGCAACTTCCCCTGCATTTGGGCGCTGAAGATCAAATAATTTTTTCATCTAAGACTATTCCTACTCCAATAAATGAAGTTAATAAAGTACAACTGGAGAGAAGATTAAAGAAGTTTCACGTCCGTATTTTTGATAATGTACATGTTTCAGGTCATGGTGGAAGAGAAGACTTAAGAGACCTCATTAAACTTACTAAACCTGAGCATGTTATTCCCTCACATGGCGATTTAAAAAAATTAACTGCTGGTGCGAATCTTGCAATGGAAATGGGATATAAATTGAACAAAACCGTGCACCTGATGCATAATGGGGAAGCTTTAACACTATGAGGGATGAGATACTTGCGGCGATTAAAAATGCATTAGAAAGAGGAGAGTCTGTTGATGAAGCTATGCAGTCTCTGATTAACGCAGGATATAAGTCTGTGGAAGTTCGTGAAGCCGCAAATTCTTTAACTGGAGGAACTACCCTACTGTTAAATACTGATGCCCCCATGAAATCTGTTTCTCAAAATTCCACAGAGAATTCTAATTCTGCTCAAGTTGTAAAAAATCCTAGTCTTTCTCAAACTGCATCGGCAACTCCCCCTCCATCTGTGGCCAATTTACAAAAGAGTCCTCTTGCAGATAACTCCGATAAGAAGAAAGTTATTTTCCTTGTTGTATTGCTCCTAGTGTTAGTTGGTATTTTGATTGCATCCATTATATTTAAAGATAAAATACTTACTGCATTTTCTTAGAATGAAACTTCTTGAACCTAGAACTTTTCTTTCTAGAATAAAAAGTTCTTTTCCAAAAGCTTTTGTTTTAGTATTGCCTCTGATGGGTGCATTTCTTTGGATGATTATCTTTTCTTATTTGTCTCAAAGACTTAAAGTTATTCTTCCCATGGAGACTGAATTTAATTTCTGGATTTGGTCCATTGTAACTACCATTATTGCATTGGCAGGATTATCTTTTTTTTTCGCATTATTATTTTTGTTAAGTTTTATTTGTGTTGAAAAAAAATCTTTAATTTTCTCGAGTAAGATATTCTCTTTTTGGTTTGGAAGTTTTCTATTATCTTTAATTTTCATTATAGTATTCAATTTTGTTAGATTGTTCGCACATTATGGAGCTAATTTATTAGGAGAATTATTTGGTCTCAATCTTGGCGCAGCACAAGGAGTTTTTACAACTCTTTATTATCTTGCCATGGTTGGATTTGCAATTTTCTTTTCATATGCTCCAAGTATCTTAATTGTTCAAAAAGTTTCTTGTTTTAAAGCTGTGAAAAGAAGTTTTTTACTTGTAAAAAAAATTTACCTGCCGACACTAGTAATTTCTGTTGTTTATTTTATTGTTGCAAATATTATGGAACTTAGAGAAGATAGAATGCTTTTCTCTATATCTGTTGATGAGTTACTTAACTTGACAATAATATATCCCTTACTTGCTTTGATTTTAACAACCATTACAGTTATTGTAGAGGATAAATCATAATATGATTTATGAACCTAGCGAAGATTCATTTTTACTTGCAAAAGAAGTAAAGAAATTGGCTAAAGGAAAATCTTTTTTAGATATGGGTGCTGGGTCAGGTATTCAAAGTGAATATGCCAAATCTGCTGGATCTAAAAATATATTGGCAGTGGATATTAATCCTAAAGTTGTTCAATTCTTAAAGAAAAAGTCAATTCCTGCACAAGTTTCTGATTTATTTTCCAAGGTAGAAGGAAAATTTGATTTAATTGCTTTTAATCCTCCTTATCTACCAGAAGATAAACTTGAAGATGGTGAAAGTCGACGCATTACAACTGGTGGAAAAATTGGAGATGAAATAATTTTGCGTTTTTTGAAAGATGCTCCCAAACATCTTAATGATAACGGGGCCGTTTTACTTTTGCTTTCTTCTTTGACGCCTAGACAACACATTCTTTCATTATTAAATAGGTTAAATATGATGTATGAGGTTATTGCGGAAGAGAAATTATTTTTTGAGAAACTAGAAGTCTGGAAGATTGATCCTTCTGTATAAATATTTCTCCTGCCTAAAAGGTCAAGTTTATAATTCTGGGCATTGTGCGTAACCTTTAAAACCCCTTATTTCTTTCAGCATTTATGGATGCTGAATTAATCTATAAGGCGCAGGCAATACACAAACAGGTTGAAGAACTTGAGACCCACGCTGGACTAATAGACCACGAACTTGTTGACTTAAAAAGATTTAAGAATGATCTTGATACTATTGAAAAAAACCCAAGTAAACAGGTACTTTCTTCTCTTGGAAAAGGAGTTTTTATAAAGACCGATATTATTGAAAAAGAATTATTTGTTGAAGTTGGAGCAGGATATATTGTGAAAAAAAATTCTGCAGAAACTAGAGCAGTTATTGATGAACAGATAAAAAAAATTAGTGAAGCTCGACTACATAATCTTAGCAAACTAGAATTATATCAACAAGCATTGCAACAGTTAATCCAAAATATTCAATTACAACAGACTGAGCAAAAAAAGAACGAATAATAAACTATATAAGGGAAAGATCGTGCTTTAAACTGTTTGAGGTATAAAAAAATAAAATGTTTGAAATGTTATTAAGTCCGAAAAAAGCCGAGAGGCGACCATGGGAACTTTTTTTTGTAGGAGTTTTTTACGCGAGTATATCTCTCCTACTTGTACATTGGATGTTCTCTAGTGATGCAGTATTATCTAGATATTCTGGACTTCTCGTCGTTACTTTTACCGTAATGTTTTCTCTTCCTTTTATGTATTTTATAATAAGATATGAAGAAAGAAAAGTTACTTTAAATAAAAGTATGAAGACACTCTTAGGCGAACATAGACTTGCAATTTATGCTTTTCTTTGGTTGTTTTTAGGATTTGTAATCGCTTTCTCTTTTTGGTATGTTGCTCTTCCTTCTTCTAATAGTTTTCAGGTTCAAATTGAAACTTTCTGTGCGATTAATAGGCCTTCTAATTTTAACCAATGTGTTTCTCAATATGGGATTAAGAATCCTGGAATTATCAACGCTAATGTTTACTCAGATAGTGAGAGATTTAAAGCAATTTTTTCCAACAATCTTTCGGTTTTGATGGTCACTCTTATTTTTTCGCTCATATTTGGTGCCGGAGCAATTTTTATTCTTGCTTGGAATGCTAGTGTTATTGCTGCAGCTATAGGAATTTTTGCAAAATCTCAAATTTCCGCTTTACCCCTGGGACTTGCAAGATATATGATTCATGGTCTCCCTGAAATAGCGGCTTATTTTATTGTTGCTCTTGCTGGGGGAATTGTTTCAACTGCAGTTATTAGACATGAGTGGGGAACTGAAAAGTTTTGGGAAGTTTTAGAAGATTCTTTAAGTTTAGTATTGGTCTCTATTGTTGTTCTTTTATTTGCTGGAATTATTGAAGTGTGGATTACTCCTCAATTATTTTAACGCTCGTAGAAATCCTCGGATCTCAAGAACAGAGTTCTTGACGACCGTCAAAGACTTTGTCTTTGAGGATTTATTCCGCGGTTCTTTTGCTGCAGATTTCTCCGGCGGCCGCAAAACCACAAACAAGCCTCGGCTTAAAAGCCGAGGTCAAAACCAGAGGGTTTTGTGACACTGACGCTAATTTGATGTTATGTGTGAAACCTTTATATACTCTTCATACGCAATGTTAGAGAATAAAGATGGAAGAAGAAAAACTTATTCAAGAGCGAAAGAAACAAATAATTGATTTTCTCAAAAGAGACATCCTGTTTTCTCTTTTTTTAAGCCTTGCTGTACTTTCTTTGGCTTTTTGCCTTTGGGTTAAAAGTGAAATTCTTTCTCCTGGAAAAGTTAGTTTTGCACCCTTAGCAAATTTTTCATCCATAATTTATTCTTTGAATTCTTTAGATTGGTTTTTATTGGCAGTTTTTGCCTCAATTTCTGCAGCTTTTGTTTTTTATAAAAAGGACAAATATGTTTTCTATCCACTTCTTGCTTGGATTGTCTGGATATCTGTTCAAATTCGTACTTTACCAATGAAAATTAACTCTGGAACAAATAAACCTGGTTTATGGGATATTACTCGAGATACTTGGACTCTTGGACCCGACTTAGACCCTTTTCTGTTTTTAAGATGGTCAAAAGACATAATCTCTAATGGTTTTCTCGCCGGAATAGATATGATGCGTTATGTTCCGATAGGATTTTCGACTAAAGAAGAACTTGTATTGCACCCATATATGATGGCTTGGTTTCATAAGCTTACTACTGCTTTTGGAAATAACTCTGTGGAATATTCTGCTGTAATTTATCCAGTATTTATGTTTGCCTTAGCAGTTATTGCGTTTTACTTTTTAGTAAGAGAATTATTTAGAGAAGATCTTGGGGAAAATACATCTAGCGCGATAGCAATTGTTGCTTGTTTTCTTTTGACAGTTTTACCTGTATTATTGCCTAGAACTGTTGCAGGTATTCCTGAAAAAGAAGCTAGTGCGCTTGTCTTTTTGTTCCTTTCATTTTATTACTTCTTTTTAGCTTGGAAAGCTAAAAATAACTTTAATAGATATTTGTATGCCATTCTTTCAGCTTTGGCTACTTCGATTATGGCCCTAGTTTGGGGAGGATTTATTTATATTTATATTACCATTGGTTTATCTGTGGCCGTTGCTTTTCTTGCAGGTCAAGCAAATAGACATTCGGTTTTCGTCTACGGACTTTGGTTTTTGGGATCTATTAGTCTAACTTCTGCATCCACTGAAAGATATAATTTCATGGGCTTTATTACTTCATCTACAACTGGAATTGCTTCTTTGATGTTTTTTGTTTTGGCAGTTCATTATTGCATTACATATACTCCATTAAAACGATACAGTGAAAAAGGTAAAGCGAATCATATTCCAAAACAAATTATTGCTTTAGGGTTTGCAGTAGCTTTAATTATTTGCGGATCTCTCTTAATGGGTCCCGATTTTATTCAAGGAAAAGTTCAAGGAATTGTTAATCAGCTTGTAACTCCTACTAGCGACAGACTTGGTGTTACTGTTGCTGAAAATAGACAGCCCTTCTTTGATGAATGGGCTGGAAATTTTGGACCTTCATTCTATAATCTTTTTTCATTTTCAACTTTTGGCTTAATTACTGTTTCACAACCTACAATTGATTCTTGGTCTAGATTTCCTCTTTTCTTTTGGCTTTTCTTTTTTGGATCAGTGATTCTCTTTTATTCTTTAATGAAATCTTTCTCAACTAGTGAGAAACTTATTATGAGTGCAGGATACATTGTGTTTCTTTTCGCATTAATATTTAGCCGATATCGTGAAGGCACTATGTTAAATGGAACCAATCCTATCAGTTTGTTCATTTATGGCGCTGGATTTTTACTTTTATTATTTGTTCTTGGACGAACCGGATCCATTAAACTTGGAAAATCTGATTTATACCATCAACTTGCGGGATCATCTCTCTTATTATTCTTTATTTGGATTTTATTCTTTAAAGATTCTACAATTTTTATGATCCTTTCTGGACTTGCAGCTTTTTGTTTTGTTTCTTTTTGTTTATTTTGTATATCTAAAGAAGAAAGATACTATACTCTCAATTTTGGTCTTGTGATGATTTTTGCCTTTTTCTTTTTGAGTATTGTTTCGGCTCGTGGCGCAGTACGTCTTATCATGGTTTTAGCAATACCTGCTGCAATAATCGTAGCGTACTTGGCAGTTATGAGTTTAAAATCTTATAAGATAAAGAAAAATGGTTTGAAGATATTGGGATTGATTTTAATGGTTTTAATACTAGTGTCTACTCTTTTCTCAGCATTTTCATTCTATCAGGCAAGCAAGGGCGGAGCTGCAGGAAGCGTGCCTTATTCTTATACATTCCAATGGCAGAAAGCTATGAGTTGGGTGAGAGATAATACTGCGCAAAATGCAGTGTTTGGTCATTGGTGGGACTATGGATATTGGGTTCAATCAATAGGTGAACGTGCAACTGTTCTAGACGGAGGAAACGCAATTCCGTATTGGAATCACTTGATGGGGAGATATGGTTTAACTGCTCCAGATGGAGATGAAAGAGAAGCGTTGAATTATTTATATACTCACAAGGCTACTCATTTCTTAATTGACTCTTCGGATATTGGAAAATATACTGCTTTCTCTAGTATTGGTTCTGACCTTTCATGGGATAGGAGAAGTTGGATACAAAGTATGGTTCGCTCTTCTACGGATATAAAAGAAGTTAAAAATGGAACTTTAGTATCTTATTATCCTAGTGGACAGAAATATCAGTCCATTATACCCAATGACATGGATATTTTCTATACTGAAAATGTGACTAACGGAACCGGTAAATCGCTATCTCTACTTTCTGATCGTTCGGGAGTTATTGGAATAAATATTGAAGTTGATCGTTCTGGCAATATTGCTGGTCAACCTCAGGGTATCTTCTTCTATAGACAAAAAGACCAACAGAAAGAAGACACTTTGCCACTACGTTATGCTTATTATAACAATACCTTGCACGATTTTGGAAATGGAATTGATGCTGGAGTGTTTTTTATGAATAATTTACAACCTCAAGGTGAAGGAATTGGATTTGAAAAAGACGGAGCACTTCTTTATCTTAGCGGTAAAACAGTAAGGTCGCAACTTGCTAGACTCTATCTCTATAAGCTAGATGATCCTTATTTCAAACTAGTTCATACTCAGGACTCTCCGTTTGTTGAACAAATTAAACCTCAAATTAAAGATATTGAACTTGGAGATATTGTATTTTATCAAGGAGTACAAGGGCCAATTCGTATATGGGAGATTCATTATCCGGAGGGCATGCAGATTAATTCTACTTATCTTCAGAAGAACTTCCCCGATGCTAGATTAACACGATAATATGGCTGAACTAATTATTATTCTGCCAATTGTTCTGAGTTTTATTATTACTTTTTTTACCCTTCCAGTTTGGATTTTAAAGGCGCGTTCTATAGGGCTCCAATGGGAAGATATGAATAAGAAAATTAGAAAAAAAGTCTCTGGTTCAGGAGGGATTATGGTGTTGTTAGGTTTTCTTTTGGGCTCTTTAGTTTATGTAGCCTATAGAACTTTCTTCCTTCAAGCAGTAAACCTTACTGAAATTCTTGCTTTGCTCCTAGTGGTAGTTTTAGCATCGGGAATTGGTTTTATAGATGACCTTTTAGGATGGAGATCTGGCGGGCTATCTAGAAAATCTCGTTTGACTGTCCTTCTTTTTGTTGCCGTTCCTTTAATTGCGATTAATGCTGGGCGATCAGATATAAGTCTCCCGATATTTGGTACAATTAATATAGGTATTTTTTATTCACTTATAGCAATTCCATTTGGAGTAATGGGGGCTACATCCACATATAATTTTTTGGCAGGATATAATGGACTCGAAGCAGGTCAAGGAATTTTGATTTTAAGTGCTTTAGGAATTGTTGCATTTTTAACACATCACACTTGGCTAAGTGTAATTGCATTTTGTATGGTTGCTTCTTTAATTGCTTTCTTACTCTACAATTATTGTCCTGCTCAAGTATTTCCCGGAGATGTCATGACTTATGCTATTGGAAGTTTGATCGCGGCATTAGCGATTCTTGGAAATTTTGAAAAGATTGCAGTTTTCTTTTTCATACCATATATTATTGAAACTATCCTTAAATCTCGTGGGAAACTTGTGAAATATTCATTTGGAAAACCGCAAAAAGATGGAACTTTAAGCGAGCCATATGATAAAATTTATGGTCTTGAACATCTTTCTATTCGAGTGTTAAAGAAAATGGGAATTCGTTCTAGTGAAAAAAACGTCGTCTTTCTGATATGGATTTTTCAATTAATAGTAATAATAACTGGTTTTTTTCTCTTTAAAGAAGGTATTTTCCTTGCATGAAGAGTTATTTATTTGAAAGATTGAATAAACCAGTTGTAAGAGGAAGTATTATTTTGCTGATTACTTTTGGTATCTTTAATGCCTTGAACTATATCTTCCATTTTACAATGCTTCATCTTCTTACTGTTGCCGAATATGGGATTGTGGCCACACTTTTTTCAATAATCTATATCTTTGGAATATTTACTGAATCTATTCAAACGGTTATTGCCAAATACACTTCTAGTGAAAAAAATTTAGGTAAACTTAAAAATATTATAAAGAAATCAATTAACAAAGCGATCTTAGCTTCTACATTATTCTTTTTAGGATATCTCGTACTATCTATAATTCTCTCTCCTCTTCTTAAAATAAATTATTCTTTATTTTTAATTACGGGACTAATGATATTTACTTCATTTATTTTACCAGTCACTCGTGGAGTGATGCAAGGTAGGAAAAATTTTGTTGGACTGGGCAGTAGTATGATCATAGAGTCGGTTGTTAAATTAAGCTTTGCATGTATATTGGTGATCTGGGGATGGAGCGTTTATGGAGCTATGACTGCAAGTGTTCTTGGCGTATTTTTAGCTTTGATTTTTTCATTCTTTGATAAGGGTATTATGTCGATATTTAAATCTCGTGAAAAAATTGCTAAAACTCCAGGAATACGTGGATATTCTCTTCCAGTCTTCATATTGACATTTACAGTTCTTGCTTTTTACAGCTTAGATATATTTATAGCAAAAATTGTATTTGATGCAGAAACTGCAGGATATTATGCACTAGCTGCAATTCTTGCAAAAACAATATTTTTCGGAACTTACCCCATTGGGAAAGCTATGTTCCCACTTTCAGTTGAAGAAAGTGGAAACAAGAAGAAAAATCCGAGTACTTTTAGACATGCATTAATTTTGCTCCTATTATGCATCTTTGTAGCATTGTTCGTTATGTACTTTTTCCCGGATGTTCTTATTTCAATTTCATCTGGAAAATCTGCTCCACTTTCTCGATCCATTCTGTTTACTATGGGGGTTGGAATGAGCTTTCTTTCTCTTGCAAATATGACTATTCTATATAAATTATCTAGAGGAAAAGTGAGGGGATATGAATTTGCCGTTTTATTTCTTTTAATTGAAATAGGCTTGCTTTTTTTCTTTTCTGGTAATTTACAAGAATTTTCTCTTGCATTTTTAACATCGAGTATTTGTTTTTTATGGTGGGCGACTACTTTCTTAGATAATGATTGGACAAGTTAGTTCGCTTCGCCACTTAGCGAGTCAAGTTTCAAGTTACTTGACATCATATACTCCAAATTAGATTTTCTTTAATCTTATTGAAAATAAAACCCAAAGAGCTTGCAGTCCGTCTATCCAACCTATTTTCTTGCCTTCTTCTTTTGAACGAGGGCGATAAGTAATAGGAATTTCTTTAATTTTGTATCCTTTTTTGAGAATTTTTCCAGTTATTTCAGGTTCGATGTCGAATTTATTGCGTGAGATATTGAGTTCTTTGAATATTTTGAGAGGAATGAGCTTGTAGCAGGTCTCCATATCTGTGATAGGTGTTCCGTAGAGAATGCTCGTGACGATACTAAGAAAACGATTGCCGAAGTAATACGAGATATATGCTGTCTTGTTTTTCCTATTTAGAATGCGTGAACCATAAACTACATCTGATTCTTTTTTTAGTAATTGATTTATTAAATTTGCAATTTCTTCTGGTTTATATTCTAAATCTGCATCTTGAATTATTGCAAGATCTCCAGTTGCATGTTCAAGAGCCATACGAATAGCTGAGCCTTTTCCACCATTAACTTTAGAATAGAATTTCCATTCAATATCTTTTCTAGATTTATTTTTCTTTAAAAAATTTTCAATCATCACTTTTGAACTATCTTTACTCCCGTCGTTGACAATAATCACTTCTTTTTTAATTTCAAGCTTAATTTCTTTTATTCTTTCTAAGATTAATAGAATTGTTTTTTCTTCATCATATACTGGAATTAATATGGAAAGTTTCATGATAAGTCTATGAGCCAAATTAGAGAAATTATTGCCAAGATAAATGCAAGAAATATTGCAATATACTGAATAAAATGTGCAATTAAATCTATTAAGCTATCCAATGGCGTTGCAGGATAATACTTGTCAAATGGAATTGAAATAGATTCATCGTATCCTATAGGATAAAGAAACCATTCTTTGTTCTTTTCTAGTGAGGGATATAATGCAGGATTAATTGGAATTGTTGCCTTGTAAATTTTGAAATGAACTGTTTCTGGATTTGAAATGAATGGAAAATATGAATGTTCAAAAGAAGTGCTTAAAATTTCTTTCTTTAGAATTCCTTGCGTACTAAAGATTTCTACTATTTTTTCCATACTAGAATTAAATTCTGGTTGGTCTTTCACAGTTCCCCACCCGCAATCATCTACTGCACATTCTATAAAATAAGTCTCGGTTGGCACTGCGCCTCCAGATTTCTGTGATGCATCTACTATTTGAGAAAGTAATGCTGCTTCAGCATAGGTTCTTCCTTGAAGTGTCCAATGAATTTGTCCGCGATACATTCTAGAATCTGCAAGAACTAAAGCATTCTGAGGAATACTGTTATCTTTGAAAGCCATTAGTTGCCCTATTTCACTTTGAACATAGAATGGACTTTGAGTAAAGGGTGTATGAAAACCTAGCCAATAAAAGCTGAAAAATAAGAGAATAATGAGCAAATAACGAAGTCTGAATTTCTTAAAATATTTTTTGATAGTTTCATCTATTGCTGAAAGTGCTATGCTTGCTGGAGGAATGAATAAAAGAAGTAGAAAAATGTAATGTTTTGCAAGTAGAATACGTGATGCAAGATACATAAAGACTAAAAGAAGAACTAAAATTGTGAATATCGGATAAGAATATTGTTTCCTTACTAAGAGTAATAAAATTCCAAAAATCCCTAATGCTAAAATTATAGGGTCGTTTTCCCAGATAAATTTAAATGCATAAACTGAAGAGGGTATTGGATCTCCTCCCAGATGCATTGAGTTTCCTAAGAAGAAACCGTGCCAATCTGCTCCGTGACCAAATCCAGAGTCCCAAGCGTAATATTGTGCCCCATTTGCGAATACTTTATCCGTGTCAAATAATGGGGAAAGTAATGTGTGAGTCAAAATACCTTTTCCGGCGCTAGTATTTGTTCCAAGAGCGTTTGTATAAATTAAATCCATTATTCCTTTTTCTTTGTAGAGTAAGTAATTATGAGTTAAACTTGGTAAGGCGAAAATACCTGCACAGAGAACGAAAATTAGTAAGAGTTTTATGAAATGTTTAGATAAAATTGGTTTCTTAATAGTTCTTTGATGATAAATGCCGTAAACTATTAGGACAGGTACAAAGAGAAGAGTATAGACTTTAGTGAATAAAGCTAATCCTAGTGAAATACCTGATAATATGAATAGATTTTGTTTTTCATTTTTTAACCCTCTAAAAAAGAAAGTCATACCCATGAGAACAAAAAACATCGCCATTACATCCATTTCAGAAATTGTATATTTTATGTGAAATGGAGAAATTGCTAAAAGTAGGGAAGAGATAAGTGCCGCTTTATTGTTTGAAAATTCACGTGTGAGGCAGAACATTGCAATAATAGATAGTGTTCCAAACAGGGCTGCTGCAAATCTAGAACCTAATTGAGTAACTCCGAAAATAGAATAAAAAATATCTGTGACTGAATACCATAAAGATGCGGATTGATCGTAAATTATTAGTTTCCCGGAATTTAAGAAATTTATTGCGTGAACACTAAAATGCATGTCGTCTGCAGAGACTCCTAGATTAAATGCTCCAACTAGACGTAAGATAAAACCTAATATGACTATAAGTAGAAGGTATAATCTAGTTTTGTCTGTAGAGAAGAAAATTCCAAGTATTTTATCAAGCCATTTTTCGTATGTGCCCATTGCACCAAGATGAATAAATGATATATAAAGATATTGCCTTTTATGATATTTAGACCACACACAAGATTTTAAACTAGATATTCTATTTATAATCATGCAAAGAATAGCCATAATTATGCCTGCCTATAATGAAGAAAAACGTATTGGGACGACACTTGAAGCTTATACTTCCTATTTTGATGCGCTTGTAAAGAAAAAAGAACTAGATTATACTCTGTTCGTTGTAATCAATAACACTAAAGATGGTACTTTGAATGTTGTTAAATCATTTGCGAAAAAAAATAAACATATTGGGTATCTTGATTTAGTTAAAGGTGGGAAGGGATATGCTACAATAGAGGGTTTTAAGAAAGCGTTGACTGGAAAATATGATGGAATTGGATTTGTTGATGCCGATAATGCTACTCCCCCTAGAGCATATTATGATTTAATAAATGCCTTGCCTGGATGGGATGGAGTAATTGCAAGTAGATGGATGAAAGGGAGTATTGTTAAGACTCCACAGACGATTTTGCGTAGAATTCTTAGCAGAGGATTTAATATGCTTAATAGAGGAATTCTATTTTTGCATTTTACAGATACTCAATGCGGTGCAAAGCTTTTCACCCCAAAATCTCTAGAGAAAGTAATTCCTCAACTTGGATTGACACAGTGGTCTTTTGATATTGAAGTATTATACAGAATGAAAACTTCTGGATTTAGAGTAAGAGAAATTCCGACAATCTGGGAAGACAAAAAGGATTCTAGATTGAATGTTATAAAAGTACCATTTCAGATGTTTACTAGTATAGTACGACTTAGGCTTTTGAACTCGCCTTTTAAATTTGTTGTTCGAGCATATGACTCTATGCCAGAAGCCTTAAAAATACATCATCGCTTGTAACTGTATGAGAATAGCATTTGTTGCTTCACAGGGAGGCCATTCTGGTCAGATTGGAATTATCTTTACTCCTAGAGTAATAGGAAAGAACTATTCTATTTTTGTTACTGAAAACCCTAAAGTTAAATCCTCGTTTGAAATGAAAGAGAAAGAATTTCATAAAAAATGGAGAACTTATCTATTTAGAAAAGACTACTTGAGTCTTTATCCATGGAGATACATTGAAGCAATAATAAACTTAAGAAAAATATTCAAGAAAGAAAAAATTGAATGTGTTGTAACAAACGGTGCGCAAATTTCTATTCCTGCATGTATTGCTGCGAAAATGTTAGGAATAAAGACCATCTTCCTTGATACGGTTATTCGAGTAAAAACACCTAATTGGTCTGCAAGAGCTTGTTATTATTTCTCAGACAAATTCCTAGTACAACACTCTTCGATGGCTGCAAAATATGGAAAGAAAGCACGATATGAGGGAGGCATTCTTTAATGATTTTTGTTACAATAGGGACTCACCCAGAGGGTTTTGAACGTCTTATTAAAAAAATTGATGAAATTGCCCCTCAAATTAAAGAAGAAATAATAATTCAGAGAGGATTTACTAAGTATATTCCTAAAAATTGTGAATCTTTTGAGTTTGCTGAAAAACTTGATCCATATTTCAAAAAGGCGCGCCTTGTCATCAGTCATTCGGCTACTTCCTTATTGGAATTTGTTTTATTTAATAAAAAACCATTAATTACTGTGCCTAGACAGAAAAAATATCATGAACACCTTAATGATCATCAAGTGGAATTTGCAGTATTCTTAGAAGAAAAAACGGGTATTAAAGCGGTTTTGAATATTAATGATTTAACGCCAGAACTTCTTAATTCCTACAAAAAGATTGCAGTTATCAAAAAAGACAATCTTCATAAACTGCAAAATTATTTCATCAAAATATTTGAAGGTATAAATTAATGAAATCAATTATTTCTGCTAGGACTGAATATATTCTGAAATTGCTTCAACCTAAAAAATCAATGCGGGTTCTGAATATTGGAGTATCCAATATCCCTGAAATTGAAATGGAACTAGAAAATGAAGTGAAGGAATGTGTAACTATTGACTTTGATAAGAAAAAATTGCAAAGGGCATCTCCTTTTCTTAAAAAAACTCGTCTTGTTAATGGAGATATTCTTAAACCCCTTCCGTTTAAAAAAGAAGAATTTGATGCAATAATAATTCTTGAAGTTTTAGAGCATGTAGATGATAAGAAGGCCTTGCAAATGCTTATTCCGCATCTTAAGAAAGGAGGAGTTATCCTTGTGGGAGTTCCAAATATGCATCCTCTGCATTTGATTAATCCGGTGCTCTATTTTGAACATAAACGTCATTACTCGAATTCTAAAATTAAGAGACGTTTGGAAGAAGCAGGTTGCGAAGTACTAGATATCCAGGTTGTTGAGAATTGGACATTGCTTGCAAATTTATACATTCATCTTTTTTCTAAGCATATTTTACGAAAACAACGTCCTTTCGGGACTTTCACTAAAAGTGCTGCAAAGACTTATCAAGCTCAGAATAGACATGGACTTGATATACTAGTGAAAGCGCGGAAGATTTAATTTTTCTTTCCATAATCTAAGAAGTTTCTAAAACGCATAAGTGTGATTAGACCGTATTCTAGAGTCATAAAGAACAAAGCTCCTGGATGAATAAACCAGAATAAGCGACCAGTTTTGAAAAACTGTCTTATTGCTACAATTGAAGCTGGAAAGATACTCAGATTTGAAGCGACCATGAGATAAAAGCGTAGTTTTCCTGAGAAGTCTGTGGGAATCCATTGAAATTGCTTTGTTGCATATTCTCCATCTATAAAACGATGGAAATAGATTCCTTTTTTCTTGAGATAAGTCCATAGATTACTAGAAGTTGCATGATATAGTTTGGCATTTTTTACTACTGCGACTTTCATACTAAATGAAGCCATACTCGCGTAGACATCTACGTCTCTAGTATATCCCCCTATTTTTTTAAAGACAATTTTTTTAAATGCTGCCCCATTTGCTCCTGCGAAGAGTACTTTATTTTTATTAAGATTGTGAATGTAATATCTATCTTTAATTAGCTCGAAATTTTTTGGATACAAAACTACTTGAGAAACAAGGGAATATGGAACTGCAAATGGGTCTTCTACCCCCATTGCATTTATGTATTTAAGAAACTGTGAATCGCTTTCTCTAAATTTTAATAAAGACTGTGTCGCCATTATTTCTTTATCTTCTTCAAATGGAAATAGCATTTCCTTAAGCCAATTTTTATCTAAGAGTATATTATCATGGTCTAAAAATATTACTATATCTCCTTTTGCAGATTGTACGCCCATATCTTTGCTCATTCCTTTTCCCTCAGAGAGTTTTTTAGAATTGTGCAGGAGTTTAATATTTTTATGGGATCTCATAAAACTCTTGACTATTTCAAGAGTTTTATCTTTAGAGCCTCCATCGACAATGATGATTTCGTAATTTTTGTAGTCCTGCATAAGAATTCCTTCAAGACATTCTTTGATAGTTCTTTCTGCATCTAGAATACCTAAGATGAAACTTACTAATGGATTTTTCATTTTAAATTTTAACAGACCTCAGAGATTGTTTATCTAGATAGAGTTTGCACCAGAGCTCAAGTTGAAGAAGCGACCAGAGCTTATGGTCTGCCCTTAATTTCTCTGGATGATTTAAAATATTTTGATATTCCTCTGTATTAAATAAGTTTCTCTTTGAAAGCTCTTGAAGATGCGGCATTGAACGTGAGAGAAATTCTTTATTAGTAAACCATCTAGACAATGGGAGAGTGAAACCTTGTTTTCTTCTTGCAAGAATCTCTTTTGGAATAGTTTTATTTAGAGATTTTCTAAATAGAGCTCTATCTTTTTTGTATTTGGCAGGTAAACTTAGAGAATATTTGACTAAGTTGAGATCTAGATATGGGGCTCGAATTTCTAAACCGTGAGCCATTCCCATCTTATCTGTTTTCATTAGAAGGTCGTGTGGGAGCCATTCTTGAAGATAATATTTATAAGTTCCTTCATAAAGATTTTTCTCATTGCTTAATAGTTTATCAAAAACACTTGAAAGTTCGACACCATTTTTCCAAGAAGAAGAAATTAAATTTTCTTTTTCCTTAACTTCAAATGGGAGGTAAAAAAGCTTCTTATAACCCTCTGAAAGATTTTTACTCTTGAGAATCTCTGAAGAAAGTTCAATTATTTGTTTGCGTGGATAGACAAATGCTGAAGAAAGAGGCCTTATCAGTGCGCCCAGTGGCTTTCTTGCTAAATGGGGTATCTTGAATATTCTTTGCATATTGTGCAAGATATTAGGCGGAGTGTACCCCCCAAATACTTCATCCCCCCCATCTCCTGAGAGTGCAACTTTTACTTTTTTAGAAACTTCTTTAGAGAGAATATACATTGGAAGTGCTGCTGGGTCAGCCATAGGTTCATCTAAATGCCAAACTACTGAAGGTAAATCTTTTAAAGATGAATCCTGGTCTGAGATCATTGCATGATGTTTTGTTCCAAAATGATTTGAAACTATTTCTGCGTATTTTGTTTCATCTGTTTTATCTCTAAACCCTATGGAGAATGTCTGAATATTTTTAGTATATTTAGAAAGAGAAGCAACTATTGAACTTGAATCTAGTCCCCCAGATAGAAATACTCCTATCGGTACATCGGCCATCATTTTTTCTTTGACAATTTCATCAATTTTTTCTTTGAGAAAAGTTGTATCTGCTTTAGAACTATTGCTTAAAGTTGGCATAGACCAATATTTCTTTATTGAAAATTTACCTGTGTGGAGCGTTGCATAATGTCCTGGTTCGAGTTTTTTTATTCCCTTGAAAATTGTAGAGTCATCCGGAGAATATCTCAGACTTAAATAGTTTGAAAGTCCTTGTGGGTCTATTTCTCTTGATATTTTTTCATATTCCAAAATGGCTTTTATTTCTGAGGCAAATATGATATTTTTTTCTTTCAAAGTATAATAAAGTGGTTTTTCACCAATCTGGTCCCTTGCTAGAAAAAGCAATTTCTTTTTTGTGTCCCAGAGTGCGAATGCAAACATCCCTTTTAATTTTGAACATATTTCTAAACCATACTCTTCATATCCATGAATAATGACTTCGGTATCGCTTGTACTTGCAAATTTATGTTGTTTTTTTTCAAGATCTGCTTTGAGAGATTGGAAATTATAAATTTCTCCATTAAACACAACAACAACCGTCTCATCTTCATTAAACATGGGTTGATGGCCGTTTTTTGACAAATCTATGATGCTGAGTCTTCTATGTCCTAAAGAAATGTTTTTATCTAGATAGTAGCCTGAATCGTCTGGCCCCCTATGGGTGATTTTATCTGTCATCGCCCTAATTAGCGTCTTATCATTCCAAGAAAATCCAGTAATTCCACACATGATAGTATTATTTGAATATTCTTTATAAAGACTGTGGAAGTTTCCTAGTCGTACTTAAGCTCATATATGAAAACCCCATTGATCTGATTTGTCGGATATACTAGAGTTAATGTAATTCCTTCTCTTTGGACATTTTGTTTAAGATCGAAACTTAAAACTTGACCAGATTCGCTCATTATTATTGTAGAATTAACATATGGCATTATCCAGGCTACAAATTTAGTTTTTTCTTGTTGTCCCTCTTGCTTTTGGAATATCCAGGGAGGATGTCCTTCAAAAATAGAGAACATTACATATTTTGGTTTCTTTTCTCTTAATGCCTTATCAAATTCTAATTCATCTTTATATGGGGAGCATACGTAAGGACATGGGGAAAAAATAAGAACTTCTCTTTCTGCATAGGCAGTCATTTGTGTATATGATGCGCTGACAACTTTATCTTGATAGCCAGTATGATCTTTAATCCAAAGTGCTGCTTCTTTGACTGGAGCATAACTTCCAGAACTTGATTTAATTTGATTTCCTGCATGATTAAGTTGACTATTGAAGAATATTACAAATAAAACAAGGATAATTAATATCTGTATTTCTTTTTTATTAATCTTGAATATGGATAGAAGCGCGAAAACGCCTTGAGCTGCAAATATAAATATAAATGGAGTAATAAGGAATACCCACCTGTCTTCTATAACTCCTTGTATATAAAATACGTAAAATGCAGAGATACACACTAGAGATATAATGGAAAATATTCTGGGGTCTGTTCTCTTTTCTTTTTCTTTAAGAATGATATCGAAACGTAGTCCTAGATATATTAGTGCTGAAATAATTCCCGCACAAAATAGAATGAAGAAAAGTTCTTTTGGAAAAATAGTAAAGAAATCTAAAGCTTGCCAGCCTAGTGGCCTTTCTGAACTGCCTCCTTCTACTCCATATGATTTCGCGAATTCTAATGGACTGCCAAAAAATGAATATTGCCAAAGCATGAATGGGACCATAGAAATTATGAATGCTAAACCTGCTTGCCAATAAATTTTTTTCTTAAAAGTATCTGAACGATCTTTCCAAAATGCAAATATGCCTATTATTAAAGGAATTAGAAGTGCGGAAATTTTAAAGTAGAAACCTGCGGCTGCAAATATGCCTCCCAGAATTGCATCTTTTGAATTATTGTTTTTGAACATCCTCCAAAAGAAGAATAAAGATAATACTTGAAAAGCTAATGAAAGAAAGTCTGGTTGAAATCTAGCTCCCCAGAATAAATATGACCACATTCCTGCTGATGCCAATGCCGCAAATAATCCTGTTTTCTTATCGAAGAGTTCTTTTCCGAGAAGATAGGTGAAATAGATCAGGGCTGTTGCAGGTAGAATAATGAGTAGAAACTTGAGCGCGAACTCATCAAGACCTGCACGAATAAGAAATGCTGCAGAAAGCTGGAATAATGGTGGACGTTGAGGATTTAACGTATAAGGAATATCGAGTGCCCAGTGCTTTGCAGTCGCCATGTATTCTGCTTCGTCCCACCATAAAGTTTGTCCTGAAGCCATATTTAGATAATATATGTGAAGAACAAATGCAAATATAACTATTAAACTAATAAGGAGATTACTTGGATCTTTGAGCCAGACCTTTATTTTTTCTGCTCTTTCATTTGCTTTGGCTTCGCCTTCAGTCATAATTATTTTAAGAAATGAGGGTTTTTATGCTTTCGTATGTTTAACTTTTAGTGCTTCTTCTACAGCAAGCATTACTTCTTCTGCAGAAATGCTTTTGACTAAAAATTCATCATATTGATCGCTCTTTTCTGGAAAGAACTCAGATAATTTTTTAGAAATGATCTTCTTGCCAATTTCATATGTTTCAACTTCTGTGGGACTAGTAACAAAAAAAAGAGCTATAGTTTTAATTCCTAAACCTGATGCTACATGCAAAGAAAAACTGTCATTGCATACAAAAACATCGCAAAGAGAGACTAATGCTGCAAATTGCCTTTTGGTATTTTGTGGATCGTTTCGATAAACTTCTAGTCCTTCTTTTTTGAGATGATCGATTAGAAGTGCATGTTTTTCTGCTTCATTAGGGCCACCAAACACGATAACTTCAAATTCTTTTTTCTTAGATAATTGGATAAATTCCTGCACTCTTTCTTGATGCCAAGCTTTCGATGGCCATCTTGAAGATGCCCCCATATGAATGCCGATAATTTTCTTTCCACTAAGTTGATTTTTTTCTAAGAAAGAATTTATATATCTCTTATCTTCTTCATTTAGAATTAATTTGCATCTTTCTTTTTTATAAGGGATTTCTGCAATATCAAACATCATCTCTTGATAAGTTTTTTTATTAGTTTTTTTTAGTTCATCATCAAACATAGTATTAAGGTAATATTCTCCGCCAGCATTATATGCTGCCGGATATCCCGAGTCATCGCGGAAACCATATTTTTTCTTTGCCTGTAATACTTCGGCTAGTTCAAGGGCTTCTTCTTCAACATCAAAATTGTAAATTTCATCGAACTCTTCGTCTTCTATTTCTGAGACATCTTCTAACTGGACGACTCTCTGAATATAAGCCAGACCTTCTAAAAGTGTTCCTACATCGCCCTTAGTAATCCAAATAATTTCTACCTTTTTCTCTTTATAAAGTGCTTGAGCTATCGGTAGAGTTCGAAGAACGTCGCCGTCTGCTCCGAGTTTTATTATGCAAACTTTCATGTATTTTTAAAAATAATGATGTTTTTAATGTTTATGTATTAAGAAGTTTGTAAACCTTGAGAATTTTAGTATCTAAAAATTTAAAAACACTATTTACGCAATAAATAGATGCCGGGACATTCTTTGCAGTGTACGCTCTGTTCAGATTCTAGTAATAAAAGAATTTCTCCTCAATTAGCAAAAATATATAGAGAGACAATAGTTCTCAAAGATGAAGAAAGATCGCAGAGAATTAATGATCTAATTGAAAATTATCCTCCTTGTGCAATTGCACGTATTGCTGTAGTGTACCAAAATCAAGAATTTTCAGACGCATTATTGAACAAATTTGGAAATTCTCACCTGCTACTTATTTCTTGTGAGTATCTTCAAAAGAGAAATTCTGAAGGCGATCATAATTTAGATCATTTAAAATTATTTCATTTGGTTGGCGCTGTAGATGAATATTTAGAAAATAATCAAACAGGAAAGTCTGATGGATATTTGCGTGGGGGTTCAAATAATTTAGAATCTATATATGGAATTTCACTCCCAGAATATGAATTAGATCAGAATGCGGAATTAAGCTCTTTTTGTTCTCAAGAAAGTGATAGATTAAGAATTATATCTGGAAAAGCCCTTCCAAAAAAATTTGAATGAAATTAATATAATGATAAACTTACCAAAGAAAGTTTACATCGCGGGTAAAATCTGGACAGATTCAGAACGAGAGCAGCTAGAAGTGATTGATAAACTCTGTAAAAAATTAGGCTTACAAACTTTTCTTCCTCATAGAGATGTCGGCTTCGCAACATCCATCAAAGACGCACGAAAGATCTTCAAAGGAGATATTACTGATGGATTCAAAGACGTTGTTCTTGTTATTGCCTCGCTCGATGGTCTGCACGTAGGCGCAGGCACAGCATGGGAATTAGGATATGCTTATTCGCGCGGGATTCCAGCTATTGGCTTAAAGACAGATGAAAGTCCAGAAGAGGGATTTGAATATCTTTCTTCGATTTTGATCGCTAGTATGCCTATTGTTGCGAATTTAGAAGAATTGGAAGAGAAGATAAAGGAAAACATTGGAAAACCTAGGGCGCCCTAGGAAAACCTAAGTTATATTAAAATCTTCCGACGATAAAAATTAATAATTAGAAACTGAGTTTTATATATAGGTAACTTAGTTATTCTTTTTAGAATGGGTGTCGCGCTTTACTGATTTTATTACAGGGGTTGTTGAGTTCTTTACTGAAATAGCTTGAACTATTGAGTCTTTTGTTGGAATAGTTTGTGTTGTGGTCTCTTCTGGTGAAGAAAGCTAGGTGTACAACTGCGAGTCAATACGCGTTGACTCGGTTGTTGCTTGTCCTCTCCATCCATCCTGATACTTATCTTTCTTGCGCAATTCCTTAAACGCTTTAAAATATAAATATAACCGCGCCGCAAAGAGTTCGAGTGTCCACCAGAATTGTTTAATCGTGCGCGGTTGCCGCAATGCAAAAAATGCACCCCATTTAACTTCATTCCAGAACGATTTTGTGCGAGGCATATCTTGAGCTAGAGAGTTTAGTGTTTCATGACCTTTGATGTTTCTTATTTTTTGAGCGATCCAATCTTTCCATGTTGAAGGATTTTTTACCATTACTTCTACTTGTGGCGCATATGCAACTCCATATCCCTTTTTCCAAAATAAGTAAGGAATTATACTATCTTCGCTAGCCTCCAGAGGAAATTCTTTAATGACTCCTTTTCTAATGGCGAAGAGGTAACCTGAACACTCAAAAAATTTTCTCTTCTTGAATAACTCTGTTCTTACTCGATCTATACCTTTAAATGCAACGTGTGCCCAAAATCCATATTTTGTGTTTATGTCATCCAGAGCTACAGGTTTTCCCGTAACGCAACCAATATTTTGCTCTTCGAATGCAATTTCGATTGCTTTCACGGCATTATCTGAAACGATCACGTCTCCGTCGGTTAAAATAAAAAAATCATCTGTGTTTGAAGAAGAATATTCTTCAAATAATAGATTTAATGCGTAACTTTTTCCTTCTCCTGGATCAGGATAAAACATAAAACGGGGATCTTTGATATGTTTTTTTAAGAATGCTTCTACGCTTTGAAATGGATCAACTACAGTTACCCTCATATCTTTTCTTTTTGTCTGTTTTAAAAAAGACTTAACTACATTTAAAGTGGATTTTGGTTCGTTGTAAGAAGTAATGATGATGTCTATCATACTGTATCTAGAGGATAGTCCTCTGGTCTGATGATTACTGTTTTTTCTCCATTTTTTTTCTTTACTACAATGCGTACTTTCTTTGATCCTTGCTTTCCAATATCTGAAATTTCTATTTCTTCTACCAAAACTTCTTCGCCGCCAATTTTAATCATATCTCCTTTTTTAACCTCTATTGCTTTCTTCTTCATATCAATCATCGAGCAGGCAAACTTATAAACTTTATGCACTCTTCTTCTCTATGGTTGAGAAAGAATTTATTGTGCTGTGCTCAGGAGGATTAGACAGTGTGACTGCTGCACATCTAATGAGGAAAAAATATTTTTCTTCGAGCATAACTTTACTTTTTTTCAACTATGGGCAAAGATCTCTTGTGCAGGAAAGATGCTGCGCAAAAGCTTGTGCTGAGAAGCTGAAAACAGGTTTTACTGAAATGAATCTTCAAGAATTGGGAAAGCTTTCTCCTTCTTTTATAAATAAAAATGAGTCTGTCAAATCTGGAGAAGATCTTAAAAATACTTCTGGTGAAAGTAAGAAGTGGTATGTTCCATTTCGCAATACAATTTTTCTTTCGTATGCCTTTGCGTATGTGGAATCTCTTGCAATAAAACGAAAAATAAAATCTTTTGAAATTATTACTGGATTTAAATGCGAGGGGAAAGAACCATATCCTGATACGACTGTGAAGTATGTGCGAGAAATGAATGTTCTTGCTAGAGTTGCTGCTCCGACTCTGGATATTCGAATTGTTGCACCTCTTATTCGGAAGGATAAGGAAGATATTGTGATTCTTGGGAATAAGTTGGGGGCAGATTTTGGAAAGACTTGGAGTTGTTATGTGGGAAGAAAGAAACAGTGTGGAACATGTCTTGCATGTCGACTTCGTAAGGCAGGATTCTACTGGGCTAATTTTAAAGATCCTACTAAGTACCTTAGATGAGTAGTAGATATTATAGTATCAGAAACTATTTAAAACGATTTGAAATGAAGAAAGTATGTCTGAAAATTTAGGATGGAAAAAATGGAAACTTGATTCCCATTTAATGAATAGAATTCAATGGGATGAGAATGAATTTAATGCTGTTAAAGAAGTATTCACATCTGACTGGTTTGGAGCAGGGGAATATAATAAAAATTTTGAGAAAAAAATTTGTGACTTTACTGGAATAAAACATTCTATATTGACTAATAGTGGATCTTCCGCAGTCCTTGTTGCCTTAAAGACACTTATGCATGAAGGAGTTTTGAAACCTGGAGATTTAATCCTTCACCCAATTAGCACATTTGCAACTAGTGTATCGTCTAGTATAGACTTAGGTTTAGTTCCAGTTTTTATTGAGACTAAGCCATACACTTATGTTGCAGATCCTGAACAAGTTGAAAAGGCAATTGCGAAATATCCAGAAATTAAAGCAATGATGCTTCCACATATTCTTGGAAACATTGCCGATATAGAAAGAATAGTTAAAGCATTAAATGGGAGAGCACTAATTGAAGATTCCTGTGATTCTCTTGGAGGATATTTTAATGGAAAACATACTGGATCTCTAGCAGATATTGCAGTCTTTAGTTTTTACGGTTCGCACCATATTTCTGCCGGAGGCGGAGGCGGAGCAGTAGTTACAAATAATCCTAAATATGCTGAAACTGCTCATAGTATTACATTTTGGGGTAGAGATTTCTCAATGGGGGGTGCGTTCCTCAATAGATATAAGTATAAGACTTTGGGAACGAACAGCCAGATGCCTGCTATTCAGGCAGCTTTCGGTCTTGCTCAAATGAATAGACTGCCCTCGTATCTTAAGGCTCGCGAACAGCAATTTAAAGAAATGGATACATTCTTCAAGAATTACGATTTTTTCCATCTTCCTATCACGCATGAGAAAGCTCAGCCCAGTTGGTTTGGATATCCTTTAATTATCAAACCGAATGCCCCATTTACTAGAGAAGAATTCGTGAAATATTTAACGGATAGTGCGGTTGAGATTCGACCAGTTATGTGTGGAAATATTCTTGTTCAGCCACCATTTAGAAATGCTAAGCATATCAAGCTACAAGAATCATATCCTATTGCTGATGAGATTGAAAGAGCTGGAATGTTTATTCCTTGCTGGGGAATGCCTGAAGATCAGAAGAAAAATTATTATAAGATACTAAAAGAATTTTTGGATAGATATCAGAACGGAAGAAATATGAATAATAAGATTGCTTTCTAATTCTTATAAAAAATAGGCCACATTATCTAATATGTGGATTATGGGTATCTGTTAAAGAGTTCGCATGCTCTTTTACAATATTCATCAACACTTACTTTACCATTGAATTCTGCAATCTCGCCCATCGTTGACTCAATCTCTGCATCCTTAAGACCTCGCGGTTGAATCCATAACTGATTAAGAACACCCAAATATTGATGGAGGGTTGTGAATCTTAAGTTCCACTCGGCAGGATTTTGAGTAAGTGCTCGCTGTACGGATCTTGAAGCTAGAGTTACTTGGTCATAACCTTCTGGAGTCCACACATGATTTGCTATTTTTAATCGGCCATCGTTTCTCATCTTCTCCGGAGCTTCGTATCGGAGCATTTGATGGGTCTTAATTGGGACAATTTCCGATCCAGAATCTTTTACCATCTTAAAAAGAATCTTAGGTTCTGGAAAATTACATCGTACTCCTAAAAATTCACCCCCATTATATGTTTCTATTGCTCTTCTAAGTTTATCGGAACTTACTATATATGCGGCAGAGGCTACATCGAAAAATCCTTTAGTTTTTACATGAGCATTATAAAAGTGATGAAATACTTGCTCTGTAAGTACTAAAGAACTAAGATGTGTATTAATGGCATGTGGAGATCTTCCAAGAACAGCAATGTTATTCTTACCATCTACCGCGTTTAAAGCAGTATTGAGATTTGCTTGTGTTTCATCAGGATAATAATTGAACCCTAGACAAAGTCTGTCCATATCTCCATAAAAAACATAAGGTTTATCGCTTTCTAGAGCGAGACGTAGTGCTCCGATATGATTTGCTTCTATCATATCTTCTCTGGGAAAATAGGGAAATACTTCTTTATCAACACAGACTTTAAAATGATCCGATAGAATATTATAGAAACCTTGTGGATTTGGGCCATTTTTCCTAGTTGCATCTGTCATGGCGAAATGCCACTCTAGACCTAGATCTTTGAGTGGAGAAGCTATTCTTGAAATTGCAGGTAACAATGATTGCATTGGTTCATGAAGAGTGGAAGCAATCGCAACTTTTCCAGCAAATTCTCTTAGACTACTTAATTCAAGTGAACTATCTGATGTTGAACGCATTAATTTTTCATCCAATAACCGTTTTTAAAGATATGTGCAATCTAAATTAGGCATTGTTCTTTGATATCTAAATCTTTAAAAGCTGGAGGTAGCTTGTTTTTTTATGAATATAGTGAAGACACCTCTTGCTGGAGTTCTTGAGATTAGACCACAAGTTTTTGAAGATGAACGTGGAGATTTCTTTGAAAATTATAATGAAAAAAAATTAGAATCTGCTGGAATCCCTAGAATTTTCCCCCTAGAATTTCAGTCTACTTCTAAGAAAGGAGTCTTACGAGGAATGCATTTTCAAAAAAACCCTTTTGCACAAGGAAAACTAGTTAGAGTTGTTTGTGGTAAAGTTTTAGATGTAGTTGTAGATATTAGAAAAAATTCTCAAACATATGGAAAATGGGCTTCTTTTACATTAAGTGCTGAAAATAAAAAAATGCTTTGGATTCCTGTGGGGTTCGCCCATGGATTTCTTTCTTTAGAGGATGACACGATAATGATTTACAAACTAACTAATACTTATAATAATGAATCTGAAAGTGGACTAATGTGGAATGATCCAGATCTGAAAATTTATTGGCAACTTGAAGCATTAGGAATAAAAGAAGTCACCTTATCCGAAAAAGATAAAAAATATGATTCTTTCAAAAAAATAGGAGATTTATTTTCATGAAATCAATAATGATTACGGGTGGCGCGGGATATGCTGGTCTAACAATAACTGAAATGATTGCAAAAATGTATCCTCAAGCAAAAATTATAGTTTATGATCGAAATCAAAGAGGATGTGCCGAATTACTTTCAATTCTAAAAAATAAATTGGCCAATATTGATTTTGTTCTACCTGAAAAATCAGATATTCGAGATGTAGTTCATGTTGAAAAAGTTCTTAATGAATATAAACCTGAAGTTGTTATCCACCTGGCTGCTAAAGTGACTGACTTTGCAAAGAACAAAGTTGGGAAAGATGAAGAATGTACTTCTACTAATTATGTTGCATCGGCAAATATTGCAAGGCTTTCAAAGGATGCTGGTGTAAAAATATTTATCCATCAATCTACTGTTGGAATATATGAACCTGGAGAAGACTTGAAAGAAGATGCTGCTAAAAATCCCGTTTCTGCTTATATGAAGTCAAAGTTTCTTGGAGAAGAAACTGTTTTGAACCTTAATGATGAAAACTTTAAAGTTATTGTTTTAAGACCTGCAACTTTAGTAGGATATAATATTCATTTTAAGTATGAGAATATATTCAATATAATGTGTTTACGTTCTGTTTTCAAAGTGCCTTTTACACTTTTTGAGAGTGCTTTGGATCATGATAAGACCTATATCGATATAAAAGATAACGCTCGGGCGATTATATTTTCAATTGAGAATGCAAATAAAATGAGTGGACAAGAATTTAACATTACTTCTTTTAATGCTACTCTTAATGAAATATTATCTAAAATAAAGAACGAGTTAAATGAAGAATTTGCCTATACCGTTCTTCCTGAACAGAAAATAAATAGACAAGTTTATACAATTAATTCGAATAAACTTAAATCTTTGGGATTTAAACCTCAAGGAAATATTGATGAGATAATCAAAGAGACAATTTCTAAATTAAGAAAGACTAGAGATTTTTATACAACTTTAATTTAACTTATCTCTCTTTTCTTTTGCAATACTTATAAGATAGTTTTTATACTCGCAATCTGGAGTTTTTTGAATAGTTTCTTCGAGTTCTCTTGAAGTGATGAATTCCTTTCTGAGTGCTGCTTCTTCTGGACACCCCACCTTTATGCCTTGACGACTTTCGATTTTCTCAATAAAAATGGAGGCCTCTTGAATACTACTGCTTGTTCCCACATCAAGCCAGGCAATTCCACGGTCGAGTTTAGAGACTTTAAGATTATTTTTTTGGAGATATCGTTTATTAACATCCGTAATCTCAAGTTCTCCTCTTGGAGAAGGCTCAAGGTTCTTTGCAACTTCAATAATGCCACTATCGTAGATATAGATTCCAGGTATAGCATAATTACTCTTGGGTTCTTTAGGTTTTTCAACTAGTGAAATAGGATTGCCTAATGAATCAAACTCTACAACTCCGAAACGTTGAGGATCCTTTACTTGATATCCGAAAATCAATGCTCCTTCCTTAAATTCCGCTGCTGCTTTTGCAAATGTATCTGAGCCGTAGAAGACATTATCTCCTAAAATGAGCACCACATTATCTTTTCCAATAAATTCCTCTGCAATAATAAATGCCTGTGCGATGCCTTCTGGTCGAGCTTGCTCTTGATATATAAGATTAAGGCCAAATCTCTTTCCATCTCCAAGAAGATCTTTGAATTTAGAAATGTCTTTAGGTGTAGAGATAATACAAATATCGCTAATACCCATCTCAATGAGTGTTGTGAGGGGATAGTAAATCATGGGCTTATCATAAATTGATTGGAGTTGCTTACTCATTACTAAAGATAATGGATACAGGCGTGATCCCGCTCCTCCTGCCAGAATAATTCCTTTCATCTTTTTCTTTAGAGGCATCCACCACTGTGGATTCATTCGATACCAATCAACAGTTTGGATCAGCGCCTCTTCGAAGTTAAATCGAGGTTGCCACCCTAAGGTTTTTAGTTTACTGCTATCTAAAGAATAACGCAAATCGTGCCCTGGACGATCGGCAACAAATTCCATCATTTCTTCTCCAAGGCCTACACTTTGTAGAATAGTCTTCGTTAACTGGATGTTACTTACTTCATTACTTCCACCAATATTATACACCTCTCCTGTCTTTCCATTATGGACTATAAAGTCTATCGCTTCGCAGTTATCCTGCACATGAATCCAATCGCGAATATTCTTTCCAGTACCATAAACTGGTACTTTTTTACCCTGTAAGAGATGCGTAATAAATAGCGGGATAACTTTTTCGGGAAATTGGCGTGGACCGAAGTTATTTGAAGAGCGAGTAATGATAATGGGTTGTTTATGAGTTTTTATATTGCTAAAGCAAAACATCTCTGCAGCTGCTTTGGAGGCACTATAAGGGGAGGAAGGCATAAATGGATCCTTTTCTTTAGAAGAAGGTTGGTCAGTAGTAAGAGAACCATATACTTCATCAGTTGAAATCTGTAGAAAAAGAAGTGCTTTCTTTTTTCGTGCAGCTTCAAGTAAGATGAATGTTCCCTCTGTATTGCTCTTAAGAAAACGATCTCCTGCGCTAATAGACCTGTCAACATGCGATTCTGCTGCAAAATTAACAACGATAGTATATTCATCAATGAGTCTCTCCATAAGTTCGCGATCTTCTATTTTGCCATGAATAAACTTGTAATTTTCTCTCCCATCTACATCTCGTACGTTGTTTAGATTTCCTGAATAAGTTAATGCGTCAACGTTAATAAATTTATATTGAGGATATTTATTAACCATTAAATGAAGAAAGTTACTCCCTATGAATCCTGCTCCGCCAGTCACAAGAATCTTCTTTATATGTTGCCCTCGTTCTTCCATAAAATAGTGGCTTTTGTAAACTTTATAAAGATAATGATTCGGGACTAGTGAGTTCTTTTCTAGGCATTATATTGATCTGAAAATAATCTTTATTCAGAAGATATTTAAATTGTATTTAACAGATTAAAACATGAAAGCTCTTAATGTATCTATTGTTCTTCCACTATTTAAACCTGATAAAGAGATTTTGAAGAAAGTTCTTAAATCAATTAAAAATCAGAAATATAATGGAAAAGTTGAAGTTCTACAAATTGATAATGGTGGCGGATTTTCACAACAAATGAATGTGGGAATTATAAAAGCTAAACACTCGATAGTTATTATGTTGCCTCAAGATTGTATGCCTGCAACAAATGATTGGCTTTCAAATCTCACTGAACCTTTTAAAGATGAGAAAGTTATCGCCGCCGTATCAAAAGTCCAACTTCCAGATGAACTCTGGGAGCCCATGGGCGTTTTTGCTAAAGCACTTATGCTTAAAGAAAAAGGAATCATTACTTCTCTTCTAGATGGAAAAGGTGGAGCATATAGAAAAAGCGTGATGGAAAAAATAGGCTTTTTTGATGAAAAAACATTTAGAACTGCAGGAGAAGATTTTGATACTTATGTTAAATTTAAGAGACTTGGAAAAATTGCCTATCCTGATGCCAAAATATTTCATCTTCACCCTACAGCATTTGTAAAGCGATTAAGAAAGGATTATCAATATGCAAATGGATATGGTGCTCTTGTACGCATATATGGGAAAGAGATGCCGCATTGGTATATCGGTCTAATAAAAGCGATTCCAGTCCTAGGCATCATTATGTTTGCGTTATCTTATCCATTTAAGAAAGAGCTATCGCTTTATCCAGTGTTCCTTCTAACAATTCCTTTTAGTCATGTTTTTTATGTATATGGTTTTTGGAAAGGTTTTTTAATGAAAAGACAGACTGTATAGGATGTACTCTTTAAAAGATATTTCAGTAATCATACCGACATATAATAGGTCGAAAGATTTAGATGAAACTCTAAAAAATTTAACATTATTTTCTAAAAAAATCTGCCAAGTTATAATAATTGATCAAAGCAAAAATAATGAGTCTAGAAAAATAGTGAGTAAATATGCAAAAAGTATTTCTAATATTGAATATATTTATTCCTCTGTTCCATCTATAACTATTGCACGTAATTTAGGCGTTAATAAACTTTCAAATAAAACTAGACTTGTTTGCTTTATAGATGACGATGTTACTCTTGATAAAAATTATTTTGAGGAAATACTTAAAATATTCAATAATTACTCTGGTGCTAAAGCTGTGGCTGGATATGTGCCTTCTCCAGAGCTTAGAAAAATGCCATTTATTGAAGTTTTTTTAAGAAGACTTTTTTTCATTAGTTTTGGAGAAAAAGATCGTGCAAGAATGATTTCTGCATATGGAAACACTTATCCATCTACTTTGACTAAAGTAATAAATTCTCACTGGATTCCTGGAGTTAATATGGTTTACAAGAGAGAAATCTTTAAGGAACAGCAATTTGATGAAAATCTTTTAGGATATACTGTTGCAGAAGATATCGATTTTAGTTATCGTATTTTTAAGAAATACCCTCAGTCAGTATTTATAACTCCTTATGCTAAATTAATACATAGAGTTTCTAATGTAGAAAGAGCACCTACTGCTAAAATGAGCTATATTAACCAAGTAGATCATTTTTATTTTCAATATAAAAATATGGTTGGACTAAAACAGAAATTTATATTTGAATGGTCTTTGCTTGGAATAGCTATTTTGAGAGGATTGAAAATGTTGATAACAAGAAGAAAAGAAGACTATCTTAAATTAAAATATTTCTTGATTTCTTTAAAATATTGTTTGATTGAAAGGAATAAAATAAAGAAAGGACTAGTTAGAGAATTTCCTCAAAATATAGTATAATAATACTTATAAGGCATGAGAAGGTGATTTTTTCATGTATATACTTGGTTTAAATATTGGGCACAACTCCACTGCAGGATTACTGAAAGATGGAAAAATAATTAAATGCGTTAGTGAGGAGAGATTCTCTAGAATAAAAAACCACCACGGCGTACCTTTAAAATCAATTAAATGGTTACTTGAAGAAACAAAGATTAATATGGAAGATATTGATCTTGTAGTCTTGGATGACCAATATCCAATTACGAATAATCCTCATTTTGGTAGAAATTTCTTTAACGCATATACTAAAAAATCTAGAATAAAAAAGATAATTTCTCAAATTGCCTATAAATATCCTAAAGCTTTTTCTCAATATTATTCATTTAAAGAATCTTCTTCTGAATCTGGCAAAGAAAAATTTAGAGAAAATCTAAAGAGGGAATTGGCTTTAATCTTGAGAATTTCACACGAAAAAGTAATAGTTGCAGACCATCATTTAATGCATGCGTTTGCTCCATTGGGCAATCTCGATAGAAAAAAGAACTGGCTTGTTTTTACACTTGATGGAGAGGGATCTGGATTATGTGCTAGTGTTAATGTATTTGATGGAAAAAATTTAAAGGTTATCTCTCAAAGTCCAAAAACAGCTTCTTTAGGATATTTTTATGGGCTTGCTACATTACATCTTGGAATGAAACCCCTTGAACATGAGTTTAAAGTAATGGGTCTTGCACCATATGCTAAAACACATAATGTTGATGAAATTTATTCTAAAATAAAAAATCTTTTTTGGATAGATGAAAGAGGAGTTTTTCATTCAAAATTTAGTATGCCTTTTGCAGACCACTTTTTTGCAAAAGAGATGAAAAACGTGAGGTTTGATACTTTGGCAGCTGCAGTTCAAAGAATTACCGAAGAATTGTGTTGTGAATGGGTATTGAAAATGATTCAAAAAACCAAAATTTCAAATGTTGCCCTTAGTGGTGGAGTTTTTATGAATGTTAAAGCAAATAAGAAGATCTCTGAACTAGTAGAAATAGAGAATATTTTTGTCATGCCTAGTTGCGGTGATGAAAGTAATGCTATTGGTTCTTGCTGGTATGGTTATAAAGTTTTAACTGCTAAGAATAAACTTCAATTTGAACCGCAACCGATTGAAGATTTGTATCTTGGTCCAGAATATAATGAAAATTACTTAGAGGAATTTATTGTTCGTAATAATCTAAAAGAAAAATATCTAATAAAAAAAGTTAAAAATATTGAACTAGAAATTGCTAGACTTCTTGCAAAGGGTGAAATTGTTGCTCGCCTTAGTGGTAGAAGTGAATGGGGTGCTCGCGCACTGGGCAATCGCTCCATCTTAGCTAATCCAATCCATCCAGATACAATTAGAATTTTGAATGAAACTATAAAAGATAGAGATTTTTGGATGCCATTTACTCCAAGTATGCTTGATTCTTTTGAAAATAAATATTTGATTAATCCTAAGAAAATTTTCTCTCCTCACATGGCAATCACTTTTGACTCCACTTTAATTGCCAGAAAACTGTTGCCTGCAGCGATGCATCCTTATGATTTTACCATTCGCCCTCAAATTGTTACAAAAAGTTATAATAAAAATTACTATCAACTTATTGAACATTTCAGTAAATTGACTGGAATTGGAGCAATCTTAAACACCTCATTTAATCTCCATGGAGAGCCTAATGTTCTTACTCCAGAAGACGCATTACATACTATTGAAAATTCTTCTCTGAAATATCTAGTTATTAATAATAGAATTTTTGAAAAAAAGTTAGATAATACACTCCCATAATCATTAAAAAGCAACCAAGATGTTTTTTGTTATGAATAGTCCAACAAGAATAAAAAAAGTATTGATTACTGGAATGTCTGGCTCTGGAGGGAGCTATCTTGCTGAGTATATTCTTGAAAACCATAAAGGTGTAGAAGTTCATGGAACCTTTAGAAGAAATACTCCTTCTGCTCTACGAAATCTTGAAAATATAATGGGAAGAGCTAAAATATATGAATGTGACTTACTGAATCGTGAAGCTGTTTCTGAAATGTACCTCCAAGTTTCACCAGACACAATATTTCACCTTGCATCAGATGCAAATGTTCGAATATCTTGGGATACTCCTTTGGAAACTATTCGGAATAATGTAGAAGGAACGATAAATCTATTTGAAGCAATACGTAATTCTGGCCAAAAACCTCTAGTACAATTGTGTAGTACCTCTGAAGTTTACGGACAAGTAGATCCTAAAAATGTCCCAATTACTGAAGATTGTCCAATCCAACCTTGTAATCCTTATTCAGTTTCAAAATTAGCTCAGGATTCATTAGGATTAACATATTTTATGGGATTTGAAATTCCAGTTATAAGAACGCGTATGTTTTCTTATATAAATCCTAGAAGAAGTGATCTTTTTGCTACTTCTTTTGCTATGCAAGTTGCGAGAATTGAAGCAGGACTTCAAAAAGAACTCATCCATGGAAATTTGAATTCTACTCGAACTCTGATCGATGTAAGGGACGCTATGGAATCTTATTGGATTGCTGCAAAATATTGTCGGCCTGGAGAAATTTATAATATTGGGGGTATCGAAGTTATTACTGTTGGAGATTTTCTTGAAAAATTAAAAAATATCTCTAATTGTAAAATACCTTCTAGAATAGATCCGAAACTTATTCGACCAGTTGATGTAACTCTTCAAGTACCCTGTGTAGATAAATTTACAAGAGAAACTGGATGGAAACCAAAGTATAAATTTGATGAAAGTGTAAAGTATTTATTAGATAATTGTAGAGAAATAGTTCAAAGGCAATTAAACCATAAATCACAATATGCATAATAGCATAATAATACTTTTGATCACCTCAATATTTTTATATAGTTGATTAGAGATTTAGAAATGATGCGAGAGATTTGCCACCATGTTTCAGTCATTATAGTTAATCCTAGTTCTTCGGGACATCTTCTTCTAGGAATCTATGATGATACTTATCCTCTTGAAACTTTTAGAAATAGAGTTAACTTTTTTGGAGGTAATCAACATCCTGAAGATCAATCGCCTCGTGAGATTATTGAAAGAGAAATTGGAGAAGAATTTCGCGTCTTAGAAGTGCGAGAAAAAACAATTGAAGAGTCATTGTATGCAACATCTGGAAGAGGTCCTGGAGCTCGAATTCCTGAAAAATTTGCACCAGTCGAAGATATAAAAAATATTCGAGATGCCCTTCTTTCAACTTGCAGCCCATATAAAGATTTTTTCATCACTGCCCCTAGAAGATATATAGTTGGTCAAACTCCCAGAATTGCAAATATTACTAGCGTATATGACGCAACTCTTAGCAACGATCTTTTTGAGTGTGCAAGAGATCACCTTGCAAATGGGAAAGCTATCAAATCTGAAGGTTTTGCTACAATAGTGAGCATTGATGACCTTGTAAGTGGAAAGATTCTATCAGCTGGAGGATCTCCAGTTATCTTAGCAGATTATCTTCAGAAAGATATTCCTAACCCATATGGCTTGATTAGTGAAGTTCTTGGAAAACCTAGGACATCTTTAGCAGATTATGAATCTGAGTTTCAATATACAAATGTAAAGAGAATAATTTAAATGATATCTAATATAATTTTAGAGAGTCAGGATATTTATGTCTAAGGAAAAAGTTCTTATTACCGGTGGCGCTGGATACTTGGGAAGTGTTATGACTGGAAAACTTCTGCAAGAAGGATATAAAGTTACTTGCTTAGATAATTTACTTTGGAAACAGCATTCTCCTCTTTTTTTTATGGATTGTCCAGATTATGATTTTATATTTGGAGATGCCAGAGACCAAAGAATTTTAGAGCCACTCATCTCCAGACACGACTCTATTTTACCTCTTGCAGCAATAGTGGGATATCCTGCTTGTGATTCTCGCCCTGAAGCGGCTCGTACAACAAATAAAGATGCAATTATTATGCTTAATTCTCTAAGGGGTTCTCAACAAAAATTAATTTTTCCAACGACAAATAGCGGATATGGAACAACTTCTGGAGAAGTTCTTTGTGATGAAAATACACCACTAAATCCAATATCTCTATATGGTGAGACTAAAGCTGCTGCAGAAGAAGTATTACTCAAAAATAATAAACCTAGTATTTCCTTTAGATTAGCCACGGTCTTTGGAAATTCTCCTAGAATGCGCCTAGATTTACTTGTTAATGATTTGGTATATCAAGCTTCAACAACGGGAGAAATTACTCTTTTTGAAAAAAAATTTATGAGAAATTTTGTCCATATTCAAGATGTGTCGCGAGCGTTTGTATTTGCACTAGAAAATTATGAAAAACTATGTGATGAGAAGATATACAACTTAGGGCACCCGCAAGCTAATATCTCTAAGGAAGATTTAGTTTTAAGAATAAAAAATCAGATTCCAAGTTTAATTATAAATGAAGACTTAAATCGTACAGATCCAGATAAACGCAACTATATTGTTTCATCTCAAAGAATTATGAATTATGGTTTTAGATTTAATCATACTTTAGAATCTGGAATTAGCGAACTTATTAGAGCCATGCCATTACTAAGAATGGATTATTTGAGACAAGTTAGTACAAATCAACAGCCTATCTAATTCTGGTTATAGGAAATTACATACAAGAATTACAATTATTAATGTGATTTCCTATCTAGCAAACAACAAAAAAGATATGGAAACAAAGTTATTTGCTATAAATGAATGTAATAAATAGAGAACAACTGTCTTTAAAAATGAAGAATTTTATAGTTTTATGAGGCTTATTAAAAATTCGAGATGACTGAATACTCTGATTATGAAACTGATTTGAAAAATGAAATTTTAGTAAATTCTGGAAAAAAAGAGTTGCCCAACTTAAAACCTAGAAAAATAAAAGCAATGATTCTTGCTGGTGGTCTGGGTACTCGTTTGCGCGAAATTTCTATAGATAAACCTAAACCTCTGGTTCCATTTTTAGGTGTTCCTTTCTTAGAACATCAACTAAGATTACTTAAATCTCAAGGCATAACTGATGTTGTTCTTTGCGTTTCATATATGGCTGACAAAATTAAGTCATATTTCGGAACTGGAAAAAGAATTGGAATGGAACTAAGTTACTCTGAAGAAGAAATTCCCTTGGGTACTGCTGGAGCAATTAGAAAAGCGAAACACCTTGTTGATGATATTTTCTTTGTAATGAATGGAGATTCTTATTTTGATTTAGATTTTAAAAAACTTTTAGAATTTCATCTATCTAATGAAGGCATCTCCACACTTGCTTTGACTTCAGTTTCTAGTCCGGAACATGGCAATATTGTTTCTATTGACTCTAAAGGAAAAATAATTGATTTTTCCAAAGGATCTCTCCAGTCTAATTCACTTATTAATGCTGGTTTTTATGTTTTTGATAAAAGAATTTTTGATTACATACCTGCGGATAAAAATACTTCTCTTGAAAATGAAGTTTTTCCAAAATTAATTAAAGAAACTCCAATTCACGGATATATTCACCAAGGGTATTTTATAGATATTGGGAGACCTGAATCTTACCTTCAATTCAAAAAAGATATTCTTGGAGCATTGCTCCTTAAAGAAGGAAATAATGTTCGAGAAGCGATGCAAAAAATAAGTCGTAATGGAATAGATATAGTTCTTGTTGTTGATGATAGAAAGAGAATTCTAGGAGTAGTTAATGATCGAATAATAAAAGAATTTCTTATGTCTGATGGAAATATTGAATCTTCCTTGTCCCAGGTCATGGCTAAAAATCCGATTGTCGCTAGAAAAACTGATTCTCCTTCTAAAATTGCTGAACTTTTAAGCTCTGGAATGCGTTATTTGCCAATAATAGATTTAGATGGAACTATTGTAGATGTTGAAACCCATTTAGATAAGATAAAAATTGAAAGTTTTCCAGTAATTAGAGGAAAATCTCCATTAAGAATTAGCTTTGCTGGAGGGGGAACAGACTTACCTTATTTTTTTGAAAAACACGGAGGAGCAGTTATTAGCGCTACAATAGATAAATATTGTTATGCTACGCTTATTAAAAGAGCAGATAGAAAAATTATGATCGATAGTGATGTTACAAAAGAAATAGATGTTTCTGTGCAATCTGTTGACTCTCTTTCTTACGATGGAAAACTCGATCTAATTAAAGCGGTTATTAATATTATTCAACCAGATTTTGGTTTTGAACTTTATCTTTATAATGACTTGCCGCCAGGAAGAGGACTAGGATCTTCCGCTAGTTTAGCTGTGCTAGTTGCTAAAATGCTTGGACACCTTATGGGCAATAATTATGATGATTATAGGATAGCCGAGATAGCTTATCGCGCAGAACATGAAGAGCTTAAAATAAAAGGAGGATGGCAAGATCAATATGCTTCTGCGGTTGGAGGTTTTAATTTTATGGAATTTAATCAGAACAGAACGGTTATTTATCCGCTTCGCTTAAAAAATGAAACAATTCAAGAACTTAGTAGCCATTTAATGCTTTGTTATATTGGAAATTCTCACTTTTCAGGAGATGTTCATACAATTATTGAAAAATCATTTATAGAAAATGAATCTGAGAAGCTTGATAACCTTAACAAACTTAAACAAATAACTCTAGAGATGAAAGATGTTCTTCTTACTGGACAACTGGAGGATTTTGGAAGACTTTTGAGAGATTCCTGGGAATGTAAACGTTCCATGTCTAAAGAAGTTTCTAATACTCATATTGATAATTTATATGATCTTGGACTTAAAAATGGAGCTTATGGGGGTAAACTTCTTGGCGCAGGTAATGGTGGATATCTTCTTTTCTTTTATTCTCCTAGAAAAAGAAATGTCTTGAAGAAAGCTCTTGGACTCGCTGGAGGAGAAATACTTAATTTCAATTTTGATTTACGCGGAGTGGAAATTTGGCAAGGTAAAAATAAGTTTTAATCTGATAATATTTTTCTTATTTTTTCACTAGTTATAATATCTTCAAATTTTTCTACTATTTCGTCTGCTTGAATTAGAACTTCTTTTTTGAGAGTTGAAGCGATGGCGATACAATAAGATTGTGCGTTTTTAGCAGATTCTATTCCCAATGGGGCGTTTTCAATTACTATACATTCCGAAGGTAAAAGATTTAATACTTTCATTGCGGTAAGGTAGGGCTCTGGATCGGGTTTTCCTTTTTGAACCATGTCTCCACAAATAATAGCATCGAAATTTTTCAAAAATTCTTGAGTGGTACAGGATAATAATCTTTCTCTTTGTCCTGCAGAGACTATTGCCATTTTAATGCCCTTTTTCTTCAAAATCCCGATTATTTCCACCACTCCTGGATAAAATGCGAAATTGTTATTTTGTCTGTAATATCTCTCTTTTTTTTCGATTATTTCTTTTGGAGAGATATTTTGTAGAGAATACTTTTGAGAAATTATTCTGGCAACTTCTTCAAGTTTTGCTCCCTCTAAATGAAAATAATCTTCTGGAAGAATTTGGATGCCATGATCTTGATAAGATCTCTTCCAAGCCTGAAAATTATCTTCCATTGTCTGCGCAATAACTCCGTCAAAATCAAATAAAATGCCTTTAATCGATAAAGAACTTTGTGCAGTTTCAATCTTGAGTATTTTAGTTTTTCTTATTGCTCTTAATGAAGGATATTTTGAAATAGAAAACAAATCTCCTCTACTAAATGTTTTTCTATTAACTTCATCCCTTAGTTCGCCATCTAAGATAATCACTCCACTTGATTTTACATTTATTAAAGAGATAACTGAATTTTCTTCTACTGTGGAAATTGAAATGAAGGTATTTCCTATTTTCTTTATGGTTTCTTCTTCATTTGATGGGAAAAATATTCTTTCATCTAATCCAAAATTTGTGACCATTTCACTTTCTGATTCATATCCTGCAGTTTCACGACCATATAAATCTATAAGGCGAACCACATCTGTTTTTTTAGATGGCGTTTCTAGTTCTAGAAGTATTGTGCCTTCTTCAGATATAGATTGTGTTGAATGAAAAACTTTCTTATCTAAAACTAAACCGTCAGATTCTTTTAAAATGAATCCCTCACTTAGAGTTGTTGAGATAGCTTCTCCTTTTAAAACTACTAATGCTGTTTTTTTATAAAGATGACAATGCATTGAAGTAGATGCGCCTTTGTTCAGGTATAAAATCCATGCGGCAGCGTTTCCATCATCGTACAATAAATATTCATGCCCCCAGGGCTTTTTTACCACCACTTTTGAAAAATCTATTTTTTCAAGAGAAGTATTTTTAGGAATAAGTAATTGAGAAAGTTTTTCATTATCTACTTCGGAATTTTTAATTGATTCTATCATTGTACTCCCGATAAACACGGAATACTTCTTTCATCCAAGGCCCAAGATGTTTGTAGTGTGGGGAAGTTATAATATTTTTATCAGTTACAAATGGAGCATCAATATAGTTTGCTCCAGCATTTTCTATATCGTCTCTAATGCTATAGTATCCGCTAATTTTTCTTCCTCTTACTACTTTTGCAGATATGAGGAGTTGAGCCCCATGACAAACACATGCAATGACTTTATTTTTTGCATTCCAATCTGAAATAATTTGTAAGACTTTTTTATTTTGTCTAATATATTCTTGAGATTTGGCGCCTCCAGGAATAACTAATAAATCAAAATCATCGGGATTAACTGCATCAAAGGTAGTGTCAACTGGAATTTTAGTACCAAGTTGACCGAAAGTTTCCTTTCCATCTTCTGTGGCCACAGTTACTTCGAAACCCTCTTCCTGTACTCTATAATAGGGATATATAAATTCGTGATCTTGTACTAATTTACCTGTCAAAATCAATGCTTTTTTCATAATGTTCTCCTGATGTTCTCAAAGTTTATCTATTTAAAAACTTTGTCGTATTGTAATTTTTTATAATCTCAAAAACTTTAGAATATATTCTTTCAGAGGTTGGCGCAACATTATCTAGACTAGGTGCAAAGCCAGCCGTACGTTCCTCAAGGCCTATTGCATACACTGGCTTGTCTGTTGCATGCATTAGTTCATACGCAATGCACTTAGATGCTGCATTCTCATAATCTCCATCTATTACTAGACCCCCATATTTGCTTCTAGCTAAAGAATCTTTCATTAATTCTGTAGCTTCGAATGGTTTTAACCAAAATAAATCTACAATGTTTGCATTAACTCCTTCTTCATTTAATTTTGTCCTTGCTTCACGTGCATGTAATCTTGTAGAAGATATTGGAAAGAGTGTAATGTCTGCTTTTGCCTCTACTAAGGGTTCTAAACCTTCAGTTACATCCCAAATTTTACGATTTTCACTAACATACATAGGTTTATCGTGTGTTATGAAATGATTCCAAGCGGATTCGTATTCTTTTGGAGTTGATGGTGCGACAATATCTATACCAGGCATACGATAATATAATCCATGATGAGCGTTTCCTGCTACTGGCCCGCCACCACCATCTAGCCCTACTGAACGAATAAATAATGGGCAAGGAATTCCCCACATTTCTTTTGATTTTGCTGCATAGTTTACAATCTCTACTGCGTTATACCATTGGAATCCCTGAAATCTCACGACATATATGGGTCTACGTCCTGCCAGAGCTACACCTACTGCAAATGATCCGCCTGCAACATCTGCCATAGGAAGCTCTACAATTCCTCTTTCATTTTCCATTTGCGGAATCGTTCCCCTAACTCTTCCATCAGTAGTTAAACATTGACCCATAATCATCCCGCCATTTAATAGATGACTTTTTGTAATTCTACAAATAACATCGCGCACGGTTTCTTTTTCTAAATCTGTGCCAGTTTTCTTTTCCATAATTCCTCCATTTTATGTTGTGAACTTTTATCTATCTCTTCTGCTTCTTTTCCTAATCCAATTCTCGTAAGTTCTTGTTTAGTTAACTGGAATCTATCCCATTCCATTTCTTGTTTAGGCAATCCAAAATTATGTGCAAAATATCTACAAGTTTGTATATTTAAAAATGAAGGTGTTTTTTCTTTCAAAGTTTTTGCATGATACATAATTGTCCAAGGGTCATCGCTGATTTCAACAGATTCTAGACCATATGAATCGGCTATGCTTGCCATCTTCCATTTTCTTCTAACGTCTACTTTAGTCATAACTGAATAATTATTATCTTCGCAAACAAATAATACAGGTAATTCTCTTGTTGGAGTCCATGCAATTGCAGCTTGCGCATAATCTTCTTCCATGGCCGCATCTCCCGCGACTGCAAGAATAAGTTTTCTTTCTTCTAATGGGCTTTCAAAACTTTTTCCTAAAGCGTATCCTACTCCAATAGGAATATTGCTTCCCATTAGGCCATCGTGTCCATACATTCCAATTTCGGGGCAATGGATTGAGGCTGAACCTCCCATCCCTCCCGCGCATCCAGTGGGTCTGGATAAGAGCTCATCTACTAGCTTTTCTAGATCTCCTCCGAATGCGATATAATATCCATGTGCTCTGTGCTGAGCGAAAATGTCTAATTTTTTCTTGAATCTCTCTTCCAGTAGTGCTAGAGATAAAGCTGCAGGAATACTTTCTGACCCTGCAGATAAATAGAAAACAGGCATCTTCACTTTTTTTTCATGATAGGCACTACAAACTTCAAATTCAAAGTAACGAATATCTGACATTTTTTCAAAAAGCTTTAGATTTAAATCGGGAGAATAGTTTTGAGATAATTCTGGCATAACTCCTAAATCTGAATTTCTTAAATTGCTCATGACATTTCTCAAAGAGTTGTTCTTTTAAACATTTATGTTATAATGTGTATAGATATATAAACCGAATATTATAGGGAATGTTATGATTGAAAAAATTATTGATACGGCAGTTATTCTTCTTCTTAATTCTAAAAATGAAATTCTTTTACAAAAAAAAGATTTAGGTTATCTCTGGTTTCCTGGAAAATGGTGTATGTTTGGAGGAGGCATTGAGCCTGAAGAAGACCCTATGCAAACTCTTACTCGTGAACTAAAAGAAGAATTAGGCTCTGTGCCTTCTGAAGTTAGACTGTTTAAAAAAACCAGATATACTGAAAATTATTTTGAAAATAGAAAAAGAGGTGGAGAATTTCATGTTTATACTGGATTATTTACTGGGAAAATTTCTGACATTTCCCTTAATGAAGGTGGAGGATTTGCTTTTTTCGCAAAAGAAGAGCTTTCGAGCGTTCCAATTATAGATTATAATCTTGTCGCAATAAATGAATATTATGATTCCTTGACATCAAGATAATTTTCTAATTTTTTCAATAATTCCCGTAGTGCTTATTTTCTCAAATTCTTCTGGACATCTTCTTTCTAAAATTACTAACTCTACTCCAGAAATTTTTGCAACTTCTTCTCTAAGTGGAATATTCCAGGCATCATCGTTTATTGCATAGATGGTTGGTTTGAGATAGCTAAAAATATTTTTAAGATCGTTAAGATCGGGTATTTCATTTAGGACAACATAGTCTACTGCTTTTAAAGAATCAATAGTTTTAATTCTTATATGCTGATTAAGAATTGGACGGTCTTTTTTCTTATTATGCTGAATTACACTATCGCTGGCTACGCCAACTACGAGAATATCTCCTAGTTTTTTACAATCTTCAAAAAATAGAATATGTCCTGCATGTACTAAATCAAACGCTCCTGAAACGTAAACTATTTTCTGGTTTGGATGCCGCACTTTTATTTCGGCTAATCCTGAACAATTTATAATAATCATTATTATTTTGAGAAAAGAACGTTATTAAATACTGCTATATTGTAGTATGGATGTTTTTATAAATGAATAAATTTTGTTCTAACAATGATCGAAAAATATATTCCATTAATGAGTAATAATATTAGTCGCGAAGACTTAGATGAATTAATTTCATTTCTAAAACAAGATGATCCGATACTTACTCAATCTTCTAACGTCCGTGCTTTTGAGGAAGAATGGTCAAATTGGCTTGGCGTAAAACATAGCGTGTTTGTTAATTCCGGAGCAAGTGCAAATCTTATTACTCTTGCTACTTTAAAAGAACATTATGGTGGAGGGGAAGTTATTGTACCCACTTTAACTTGGGTTTCGGATATAGCTTCTGTTCTTCAGAATGGTTTTAAACCAATATTTGTCGATATTAATCTTAGAAATTTGGGAATGAATAATGAACAAGTGGTGGATAGAATTACTTCTAAAACTCGTGCAGTTTTTTCAACTCATGTTTTAGGATATAATGCTCTTGATGAGAATCTCCTTAATGAACTACAAAAAAGAAATATTCCTCTGCTTGAAGACGTTTGTGAGTCACATGGAGCGACATTTAATGGAAGAAAACTCGGTTCATTTGGTCTTATGTCTAATTTTTCATTTTATTATGCTCATCATATGAGCACTATCGAGGGAGGAATGATTTCCACTAATGATCGAGAACTCTATGAAACTTTACGAATGTTTCGCTCACATGGAATGGTTAGAGAGAGCACTTGTGGAATCAGGAAATCAAATTATTCAAATGCTTACTCTGATTTAAATCCTGACTTTATTTTTGCATTTCCTGCATATAATGTTAGAAGTACTGAATTAAACGCTGTGCTTGGAAGATCTCAACTTAAACGTCTGGATGCAAATAATAAAATAAGGACTAAAAATCTTTCAATTTTCCTTGAAAATCTTGATAAGAATAAATTCTATACCGATTTTGCAACTGAAGGAAGTTGTAATTATGCATTTACCCTATTACTTAATGAACCAAATGATGAATTGCGCGATAGAATTATGAAAAATCTTAGAGAAAATGGAATAGAGTTTCGTAGGGGTATGTCTGGAGGAGGCAATCAACTTCGTCAACCTTACTTGAGGAAATCATTTCCAAACATCGATCCTAAAGATTATCCTAAAGTAGATCATGCGCACTTCTATGGTTTTTATATTGGGAACTATCCTTCTTTAGAAAGAGATAAAATTTATAGATTATGTGACGTAGTTAATAATTCATAATGTCTGTTTTAATCTCATAATGTTTATTAATGACTAGATCTAGGTTAAAATATGGAGCAAAAAAGAAAGAAAGTTCTTGTCTGCGGAGTTACCGGTTTTTTAGGAAGAAATATTGCAGAACGTTTGGCTCTAAGAGATGATTTGGAAATAACTGGAGTCTATAATATTCGTCCAACTTTTGATAACTCTCGAATTCGCATGATTAAAGCAGATTTACGAATTGATTCTGAAGTAAGAAGAGTCCTAGAGGGACAAGAGGTTGTTATTCAAATGGCTGCTACAACCTCCGGATCAAAAGATATCGTGAGTAAACCTTATATTCATGTTACAGATAATAGTGTTATTAATTCTCTTATCTTTAGAGCAGCACATGAGCAAGGCATTTCTCAAGTTATTTTTCCAAGTTGTAGTATAATGTACTCTTCTAGTGATAAACCTCTAAAAGAAACAGATTATAACTCTCAAATGGGGCCACCAAAAGCATATGTTGGAGCTGGAAGAATGAAAGTTTTTCTTGAGCAGATGTGTGAATTTTTTTCTCAATTGGGAAAAACTAAATTTACTGCTTTTCGCCATTCTAATGTTTATGGTCCGCATGATAAATTTGATCTGGAAAAATCTCATGTTTTTGGAGCTACTGTTACGAAAGTGATGACTGCTTCTGAAAAAATCGTCGTTTGGGGAACTGGAGAAGAAGGGCGAGACTTGTTATATGTTTCAGATTTTGTTGATTTTATTGAATGTGCACTAGAACAAAAGACTCCTTTTGAGCTTGTAAATGTGGGTGCTGGAGAAAGTATTGCAATTAGAGAATTGGTTAAGAAAATAGTACATGCGTCTGGGAAAAATCTTATAATAGAATATGATACTTCTAAACCTACAATTAAAACTAATCTATGTCTTGATTACGCTCTAGCAAGAGAAAAGTTTGGATGGGAACCATTAATTTCTCTTGATGAGGGAATTCAAAAAACTCTCTCCTGGTATAAGGATAATATTTCTGCAGTACGATAATATTTATAACTGCTCTGGAGAATATTTTTTAATGAATCGAGACATTCTCTATCATTTTTCAGTTATAGTTGTTAGACCCAGTTCTTCGGGAGATCTTCTTCTGGGAATTTATGACAATACTTATCCTCTTGAAATTTATAGAAATCGTGTGAACTTTTTTGGAGGTAATCAACATCCTGAAGATCAATCTCCTTTAGAAATTATTCAAAGAGAAATTAGAGAAGAATTTGTTATTAATTCTATTAGGGAAAATAAAATTGAATCCGTAATTGAACTTGTTACAGGTAGGGGACTCGGAGCTCAAGCTCCTAAGAAATTCGCCCCTCTAGAAGATATACAAAATATTCGAGATGCTCTTCTTTCAACTTGCACACCCTATAAAGATTTTCTTATTAATGCACCCCATAAACATATTCCTAGAAACATCCCACATTTTTTAACTATCTGTAGCTCTTATGAGGCAACCCTCGATAATGCTATTTTTGAATGCGCTAGAAAAAATCTTGCAAATGGAAAAGCTATAAAATCTGAAGGTTTTGCTACAGTAGTAAGCGTTGATGACATTGTAAGCGGAAAAGTCCTATCGGCTGGAGGATCTCCGGTAATATTGGCAGATTATCTTCAGAAAGATATTCCTGATCCATATGGATTGACTAGTGAAATTCTTGGAAAACCTAGAGGGTCTTTAGCAGATTATGAAGATGAATTTAAATATTTAAATATAGCTAGAATAAAGTAATGAGGTAAAATCTGTTTGAAAAGACTCCGTGCGAACACCATAATCTTTATAATCTTCCTATAATTTAAACTATTATTAAAATGAGTTTTTATAAAAATAAAAAAATTTTAGTAACGGGCGGTACTGGAATGATTGGTCGTGAGCTTGTACAACAACTTTTACAACAAGGGGCTATAGTAAGAACTGCCTCTATGGATGACCCTTCAAGATCTCTTCCTGGAACTGAATTTATGCGCGCAGATCTTACTCACCCAGATTCTTGTACTAAAGTTTGTGAAGGGCAAGAGATTGTTTTTCATCTTGCAGGCATTAAAGGCTCTCCAAAAATGATGAAAGAGCAACCTGCTAGTTATTTTGTCCCCTCTCTTCTTTTTACCACAAATATGATGGAATCTGCAAGGAAGGCAGGAGTTAAGAATTTTCTTTTTACAAGTAGTGTTGGAGTATATGCTCCTGCAGAAGTTTTTCATGAGGATGATGTATGGAAATCTCTTCCGTCGCCTAATGACTTATTTGGAGGATGGCATAAGAGAACTGGGGAGTTACAGGCACAAGCATATATTACTCAGTATGGATGGAATAATATATCTATTGTTAGGCCTGCAAATGTATATGGTGAATATGACAATTTTGATCCTGAAAATGCAATGGTAATACCCTCCCTTATTAATCGAGCTATGAAGGGAGAAGATCCACTTGTTGTATGGGGAGACGGATCTGCAATACGTGATTTTATTCATGCTCGGGATGTTGCTTACGGAATGCTTATTGCAGTTGAAAAAGGATATAATCTTCCAATTAATCTAGGTAGTGGGACGGGATGCACTATTAAAGAATTAGTGGAAATTATTGTCTCAAATTTAGAGAAAAAACCAAAAGTTGTTTGGGACACTACAAAACCTGGTGGAGATAAGAAACGCCTTATGGATATTGATCGTGCAAAATCTTTAGGGTGGAAACCAGAAATATCTTTAGAGAAAGGAATACGAGAAGTAATGACTTGGTATAAAGAAAATATGAATATCATAGATAAAAGATACAACGTATTTACCAAGTCAAAATGATTAGAGATATTCTTCATCACGTTTCTCTATTGATTATTGAATCTAGTGATAAAAAAGAATTTCTCATAGGCGTTTATGACAATACCTATCCTCTTGAAGTTTTTAGAAAAAGAGTCAATCTTATAGGGGGAAATCAACATCCTGAAGACCAGTCTCCTTCTGAAATTCTTGAAAGAGAAATTAGAGAAGAATTTTGTATTCATACTACTGAGGAGAAAAATATTGAAGAAGCAATAGAACGTACTTCGGGTCCTGGTGCTGGTGCCCATATTCCTTCAAATTATGCTTCTCTAGAAGATATTGAAAAAATTCGCGATGCAATTATTACTCTTTACAAACCCTATGCTGATTTTCTTATTAATGTACCTTATCTAAAAAATAAGCCTCCTGAGACTTCTGCGATTTATAGCGTTTATACTGCAGATTTGCCTAGAGAAATTTTTGAATGTGCTAAAAATAATTTGAATAATGGTAAAAGCATTAAATCTGAAGGCTTCGCAATGATTATTTCTCTTGAAGATTTAAAAAACGGCAAACCCCTTTCTGCTGGAGCTACTCCATTCGTTTTATCCAATTATCTCAAAACGGAAATTCCTGATCCTTATGGACTACACGGAGTTTTTTTAGGAAAACCTCGAGCCACTCTCAGAGATTATGAAAGCGAGTTTCGTTGCACTAATGTTTTAAGAAGGCAATAATATTTATAAACTGAATGTCCTCGAAGAGTCTATGATAATAACGCCTGAAAACTTACCTAGTATCCGTGAGAAACATAAAAACCAAAAAATTGTCTTTTGCTCTGGAGTATTTGATATGGTGCATGTCGGACATCTTCTTTTTTTTGAAGATTGTAAAAAACAAGGAGATATCGTAGTTGTTGTAATGGGAAAAGATGCAAATGTTCGCGATTACAAAGGAGACAACCGTCCAATAATGAATGAGTATATACGATTAAAAATGGTTGATGGGTTGAAACCTGTGGATTATGTTTTTTTGGACACCTATGATGCGAAAAAAGATGACGCCTATTCTCTTATTGAGCAATTCATTGAAAAGTTGCGACCTGATATTTATGTCGTTAATGAAGATGCTTTTGATATCCCTCGTCGTAAAGATCTAGTCCAACGCTACGGCATACAACTTGTTGTACTTCCTCGTTATTGCCCTGTAGAATTTGATGGAATTAGCACAACAAAACTTATTGAGAAAATAAAAGAACTTTAAAAGTATATTTTTGAGTGAAGAAAGATATAAAAAGGAGTGTTTTATTTGATTCTTATGAGAGTTTCTTTTGTTTCTCCGCCTAGTGAATATCTTTATGACTCATTTAGAGGAGATCAACATTGTCAGATGCAACTTCTTACTATTTTGGAAGAGAATTCTAATGATAAATTAGATTTGAGTCTGATAGACCTTCGAGGCGTTAAGAAGGAAGCTCTAATCTATCATATACCTGAAAGAGACCTCTATATGCATTCAGTTTATACTTTAGATTTTAATCAACAGATAGAAACAGTTAAAGGACTAAGAGAAATTTACCCTAATGCACGACACGTAGCGGGTGGTCCGCATGTGAACCTATTTCCAGATGATGTTTTAAGACATTTTGATTCTATTGTAATTGGTGATGCAGAAGAGACTGTAAAAGAAATTGTTGAAGATGCTCAAAATGGAAAACTTAAAAATCAATATTTTCAGAAGTCTCCGATAGATATTAATAATTATTCTTTTGCAAAAAGACATTTTGTTCCTAAATCATCTACTGCGCGTAAAGATACAATTACTGTAGGAGAAGATAAAAAATATGGAAATTTACTGGGTACAACGGTTATTTTTAGTAGAGGGTGCCCCTACACTTGTGCTTTTTGTGCTATTCCTCAAATAAGAACCATTAATCCTAGAATGAGAATGAAAAGTCCTGAAAACATTACAAAAGAAATAAATTATCTTAAAAGTGAATATGGTATTGGAGCAATTAGTCTTCACGATGAAATTGGAATTCCATTAAATAAAGATCAAGCAGTTTCTAGACTTGAAGCAATTGCAGAAACTGGCGTAAAATGGAAAGGGCAATGTCGAGTTGATGGAATAACTCCCGAGCTGGCAAAAATGATGTATGATTCTGGATGTGTTGCTATGGGTCTTGGAGTAGAAAGCGCTTCACAAAATGTCTTAGACATGATTAATAAAAAAATTAATGTCGATAGGTCTAAACAAACAATTAAAATTTTAAAAGAAAATGGAATTGCTCCAAGAGTATATCTTATTATGGGTTTACCTGGAGAACCAGAAGATATTTCGAAAAGAACTTGGGATTTTATTCAAGAGACTCAACCTGATTCGGTTTTTCTACATCTTTTCACTCCTCGCCCTGGAACAGAAGTTTATGACCATCGTGAAAAATTTGGAATTAAACTTACCGATGGTAACTGGGAAAATAATAATCATCTTTTTTATGCAGGGGACGAGCCACATATTACTTTCGAATATGTGGATGCCCCGTGGGGAAAAGCGAGAAAACCAGACAAAATTCTTGGAGAGTATAAAGACCTTCTGGAAAGAATCCAAGAAGCTGGATTCAGTCCTTATGCTAAAAAACCAAAATTTTTAATATAAAAAATCAAAATGCCATTAACTGACCATATATCTGCTGTAACACTGGAAGAGATTTTAGAAATTGGAGAAGGAGCTCCTTGTAGTACGCCTGCCGGAAACAGGAGCAAAATTATGACCAAGATTAAGCAGAGATTCCCTGCAACAGTAGAGAAAATTCTTCTCATCAATCCCCCTATGACTACTAAAGATAATTTAGATTTAACATTAGCGCGTTCGCAGAGTTATCCTTGTTATCCGCCTTATGGTCTTGCTTTGCTCTCTACACACTTGGAAAAAAGAGGATACTGCACAAAAGTTATTGACTTAAATTTTGATATCATGCAAAAAGTTAACACTCTTTCTCCTAAGGAATTTGACTACGATCGTGCTTGGCAAGAGAATGTTGAAGAAACTTTACAGAAATTCAATCCAGATTTGATTGGGACTACTTGTATGTATACAATGATTCACCCTTCGATGCAAGCAGTAGTAGACTTCATTAGAAGTAAGAATGCGAGTGTTCCTCTAATTGCCGGAGGTGCACACCCCGCACTTGCAGCTGAAGATGTCTTAAGAAAAAGCCCAGGTATCGACTTTATTTCTCTTTATGAATCTGATAATAGTTTTCCAGATATGGTCGATGTTGCGAACCACAGACTGCCTGAAAGCAAACTTACACAGATAGCAGCCATTGTTGATGATAATTTTATTTCTGTGAATGATCGTAATGTTCCTTCATCTGAAGTCATTACGCTTCTCCCAAATTATGGAGACTTGCCAATTAGAAACTATACTGATTATGGAAAAATAGGAGTATACGCTTGGCTTCGTGGAGACAATATTTCTTGTACAACTATTTTGAAATCTAGAGGATGCAGAGCCCATTGTTCTTTCTGTTCTGTAAGAGAATTTAATGGCGCTGGAGTCCGTCATAGACCTGCAAAAGATGTTGTTGATGAAATAGAAATGCTTCGAGACAAATATGGGATACAACATTTTGTTTGGCTTGATGATGATCTTCTTAATAATAAACTAAAAACTATGGAAGTATTTGATACAATGGTAAGACGTAATCTTGGAATTACTTGGGATGCTTCAAATGGAGTTATTGCTGCGGCGCTCGATGAAGATCTCGCTACTGCGGCAGAGGCTTCTGGTTGCATGGGTATGAGCTTTGGAATAGAATCCGGAAATACTGATATTTTACGAAGAATTCACAAACCGGCTACTATGGATCGATTCTATAAGGCTGCAGAAATATTAGACCGCCACCCTAATATCTATACAAAAGGTTTTCTGATTGTGGGTTTTCCGGAAGATAATGAGCATTCTGCAGAAACAATTGGGCAGATGTGGGATACCATTGATCTTGCTAAAAAAATGCACCTTGATTGGTATACTGTTCAAGTTTGTATGCCTCTCCCCGGAACAGAAATTGCAAAGGGAATTGAGAGGATGGGTAGAGAGCGTGCAGATATTACTAAGGAAGCAGTGAATAGATTTACAACTGGATTTGGGTTAGCCTCTAGATATAAGCATGAAGCTGAGCAAAGAGGCAAAAATGGTCAAGGATTTAAAGAGGTTCTTCATCATGGAGCAGATTATGTGCCTACGCAAGATGAACTAAGAGATGTGCGTTTTTTTGTAGAATATCATGTTAATTATGCTGATTTTAAAGATCCCACTGAGAGAACAAAAGCAAATAAACTCGGTATGCAAGAACGTTGCCTGATAGAGGTAGTAAAAAGAAAAGATCCAGAAAATCCAGTCCCACATTTGTATCTAAGTCTCTTACAAGATCGTCTGGGTAAATATGATGATGCCTTAGATGAACGAAGAATAACTAGAGAACTTGTTGCAGTTTCTCCATTTTATGCTGAACGATTTAACTATCTTGGTCTTGACAAACTTCTCGAGCAAGCAGATGCTGGCGCCTTTAAAAAAGACATCTTTGTAACTCACTAGTTCAAAACTAGTTTATTGATTCTGAACTAGCTATATATTTAAAAAGTAAATTTTCAAGAGCGATTTATGAAAGGTTGGGCAACAATTACTGGTTCGAGTAATGGAATCGGCGCTGCACTTGCAGAAGTTTTTGCAAAAAATGGTTATTCCATTGTTCTTCATGGAAGAAATGAAGTGGATCTCTCCAATATGCATAAAAAAGTGATTTCTTATGGACAAGAAGCAGTTGTAGTTAATGGAGATATTTTTGAACAAAAAACATTCGATGCCGTAGTTAAGCATTCTCAGGATAAAGATATTGAACTATTCGTAAATAATGTTGGATATCGTTGTCCTGGAATTGGACTTGAGGATCTTACCGACATTCAAATTGAGGAAATGTTTGCTATGAATTGCATAATTCCTATAAAACTTACGCGAGAAATTTACAGACATTTTCTTAAAGGCGAGCGAGGAGGGAACGTTATGAATATAAATTCTATTAGGGGAGTTGAACCTAAAGGATTACGTTCTATTTATGCGGCAACACGATTTGCAATGCGAGGCTTTAGTGAGTCGATCCGTGAAGAAGCTAGTAAAACAAATGTTCGCGTTCTTAATATCTATCCTGCACGTGTGAAGACTAAGCCTGAATTTGAATACGGGTGGTCAGTTATTGAAGCCGCTGAAGAAATATATCGATTTTTTGAAGGTAAAAACTCAGATGACTTGATTTTAGATTGCGTTCAAAAACCTACCGGAACTATACAAAATATTCTTCCTAGGGCGCGTTATTTGCTTAGCGAGTAGCACCTATAATTAGTTTTTTAGGTTAAGTTCTTTGACATAATTTTAGATATTGGTCTTTCGCCATAATGTTTATAAATGAGGTCCTCAAGTAGATTTCATGTCGAATAATTTGGAAAGAAAGCCCTGGGAACTTGATGAAAGTCAAGTATTTTTTTATAAAGAAATGGGGTATCTAGTTGTCCCAAAGGTATATTCTACTGAAGAATGTCAAATAATATTGAATCATGTTCGTCCGTTTGCAAATAGTGATTTTGCAGCTTTAATGAATCCTGATCGACTTGAGTACCTTCTAGCACAATATGTTCCTTGTAAATTTGGAATTAAACCCTCTGATGAATCTCCTAAAATAGGTTCGGTTGTAGATAGTATTGAAGAAATATTTAAAAATTATTCTGGCTTTGAAGACCGAGCTAAAGCTTTAGGTTTAGAAGAGAAACAGTATGCTCAAGCTTATGAAACTTCGGTATTTTTAAGAGAAATTATGCGTAGTCCTCGTCAAAGAATTATATTAGAAAAATTGCAAGGAAGAGAAGTTGTTGCTCTTATGAGCCAAGTACTTTTTAAGGAAGCTGGAACTCGTTTTGCAAAAGAACAAGGATGGAAACCTCACCAAGACAATTCTTATCCTAAGAATCTTAACGCGCAGTACATAACTACCAATCTTTTCCTTGCCGATGCAGATAAAGAGAACGGTACGTTATATATGTATCCTGCAAGCCATAAGCTTGGATTATTAGATTCTGAAGAGACACAAAGTTTTAGAGAGGGCAAGGGAAAAGCTCCAGGTAATCTGACTCTTATGCCTGAAATCTGGAAAGAAGCGCATTATGATGTAAATTTTAAGACTGGAGATCTTCTTGTGCTCAATGGGAATACTATTCATGGATCGTATCCAAATCTTTCTAATAGGTCTCGCCCATTATATTCTCAATCGCTTATAGGTAGGGGAGAATTCTTTATTCCTGGCCCTAATGCCCGAAGAAAAGAAATACCTCTAATAGACTAGATAAATTTTCAAGATTTTTTATATGCCCTTTTTAATTTTAAATAACTTTTTCTTGTCTAGAATATTTTTCATTAACTCTGTTCTGAGATTCTTGTCTCTTAAAGCTTTATATGCTAAGAAATAAGGGTAGGGGTGGAAAAATATCTTCTTTTGATAAAAAAGAGAATAAAGTCTATCTAAAAATTTCATTTGAAAAATCTTAGCATATTCTTCTGAATTTATTCTTGGCACAATATTGATTGTAACTAATGGAATAGATACAAAAGCCATTTCTTCATTAGGTATGGCAATAGGATCTCCGAGAAAATATTTTTTGAATTTTTCAATATTTTTTAGAAAATATTCTTTTTCAACTAATAATTGAGAAATATGTAAACATTTCTGAAAAGTTTCTAAATTGGCTTGAACTGATCCTTGCTTTGCTTTAAATAATAAGTAATGCGGTAATCCAATATCTGAAATATATGCATCACAACAACTTACTTTTTTAGAAGTTTTTTCAAGAGAATATATTTGTAAAAAGTGCTTATATTGATGAGAATCTTTTTTATTTGAAAATGCGACAAATTTAGAGTTTAATGTTTTTTCAGAGATTATTTTCTCATTGTTAAAATCTTCTTTGTTAATGATTGAAACACTCACTTGTGGATTAAATATTATTTTATTTCTTAATTCATTTTCTACTAAAGAAATATTTTTAAAATAACTTAATAGTTCTTTATGCTTATTATATTTTTTAATTGTCTTTTTATAGGCTTCTTTGGCTATTTCGTTTCTTTTTTTATCATGATGGAGATAGAATTTAATTTTTTTTAACAAATCTTCTTTATCTTTAAACATGATAATCTCTTTCTGGTCAATATAATACTTCTTATATGCATCAAAATGTTCTATTAAAGTGAATGCATTACAAGCCGCAGCTTCAAATATTCTGCCCTTCATCTGTAATTTCCCATATCCTCCTTGAGTAAAACTAAGATTTATTTTACTTTCATTAGTAATATTGACTAAATCTTCTGCCGAGGCTCTACCCTGATAGGCTTTAGAAATCTCTGGATAATTTTCCCATCCATCTCCCCAAATTTTTACTGCAATTCCTTGTTCTAGTAAGAATTTAATATATTCAATTCTACTACTATTTGGCCTTCCAACGAAACTAACCGTGTATACTTTATTTTGTGATGATGGTTTGAATAACTTACAATTCATACCTAATGAAAGAGAATAGTTTTTTATTCCATCTTTTCTATATCCTCTATCTGTATCTAAATCTGTTATGTTTACTATTGGATAGTCTATTCCAAGGCAATAATATCTAGAATAGTCTTCATAACGCCAATCATCATCACTAAAAAGGCTTAAGATAATTGTTTGAGGAGAAATTATTTTTAATTCTTGAAAAAATATAGGGTCTAACTCATCATAAATCATAATGACCAATAAATAATCTGGTTTATTTTGTTTAATTAGATTTAAAAGATTTTCTTTTAATTTTTCTTTACCGAATCTAAAATAATTTCTAGCAGTATCAAATAAAATTACCTCCCCCAGAGTATCTTTCAATGGAAGATACCAATTTTGAAAAGGATTATCATTTTTATTGGCAGCATTCCAAGCTGCAAAAATTAATTTCTTATCTTTAAGATTTATTTTACTTTTTTGCATGTAAGTTCGAAATTTTTAATTTTTTTTTAAGCACAATTATCAGCCAGTACAAATTCTTACTGGATTAAGATAATCGAATTCCAAGCTGTACTGCTCGAGATAATTTCTTTGTTTTCCAATTGCTTCTGCGTAAGTCTCTGGATTTTTATGCAATGAAACGTTATATCCAATTTCGACTAAATAAGGCTCGAGTATTTTATCAACTGATCCAACAAATTTATTTCCCGAAAGGGATGCAATGTCTAAAATTACTGTATCTCCCTCTTGCCTAATTTTTTTCCCTCTTGAAAGATTATATTTTGCTATTTCAAATGCCTTGTCTGAAATATCTGCTTTAAAAAAGCTATATATCGTAGTCATGCCAGATCTTTCACTTAACAAATCATCTCTTTCTTCTAAAACTGGTGGAATTGATACAATAAAATCTCCGTGCGGTCTGATTGAATTTAAAACCTCGTTTCTTATATGAACAATATCTGCTTTAGGAGCATATTCTTCTGAATTATCTTTAGCTTGACCACAGCGATTACATGCATTGCTAGGTACATCGAATTCTTCCTTAAGTTCTCTTTCTAGAATTCCTATAGGTGAAATGTCTTCATAACTTTGACTGCCTCCTATAAAATTAACTCTTCCTCTCCACTCTTTAATTGGATGAGTTTGATCAAACTGTCCAAATAAAAATTCTTCACACGATTCATTTTTTATAAGAACTACACTGATATGTTTATTGACTTTTCTTCTTTTAATTGGATTGTAAAATTGGCGCAATATCGAAGGAGATTCTGAATTATTCATATATTTCTCCCTTAGATTTGACTTATAAACATTTGTGTGATGTCAAGTGACTTGACGTAAAATCTCCTTTCGAAGTGGAGTGGCGCATTTTTTTTGATTAAAAAAGTTTAATTACTACTCTTAAACTTTTTTAAAAATATGGAGATTATAAAAAAGTCATGCTTGTCAAGGCAACGAAAAATATAAATTGTTAGAGAATAAATTGTAATGAAAATAATGCCTAAAATAATTAAAATAATTGGAGTAATTGTTAAAAAATTCTTGAGAAATAATACTAAACTCAAGGGAATCAGAGATAATAATGATATCCACAGCATTTTTCTTCTTAAAGGTATAAAAGAAAGATAATGGTTACATTGTATAAAGTAAATAATGGTGATAGAAATAAAAACTAACATTGTAGCAAATGCTGCTCCAACCATCCCATATGATGGGACTAGCAGGATATTTAATGTTATGTTGAAAACCATCATGCTAACTATGTTCAATAGCATAATTTTCGATTTGCCCATCATAGATATTAGATTGGCTGGAATTATGCTTAACGAGCCGAAAAGTGAGCCTATGGCAAGTAGTTGAAGTGAGTGTTCTGCACCTAGATAAGTAGAACCGAAGAAAAAGTTTATTATTGCTCCAGGAAAAAGAACGATAATTAGTGTGAGCGGTACATTAATCATAAATACCCACTTGGTGGCTTGTTTACTAAGCTCTTTTATTAAACTATAATTATTTTTAGAATATTCCTTTGTTACTAACGGAAAAAACAATTGAATAATTAGATCTGGAACAATCATAACTAGTGCAGCAAGTGGAACTGCCACGTTATAAAGTCCAACCTCTACGGGATTTCTAAAATATCCAATTGTAAAACTATCTACCCAATATAAAATAAATGAAGCTACACTGAGTAATGAAAGAGGCCAAGAATAAGATAGAATTTTATATAATGACTTTTTTGAAGATTTTAATTTTGGCTTAAAACCTATTTTTATTTTTCTGAATATTGATATTTTGACTGTTAAAAATGCTACAAAAAACATTACTAAAATACTTATAAAATAAGAAGCCATTATGGAATATTCTTTAATTCCCCACATAATAAAAATAAAAAGCGCGGCAATTTTTATAAAATTCTGCAAGAAATTATGGATAAATGAAAAAGAAGCTATTTTTTCAAAAGCTCTTAAAACGGATAAATAAAGATTGGCTAATGAAAGAAGTGGGATGATTGCTGCTGAAATATACAGATAAGGCATTAAATCTGGAGTGTGGAATATCTCCATAGATATCCAAGGAGTTAGAATAATTAATAATCCTGCCGTAAATAAACTAGTCAAAGTTATTAGATAAAATGATTCTTTTATCATGGTCTTAACCATCTGTAAATTTTTCTTACCTCGATAAAATGCAACATATCTAACTAATCCCTCTGGCAAACCTAATGATGAAACAGCAACTAATAAAATTAAAATCATTGTCGCTAATGAAAAAAGTCCGTAATCTTCTGGACCAAATGATCTAGCTATAAGAATACGATAGAGATAAGTAAATATTTTTGAAAAAAATACACCTAAAAGTACAATTAGAGATGAAATTGCAATAAGTTTTAACGATTTATTTATCTCAATTGATGATTTATTTACCATATCTATTTAGAGAAAATCTCCTTTTTATACTTTTTTTGATAGATAGATTAAGTCATACTTTTCTATAACTCTAAACCCTTCAAGTCTGATCGGTTCATTTAATCCTATTCCATATTCTATAGCTCTGTAATTTGTAGAGTCATTATCGTTTTTCTTTAGACCGCCCTCTATCCAAAATTGTCTCCTTTCTAGAATATTGGGGATCGGTTCAAATCTCTTTTTATATAAAATAGTTTCATTTTTAATAAATAGATCATAATCTTGTATGCTGACAAATTCCTTTATTTTATTACCTGAATAAAAATGAGCCAGTACCTGATAATCGTCTGGATTATTTCCAACAATAAATGATGAATCTGGAAAATCTTCTGCAATTGCATAAATGTCTTCTTTTAGAATACCTGACATCTGGCCTGGGACAAAATTTACTCCAGAATTTAATATTCCAGTAAATTCAGCCCCATATAGCTGATTATTGACCGTTCCATTGATTTGCAAGATATATGGGAAAATGAATGCTAAAATTATTAGTGAAGAAAATAAGAAGTTTATCTTAAATTCTTTCTGAGTTAAATTTCTAGATGCGATTAAAATAATTATTGGAGCTAAAGCTAAGATGTACCTTATCTGAGGATTTGTTAATAATAATATTAAAGAAAGAGTTATAAAGATTATGCTTCTTTTTTGTTCTTTAATATTTTGAATAGAATACATTTTCCAAAATAATAATGGTATTGCTAAAATAAATGGGAGAATTGTTCCTAGTGTTCTAGGAGAGTGTCCTGAAACTTTTTCATAAATCCCTCCGAAAATATTAGCAAATCCTGAAAGGAAAGTTTTTATTGATGTAAAAAATGCAAAATTGAATAAATATTGGTCTAAAATTAGCCGAGGTAAAAGTCCAATTAGAATAAATATTAAATAAACTCCTCCATGCCAAATTTTCTTATCATATAAGAAACATATTCCTAAAATTATTCCAAAATAAAGAATCGTGTCCCAAAACGCCCACCCTAGACCGATTAATATTGCAGAATATATTAAATACTCGATTTTTTCTTTAGTATGATAAAGATTCATAAAATGCCAAGCCCAGAGAAGGAATATGCTCGCAAGCTGTATTGGATTAATCCATGGAGCCATGTACCATACTACTGGAGACAAGAGTATCATCCAAAGGACGCGAATGTTTCTCTCAGACATGTAATAAGTGGAATAAATTAAGATAAAAAGAAAAATCAAGCTAGAAATCTTAAATATTATAAAACTCTGAAATAAAGCTACAAACGGCGCATGGATAAATCCTAAAAGATATGAATGTGAAGATCTAATTTTGGCATTATAATCTCCTGCAAAAAATTTAGCAGTATCTGCATAGTCTCCAATGTCTGTGGATCCATAATATGGCGTTGCAAGAGTTAAAATTATAAGGAGGGCAAAAATGCCGATTATTAACTTTTTTGATTCTAAAATATTTTCTTTTATCATACTTTTGTCCCAATAACTGTCCAAGAGTTATTGTTTACTCTATATGCCTCTATGTTTTTTAATCCTTGCTCATTAAATAAATCTTCTGCTTCTTCTTTTTTCCAATAATTTGCAATCTTGGGTATTAATTGATCGAATACTATGCTATGGGTATGCCAAAATCTGAAATTGGCTAGCTGAGAAAAATAAGGTTTTTTCTGTGGCAATAATTTAACGTAAGCATATAGTGGAATAGAAAAAATATAAGTTAAAAGATGAACTATTTTGAGAGGCAATCTAGATGTTAATTTTCTTATAGGAGTTATATATTTTACAATCCACTCATTTCCCTCATATCCGTATACCCAGACCAAAACTTTTCCGCTTTTTCTTGTTGCTTTTACTAACTCAGATACTGCTTTTCTCGGATCTGCAAGATGATGAATTACTCCAATGGAGAAAGAAATATCAAATATATTTTCCTCTGGAATTTCATAAATGGAGCCCAATCTTACTTTTGCATTCTTGAATGAAGCGAGATTATTTTTTGCTACTTCGAAAGTACGAGGATCGTAATCAAATGCTAAAATTTCCTTAGCTCCATAAGATAATGGCCAGTGAGAGTTTCTTCCTATACCACAACCTGCATCTAGAACTTTTTTACCTTTAAAATCTTCTTTTTTTAATGGGGCAACCCATTTGAGAAATTGCTCTTCATATTCGGGAATAATTTTTGAATAAGTATTCCATTCGTAACCGAATCGTTCAGTTGAACCGGAAGTTCCTGCATCAAAGTTTGATTTTTTCATTTTGAATATATTGTTTATACCATATCTGGAAAACTAAAAGTGACCAGAGTTGCCGGGCATAGAAAAGACGGGAGTCCTTCATTCCTGCAATCATTTTCTCAATCTCAGTGGCTTTAAAAATCCCTTGTTTGTCAAGAAAACTCTTTGAAAAAAGTGATTCTTTTAAATCTGAGAACTCATTTTTTAACCAATTATCTATTGGAACAAAAAAATGTTTTTTCTTTCTTTGGGATGTTTGAGTTGGCAATAAGTCTTTTACGGCTGCACGTAAAACTAATTTGTTTTGCTTAGTACTCATCTTAAAATCTTCTGGCAACTTTGCGCTTAAATTCATAATTCTTCCGTCTAGAAATGGAACTCTTCCCTCTATAGAAAAAGCCATGGTGTTTTTATCTAGTTTCATCAATAGATCGTCTACCATGCTTTCTTTGAAATCTAATCTTTGACAGCAAGCAGTTAAATTTTTTGATGTTGTGTTTGAAAAATATTTCTTTTGATAACTTCTGTAGATTTCTTGCCCTGATCCTAAAAGTATTTTTTGTTCTTCTTGATTTATTATTGCTACTTGTTGTAGATATTTTTCTGCAAATGAATCTGCATTTGCAAACTTAGAAAATCTTTCTTTTCCTTTTTCACCAAGAGATGCTGCAAATGAGAATCCTTTATTTAGAACTGATGAGGGGAAAGATTTTACAAAATCGATACCTGCTTTTCTTATAAAATTTGGAAGAGGTTTTAATAAAGTCTGATGCAATTTCATGAATCTATACTGAGGGTATCCTCCAAAAAGTTCATCTGCACCTTCTCCTGTAAGAATTACTGTGCAATGTTTTTTTGCCATTTTTGAAAGTAGATATATAGGTAATGCAGTTGGGTCGGACATAGGCTCATCTCCTTGATAAACTATTTCTGGAATACTTTTTACTGCAGAAGAATCTAGTATTAATTCTCTGTGCTCTGAACCAATATGATCTGCGAGAAACTTTGCTTCCTTAGTTTCACTATGTTCTTCTTCTGCAAAACCTACCGAAAAACTTCTTAATGGCTGAGTTGAATGTTTTTTTACTAATGTTGCGATTGTTCCTGAATCTACTCCTCCAGAAAGATACATTCCATGTGGTACGTCTGACATTAATTGCCCCTTTACAGAATCTTCAAGAAGATTTCTTACTTCTTTAACTGCTTCTTTGAAAGAGATATTTGAAAGAATTGGTAAATAATCCCAATATGAATTAATTTCTATATTTTGTGTTCTTAAATCATAAGTAAGTGTATTGCCTGCAGGTAATTTTGCGATATTTTGAAAGAAAGTTTGAGAAGTGGTATTTGCTCTAAAAATAAGATATGATGAGAGAGGATTTAGATTAATTTCTTTCTTTATTTCTTTGTATTCTAGAATACCCTTTATTTCTGAACAAAATATAAATTTTTTATTATTTGAGTAATAATAAAGCGGTTTGATTCCAGATTTATCTCTTGCAAGAAAAAACTTTTTCTTTTTTGAATCATAAATACAAAAAGCAAACATTCCTTCTAGTTCACTAACCATTTTTATTCCTTTTTCTTCATAAAGATGAATAAGAAGTTCAGTGTCGGTTTTTGATTTAAAATTATGTTTTTGTTTAAGCTGATGTTTTAATTTTTCGAAATTGTATATCTCTCCATTAAAAACAATCCAAATTGTTCCATCTTCATTGGACATGGGCTGTTTTCCAGCTTGCGAAAGATCGATAATGCTTAATCTTCTATGCCCTAGAGAAACGCCTTTATCAAGAAATGTTCCATTTGCATCTGGACCTCGATGTTCAATAGCTAAAAGTCCTTTCTTAAGCAATAATGAATCTTCCCAATTGAAACCTAAAATTCCGCACATGGTGTTAGATAGTACTCTTGATAGAGTACACCGTTTCATTTTTGAAGTAACTGCGAGACATCATCTCAGAAAGAAAGCCAAAAATTATGAATAGAAGACCGGTGATTACTAAAGTTGATGCTAATGCTAGAAGTGGTCCGAATGTTAACTGTTTTACAATCAAAGCTTTGATTACCTGTTCAATTCCGATTATGCCTGCTAAAATCCATTGATAAATTCCTAGTCTACCGAAAAAATGAAGAGGTTTATCTGAAAAATTGGACCAAAATTTGAGGTAAAATAAATCTAAAATGCCGTTGATCGCTCTTCCAAATCCATATTTTGTTCTTCCAGTATATCTTGGACGATGATTTACTTTGACTTCCCCAATTTTGTAGCCCTTAATAGATAGATATGCTGTGATGTACCTATGCGATTCTCCGAAAAGTTGCAAGTCTTTAATGCATTCTCTTCTATATATTTTTAGAGAACAGCCGTAATCGTGTAATTCGTCTTTTAACAGATTTTTGCGTAAAGAATTCATTAATCTTGAAGAGAACTTTTTTCCTAGGGCATCTTGCCGATTGAATCTCCAACCTGAAACTACATCAAACCCCTCTTGTAACTTACTATAAATGGAAGATATATCTGCTGGATCATTTTGTAAATCTCCGTCCATAGTAACTATCAAATCGCCTTTTGATAAAGCGAAACCTGCCTTCAAAGCTGGAGTCTGACCAAAATTTTTACGAAATTGAATTACTCTAAGATGATCTTTCTCTTTCTTTTTGAGATTCTCAAGGACTTCTTGAGTTTTATCTCTGCTTCCGTCATTTATGAAAATGGCTTCAAATTCTTTAATTATACCTTGTTTTATCATCTTCAGGGCTTGATGTTTAATTTCTTCATACAACTTTTGTACATTCCCTTCTTCATTATACATTGGAACAATTACGCTTAGAAGTGCTTTTTCCATAAGATAAGCCATACAGAGATGTTTTTAAACATTAGGATACCACTCATCTTATGCTGAGTTTAATATCGAGTGGAATCCTGAGGTGCTCAAGAATTTTATGAAACGTAATTCTTGACACATTGGAATAATCACTTCAGGTACTTGCGTGATTGTATTGCCATAATACTTAAAAATAGAAACACGGCCATAGTGTCATGCTGATGAACCATATTCTTCAAGTTGCACTTGTCTCTGAAGAGGGATCTTTCGTGGAGAATTATAAAAATTTTTCAGGATATGTTGAAGGAGTTTTTGAAATGAGAGCACTGCATACGTCTAGATCTGCAAGCGTTCTCTCTTTTAAGAAGCCTGTGATTCTCACAACTCTTTCTTTAAGGAATACCGTAAGCTTGAAGGAAGATGTTCACAATTGCAACTGCTGAAAAATGTCTCTCGACGCGTATCAGTTTACGAATTAGATTTTTTTTAATCCGACAAAAATATCTGAAGCAGAAAGAATATTTAGAGACTATCCTTTTGTTTTTCTTGAAAGAGAACTCGGCGATTCCCCCTTGTAGGAATATATGTAACTAACTTGATGGATGTTCATGCTGAATTGAATTTACCCTTGGGAATGCATGGAAACTAATGCGATAGTAAGCTTTATGAACTCCCGTTTTATGCCTTTTTCATGCTAGTTAAGATACTTGGAGGTATAGACCTCGCATCTGCAGTTGCGTTTCTAATGCTTACATTTAGTATGAGCGTTCCATCTCAATATCTTTTTTTCTGCGGAGGCTTGCTGTTTATGAAAAGCTTGTTTATTCTGGGAGGAGATCTTTTGAGTTTTGTGGATCTTTTTTCGGCTATATTTCTTATCTTTGCAATATTCTTTATTCTTCCAACCATTTTTCTCTGGACTAGCGCATTTCTACTTCTTGCGAAAGGAGTCGCAAGTTTCATATAGATATGAATAAAGTTATAAGAGCTAGAAAATGAAAAATAATATGTCCAACAACAAATTTAGTCCTACACTTTGCATAACTTTATCACTTTCACTTTTAAGTTTGGGTTATGTTTTTTATCAAAGAGAAGTTGAAAAAAATCGTATTGAAAATATAAATCGCGTTAAGGGTCTTGTTCAAAGAGCAATAAAGAAATCTATTGGAAACGATGATAATTGGTCTAGAGATGAGAAACGAGAATTCTTGGATGATTTAGGCATGAAGCATGTTCCCCTCTCTGAAAAAGGAGTTTTATATCTTATTCCTTTGCCGAATTCTGCACAAATTTATACAGGCATTGATAAATATGATAGATTAAATGGATCTATGGATGTTTCTACTAACCATTATCAAGGAATTATTGAAAGAAAAATGTTAGAAGAATACATTTCAAAGAATAGATAATTTAATCGAATCGCTTTGCTAGCCAATTAAAGAAGAAGAATTCCCGCCTATATAAATAATCTTTGTGTAGTAGATAAAACAAGTCAAGAAGAGAATGAAAAATCATTCCGATAAAAACATAGAATAGTGGAATCCAGAATATTCCAAGGATACCTATTAGCGCATGAAACTCAATTGTGTGAAATAAATGGAAATCTCCTCTACGCCTAATGTTCTTATCGCGCTCTGCTTTTTGAATCTTTCCCATTTTTTTATGATACTCAAAATTATGAAATAAATTCCAGCTCTTTATTTTAGTAGCTCCGCAGAGATAATGATCGAAATCTATAAGAAAAGAAGCAAGAAAAATAAGCCCTAGATAAATTAAGTTGATCCCTGAAGAGATAAACCCTATAATTACAGTGAATACTGCTCCCCAAAAGATGTGCCAACGTGGTAACATAATACTATGTGCATTCAAGCATTTATAAATTGGTCATAGATTTAGTTTAAGCTGATGGATCTATACCAATTGGACGTAAGAATACATTAACTAATTTACTTTCTACCCCGGAGATATTTTCAGCCATATTGCTGAGAGTAATCGTCTTTCTAATCCCTATAACCTCAAATAATTTAGCGTCGATCATGTAATTATCTCCTATTCTAGGAGTTTCTCCTAATTGAACTATTTGATTTGGTAAATTTTTATCAGAAACATCTCATCTCCCAGAGTCCTGGTCTAGTACCGACCTATATTCGTAATTTATTTGTTGTTTATTCATTTAATTTTCCGCTTTCTTGATCATATCGGCAAATGCTGGTCTAGAAATGAATACTCCTGCGGTGATGCCAATCATGGTGGTGATTGCGAATCCTTGGAATAATCCTGCTCCTGCCCAATAAAGTGGAATAAGTGAAGATAGAGACGCAGCATATGCTGAGAAGATGATGAAAAGTGCACGATTTATTCTTTCTTTAACACTTGTAGACTTTCCTTTTTCAGATTCATCTATAATAACTATCTGGCTATCTACACCAGTACCTATTGTTGCAAGAATACCTGCAATACTTGGAAGATCAAGATTCCATTTAATGAATGAAGCAACTCCTAAAATTATTATAATTTCAGAGAAAGATGTGAAAAGTAAAGCTAAAGATAATTTAACTTTTTTGTATCTAATAAATATGATTATACTTACCACAATTAGAGAAAGAACTCCTGCAATAAGAATCAGACTTGTAAATTCATCTCCTAATGATGGAGATATGGTGTCTAGTTTTACTATCTCGAGTTTATATGGCAAACTTCCAGTAATAAGAATTGTTTGAAGTTTTTTCATTGATGCTCTGGCTTCTCTTAATGCTTCTTCTTGTGTTGCTCCTGCTCCTGAACCTTGAATTGAAATCTGAGTAGTTTCTTGACCTCTAAGACTAGCGCTAATTCTTAGAGAATCTACTTCTTTATCATCTACATAAAGATAGTGTTTTTCAGAAAGATATCTTGGATCGGTTTGATCTAGAGAAACATTTTTTGTAATTTTTGCATGACGTTTTGCTGCAGATTCAACGAGATATATTGCGAATTGGAAGTTGCAGAAATACTGTCCCTGTGATGGTGCACATTCTGTAACTCCTGCACAACTTGCGTCATTTCGGCATACTCCACTAATATCTTGCTTTCCACCCTCGAAAACACTAGAATTCCCCACTTTTGCTTCGAATTTTCCTTGTTGAGAAATTAATTCTTCAAGATCTTGCGGAGTTGCTCCAGCTACCTCAATAAGCATGAATTTATTTCCGTTTAAATCATTTACTCCCTTAATCTGTACATCTGATAACCCATACGCATTGAAACGAGTGTTACTTATTTGGATAAGATCTTCTAGTTCTGTTTCACTAAGAGTTACATTTGGTTGAACGAGTGCTCTTGCGCCACCTTGAAGATCTAAACCTGTTTTTATATTGCTTTTTGGTAAATCTTTGACTGTAATCGCTAAAGTTTCATTTGTGAAAAAAGAATACGTTCCTTTTGTTGTAACCAAAGTTATCTTTTTTCTATCTTCGCTAGGTAATAAACTTCCTATAACATTACCATATTCTTCTAGAGTTGCGATTTTTTCTTCATTGATGGATACTAAAACTTCTCCAGATCTTAATCCTTCTTCAAATGCAGGAGAATTTTTATCAACAGATTTAATTTGAAGACCTGTTTTGAAGCTTGGTTGAATTGCTAATATTGATAAAACTAGTGCTATAATTAAAATCCAAATTCTGAAAGATATTTTCATGTTAAATTATTGGCCTCCATGTGCCATTTTAGAATTGAAGCGTTTGTAATCCAAGTATTGATGATGTCAAAGAATAATCCGATTAATATAATTTCAAATATCTGTCTGAGAGTTTCTGAAAAACTATAAATTACCGCTAATGAAACTCCTACTGCTGCGATTGCTGCTAAAGTCATTGTAATTCCAGTTGTAAATGCTCCAAAAATTCTTTGATTTATAGTCCCATCTTTATTTTTTAGAAGACGACTTGTCAAGAGAATATCTGTATCTACAGAATACCCTATCAGCATTAGAAAAGCCACAATTCCTGCCCCCGATAGACGCATACCTAGAAAATCTACCAATGCCAAAGTCATTACAATGTCTGCAAAAGCTGCAAGTATTACTGCGATACTTGGCACGGATTCTATAGTGTATATAAAAATTAGTGCAATAATTAGTGGGACTATAAGATAATATATTGAAATAAATGGCAGAGCACTTTGGATAAATGTGTGGTTAAGAAGAAGTAAGCTAACTCCTACTAAAATAATTATCTCCATGGTGACGTTTCTATTTGAAGATTTAGTTATAATTATGATATATCCTATCGTCCCTAATAAAAATCCAAAAATTGAAAGAAAATTCAATAAAGCTACAGTATTGAAAAGCATATGTACGCATATTGAAGTTATTATTCCTGAAAGTAGTTTCATTTTACGAGATGATCCGAAAATAACAAATACTACTAGACCCATAAGGAGAAATGCTACAATTACTGCGTGAATTAACTGAGTATAAAATCCTTTTGATAAAGAAGATCCTGAAAACTCTACAGATGAATTTTCTGTTGTAAGATTATAACCTAACTCTTTTTCAAGAGAATTTTTTAAAGTCTCTACTGATTGTTGACTTTCTAGCGTGAATCCGTGTTGTTTACCGGTTCTAATATCTGAAATACTTCTGACATTTAAATCTGGAAATTGAACTTTGAGAGCTGATTGAATTTTTTTTGAGTCGATTTGCTGATCGAATACTGTAATGCTTGTCCCGCCAGTTAAAGAAACATCTTTGGAAATAAGATCTCCGTGTTGTTGATAAAAACTCATCAAATAGAATATTGAGACTAAAAGGATAATTGCTGGAATAATTAAAAGAATTTTATAATGTTTATCGTACCAATTACTGAAATTATGCGAGTTGTTACCTTGCGTTTCCATATTAAATGTATCATAGCGTGGGGGTTTTTAAACGTGATGATGGTGGAGTGGTTTTATTAGATATGAAAATGCTTAAATATTAAAGATTATTGTATATTCTATGAAAAAGAGAATTATGGGGGAAAATAAAAAACTATTTTTGATTGTGATTGGAATAGCCTTGTTGTTAGTTGCTTTGATTCTTTTTGGAAAATATTTGGCTTTTGCTGTTTCCTCTGGAAAATCTTCTGTGAATAGTATTAAGAATCCTATTGAAGGATTAAGTCAAGAACAAGCAATTGCAAAATTCGATGAGAGTTTTGTTTCTTATCTTTTGAGCTTAATCGGCGCGGGACGTCTTCGTAATATTCCATTTACTTCAAATAATCCTAAAATAGAAGTTAAAGTCTCTGGAACTATTTATTCTGCTGAAATAAAGAAAGGAGAAATTGTAGTTTCTAAAGGGCCTATTGCAAATCCTGATTTGCGCATTTATACTAGCAAAGAAGAAGGAATTAAAATGATGAAAGATAAAGGTGCTATTAAAAATTCTTTTCAATCTGGTGCTTCTGGTCTTGAAGTTGTAGCAGGTAAACCGACTCTTCTTATGAAAGGGTATTGGTCGATTTATGGAGAATTAAGTTAAATCGAAAGCACGATGCGCTACCCCAACTTAAAAGTTGGAGTTTGAATAAGCGCTCGTGCTTTGGATGCTCGGGGAACTATCTCCAGATATAGAATTTTGTTGGAACAATGAAGTGGAGATTAAATTTTCCGTATAATTGGTTTTCTTAAGAATTGAAATGCGCGATACGGGAATCGAACCCGTGATAATTGGTTGGAAACCAATAGTTATGCCATTTAACTAATCGCGCTTAGTTTCAGTATTCAATGTAAGGTTTTAAAGCTTACGGCTAATTAGGAAACTAGTAAGGAAACATAGCATTATTAAAGAATATTATCATGATGAAGATACGCGATTATGAAAAAAAGTATACTTATTATAGCGGGAATATTTATTTTTCTCTTTCTTTTTATGATTTGAAAATTCTATCTAACGCGCCCGATAGGATTTGAACCTACGACCCTTGGGTTAGGACCCCAATGCTCTATCCAGGCTGAGCTACGGGCGCATGCGCCAGTAAGACTTGCTTTTATTTTAAAGATATCTATTGATCTAATGATAAATAATCCATTTCTCCACTAGGTTTCATTGGAGTTGCATCGGATATAACTCAAATACCCCTTAATTAATACGGATTATACTTTCTGAGGATATCTTACATATATACCCCAAAGAGATTATGCGGGGAAGAGGATTCGAACCTCCGAAGGCATAAAGCCAACAGATTTTGAGTCTGTCCCGTTTGACCGCTCCGGCATCCCCGCATAAAAATAGTATGACTGGAGATGTTTTAAACTTTAAGGTGGTTCCAAAATTTCCTTAAGGAAATTTTATTTAAGGGGTATATGATATTTGAAATATTATTACCGTCGACAAGATATTTTTTCTAGGAACATTTAAAAAGCAATTTTGTATTTTATTGCTCCTTAAAAATATTGGTGCGAGATGCAAAAAGAATACTTTTCAAGAGGAGAATCTGTGCAAGATTTACTCTTTAGCGAATTTATGAAAGAGAGATCTATAATAGCTCCAGCTATTACGAAAAACCGAGTAAGGAGAGAATTTTTTAGAATTGCATGTAATATTGCTCCAAATTTGAGCCAGAACTCTGCTTTTTCCTATGTTGGAAAGAATTCTAACCCTGAACTAATGCTCAATCATCCTTCGCCCTCTATGCTTTTGCGTTCTTTTCCACATTATAGAAAAACTGTTTTGGAAAAGAGAAAATCTGCTTTTTCTTTTGTGCTTCTTAAATCCGCGCCCTTGTATTTTATGAATGATTTAACTAGAATGCCCTTGATAAAAATTAAGAGTTATTCTAAAGAAGGTTTAGAATCGATTCTACACGAGAGAAAATTAATAAAATAACGAAGACAGCATCGGTGCTTCGCCTCTTGTGGGAGACTACCACAGCCGACGTCACCAGCTTGACTTCTGTGTTCGGAATGGGAACAGGTATTTCCTGATGACTATGGCCGTCTTCTTAATTGTTGAGAACTGAGGGTTTTTAAGCTTTGCCCCACTTGATTTTTAATGAAGAAGACTCTCTCTAAAACACAGGCAAAAGAATCTATTGAAACTTTCTTTCAACGTTCCTCATGGTCCTCTGAAGAACTAAAAAAAATAAAGCGAGTTGCAATGAAATACAGAATTAAACTTGGAGATTATAAAACTAGATTTTGCAAAAAATGTTTTTTACCATTAATCGGAACTATAAGAATTAATAAAGTATGTAGGACGATTTCCTGTGGGAATTGTAAATTTTCAAACAAATCAGTGTTTAAGAATAGCCATTGAAATTTTTGCTGACTCTAATTTTTCTCCCACTTCGGTAATTGTGCCTTCAAATTCTTTGTACTGAGTGAGCCACTTTAAAAGTTCTCTATCTCCTTCATGTAATGATAGTGATAGAATTTGAGAGTCTTCGATCCAAGCTAACCTGCCTTCGGTAGCTTTTGCCTGAGAATCATCAAAATCGTAACAATCGTAAATAATTACATTAAAATTGTATTTGAATAGTTTTCCGCGAATTGTGCGCCTTTCATTATCAAAGTTTACAATTCCCCTGTATATAAGATTTCTCACAAAAATTCCCGTCTCTTCTTGAAGTTCTCTTTGAGTTGCTTGAATTGGATTTTCTCCTAGCTCAATTTTTCCACCAGATGGAGAATAGACTCCTTGATGAATTGGATGTTCATAATTTGTATAATCTATAAAAAGAGTTTTATCATCTCTATGAAGAAAACACACTACTGCGTATTTACAAAGTAAAGACATAAAGTGAGATATTATCCTGACTATAAAAGAATTATTGTGATTATGCTTTCTTGAACATCGAGAATTTTTCAATTCTCGTGGCTCAAGAAAGATTATGCTTTCTTGAACTTAGTTACTTCAGGTAACATATCTGCATGTCCTAGAAGGGCTGCGCGGCAGCAATATCTTTCTAGACCTAACTCTGTAAGAACTTTTCCTGCATCTTCTCCTGCATCGACGCGCTTCTTATATTCTTCCCATAAATGTCCTACTGGGCGTCCACAACCGAAGCATCTCACTGGAATTATCATACTCTTACTCCTCAAAACTGCTTTTTAAAGTTTCCGATAGTTTCTTAAACACTAAATATGCTGCTAGAATATGGAAAAATCATCAGTAATTCAGCTTAAGAACGTTGCAAAGCATTATCAAATGGGGGACACTACAGTAAAGGCAGTAGATGGAGTTAGTATAGATATTCAACAAGGAGATTTTGTCGCGATCATGGGACCATCTGGTTCTGGAAAATCTACAATGATGAATCTTGTTGGAAGTCTGGATTTGGCGACTGCAGGAGATATTTTTCTTGATGGTCTTGATATAGAACATCTTGAAGAAAGCGAACTTGCACAAATTAGAGGTAGAAAAATAGGATTTATTTTTCAAAATTTTAATCTTATACCTAATCTTACCGCTAAAGAGAATATTGCATTACCTATGCTCTTCCAAGGAGTAGATGAAGAAGAAAGAGAAATAAATGCAACGAAATTATTAGCTTTGGTTGATTTGGAAGATAGAAAAGATCATTATCCTAACCAGCTTTCTGGTGGACAACAACAGAGAGTAGCTATTGCAAGAGCACTTGCAAATGACCCTGAAGTAATTCTTGCAGATGAACCTACTGGAAATCTTGACACTAAAACTGGAGAGAAAGTTATGACTTTTTTGCAAGAATTACATAAAAAAGGTAAAACAATTATTATGGTGACTCATGATCCTGAAAAGGCGCAGAAATATGCGCGAACTATTTATTGGATGAAAGATGGAAAAGTTGAAAAAGTTACTAGGAAGAAATAAATACTTTTTTGTTGTCACTATATAATTTATACATCGAAAGCTTTAAAAACCAACTTACCTCAGAAAATTTATGAACAAAACTGGAATTTTCCTTTTAGTACTTATGGTTTTATCTATGATGGCTGGAGGTGTATCTGCGCTTACAGTTACGGATGCGCAGGGAACAACAATCTCGCCTGGACAAGAAGGAGAAATATCTATTTATTTGGAAAATACCGGCTCTAAATCTATTGAAGAAATTTCTGTGTCTATTGATTTAACAAACATTCCATTTATTCCAGTTGGAAGTTCTGAAGCAAGTATTGAAAAATTAAACGAAGATAAGGAAAAAGTTTTCAGTTTTTCTATTCGTGCTTCTTCTGATGCTAAACCAGGAGATTACAAAGTACCTTACTTAATTAATGCTAAAAATACTACTCAAAAAAAAGGCACTTTGGGAGTTCGAGTAACGGGAGATAGTAAATTATCATTTAGTTTAAATTCTGATGTTCCTGTTGTTGGACATAAAGCTAAATTGACTTTGAAAACAATTAATAGTGGTTTGACAGATGCAAAATTTGTTTCTTTAAAAATTATTCCTAATGGAATGACTATTCTATCTGAAGATAAAGTTTATATTGGGACGATTGGCTCTGATGACTTTGAAACTAGTTCTTTTGAAGCGATATTTAATAAAATAAATCCGACAATTACTGTATTTTTGAGTTATCAAGATTTTAATAATAAAGAACAAACTATTACAGAAGAAGTTTCTTTGACAGTTTATTCTTATGAAAGAGCTCTTGAACTTGGAATTGTAAAGAAGAACAATACATTAATGTATGTCTCGGTAGTTTTATTTCTTATTGTATTTTGGATTGTCTGGAGAAATATTCGCAAAAGACAGCGTTTAAAGAGAAGTAAGGAACTTGCTGCTAGGGATTAATTATGTGGACCACATTTTTGCTTGCTCTAAGCAATCTCAAGCATAGAGGAGTTCGTTCTTGGTTGACGTTACTCGGTATTATTATAGGCATTACTGCAGTTATTGCATTACTTTCTTTAGGTCAAGGATTACAGAATGCTATTACTGGACAGTTTTCAGGTATATCTGCTGATCGTCTTGTGCTAACTAATGCTGAAACTTCTTTTGGTCCTCCTGGAAGTACTGCTGTGAAAAAACTCACAGATCACGATCAAAATATTGTTGAACAAGTTTCAAATGTTGTTTCAACTATCCCACGCATTATTAGAGTGACTGGTGTTGAATATAATGATCAGAAACAGTTTATTTTTACAGGTTCTTTACCTAATGATCAAGAAAATATAGATTTTATTTATTCAGCCTTCCAAATAAAAGCTGCAGAAGGTAGAATTTTAAAGGCTAGTGAGCGCAACTCGGTTCTACTCGGCAGTGATGTGGGTAAAGAGACACATTCATTTGACAAGAAAATTCGTGTCGGTACACATTTGAAAATACAGGGCAGAGATTTCGAAGTTGTAGGCATTCTCGCCTCTTTAGGAAATGTGCAATTTAATCATGCTATCTTTATGCCTGAGAAAGATCTTAAGGAAATTTTACATATTGGAGATGAGATAGATTTGCTTGTTATCCGAATTGCGGATATCCAAAAAGCAGAAGATACTGTTGCAGATCTTACGCGCAAACTCAGAAAAGATCGAGGTGAAAAAGTAGGTGAAGAAGACTTTTCCATTCAAACTTCTGCAGCGGTGCTCTCTTCTGTAAATAATATTTTAACTATTATTAATATTGTCGTGACTGGCATTGCCGCGATTGCACTTCTAATTGGATCTATTGGAGTTAGCAATACTATGTTTACTTCTATTCTTGAAAGAAAAAAAGAAATTGGAACTATGAAAGCTGTGGGGGCGAAGAATAAAGATATACTTGTGCTTTTTTTGATTGAATCTGGTCTTCTAGGTCTTGTAGGTGGAATTATTGGAGTTATTCTTGGAATAATATTTGCATATGCTGCTGCAATAATGGCGAATTATGCCTTAGGAACCATTCTACTTCAAGCCTCATTTTCTCTGCCAATTATCTTTGGAGCGGTCCTTTTCACATCTTTCTTAGGAATTATTGCTGGAATGATTCCTGCCTGGCAAGCTTCTCGATTACATCCTGTGGAGGCATTACGAGGATGAACTCTGACTATTTCTTTCTTGCATTTCGTACGCTCTGGAAACGTAAGCTTCGCTCTTCCTTGACTCTGCTGGGGATTATCATTGCGATTGCAACAATTTTTGTTCTGATAAGCATTTCTATTGGTTTGCAAGATGCAGTCCGCGAACAATTTCGTCAACTTGGAACAGATAAATTTTTTATATTTCCAAGAGGGCAGCTTGCTGGACCTGGTGCTGGCGGAGCGACAGAGTTTACTATATCTGACGTGAATATAATTGACAAAGTTGTTGGCGTGAAAGATTTATCTTATGCGGTTGTAGGAAATGCGAAAATAGAATTTGGAGGGCAAATTCGCTATGTTCAAGTGCTCGGTATTCCTACAGATCGAGGAAATGTCTTTATTGAAAGTGGAGCCTATAAGGTTGAGGAAGGACGTTATCTACGAGAGGGAGACCGTGAAGTTGTGGCGCTTGGTTCGCAGTATTCTAAAGGAATTATATTTAATAAAGAGATTCATGTTGGAAATACATTGATCATTAATGGTCTAGAATTTAATGTACGTGCTAGTATGTCTGAAAAAGGAAATCCTGGAGATGATAAAATTATTTTAATGCCCCTTGAAGATTTCAAAGAACTTTTTAAGAGTGGGGATAGAATTGACCAAGTGATTGTACAGACAGATAGTATTAATTCTCTAAATGAGGTTGCTGAACGCGTTGAAAAAAAATTGCGTAATATGAGGCATGTTACAGAGAAGACTCAAGATTTTACAATCCTTACGCCTGAAGAATTCTTAGCTACATTTGGCGCTATTCTAGGTATTCTTACTTCATTTTTACTGGGGATTGCTGGAATTTCTCTTCTTGTTGGAAGCATCGGTATTGCGACCACTATGTTTACTAGTGTTCTTGAACGTACACGCGAAATTGGAACGATGAAAGCAGTTGGAGCTAGAAATGGAGATATATTGACTCTATTTCTTATTGAATCTGGATTGCTTGGACTTATCGGTGGCGCTTTGGGAGTTTTTTTTGGATATTCAGTCGCAAAGACGATTGAGTTTATCGCTACAAAAGAGTTGAATACGACTTTACTACAAGCAGCCGCTCCGCCTTTCCTTGTCTTTGGATGCCTTATTTTTGCATTTTTAATTGGAGCAATATCTGGAATAATTCCTGCATGGCATGCGAGTAAACTTAAAGCCGTTGATGCATTAAGATATGAATAAAGAGCATTCCTAAACCTCGCTATGTCCAGGACAAAGTCCTTGAGCATGTCGGGAATAAAATTCCTGAGCACTGTTGGGAACTACGTTCCCAAAGCCATCGAGAATAGAAATCCAAGATTCTCGAGGTCCGAACCGCAGCAAGCTGCGTAGTATTGCGCGCGGTTTCAAAACGGAATCTTCAAGAATTGAAAATTCTTGAGCGCCTCGAGAACTGAAAGTTCTCTCAGCCTCTAATTACATTTTGAGCTGCAGCAAGCTGCGGAGTATTCCCACTCAAAATGTAATAATTTTAGACTATTAATTTCTATGAAATTCTTTTTGTTCTTAAAAGATTTGCATTTATTAGGACACTTAAACTAGAAGCTAGCATTGCAATTTCTGCAATTAGAGGATTTAATAATCCAAAAGCGGCTAGAGGTATAGCAATCATATTGTAACCCAATGCCCAAAATAAATTTTGCCCGATTTTATTTTGCACTTCTTTAGATAGTCTTGCAATTTCGACTATGCTTTTTACTGAAGATTTTGTTACTAAAATATCTTCTGTTCCATGCCCCAGATCTGTTTCTTTACCCATAACTATTCCAACATTGCTCTGGTTTAATGCATTGACATTCTTTGCTGGACTTGCTACAAATATGACTCCCCCGGAACTTTTAATTTCATTTATTTTCTTTAGAGTTTCTTCTTTTGAAATATCAAAAATTATTTGAGAATTGTTTAATTTTCTTGATAGTACTTTGGAGACAGTCTCATTATCTTCTGTCAAAATAAATATTTTATATTTCAACCTTTGAAGATCCATTACTGACTTGATAGAATCTTCTTTTAGATTATTTGATAGTGCTATAATCCCTGAAATCTTTTTATTAATTGCTATGATTAAAATATTTTTACCGCTATCCTCATATTCTTTAATCCTTGGCCCTAGGCTTTGTAGTGCAATTGAATTCTTAATCATAGTTTTTCTATTCCCTATGATGACTTTTTTGTCACCTATTTCTCCTTCTAAATAATTTCTTGAAATTTTATTAAAATTATTTACTTTTTTATATCTCTTTAATCCGGCATAATCTAGAATGTTTTTTGCGAGAATTTCATTTTCTAGATGGATTAGACTGGCTGCAAACTCTAGTAATTCTTTCTCTTTGATTAGACTAAATACATATGAAACTTCAGGGTTATCTTTAGTTAGTGTTCCAATTTTATCAAAAATTATCTTT
>CAXNIJ010000002.1:0-120249 GCA_964202455.1 Candidatus Pacearchaeota archaeon | reverse complement strand
TATTAAAATTGATTTGTTTTTAGAAGTTTTAAGTCTAGATTTCACCAAGTGTCAAAATGTATTGAGTGAAAAAATCTATTCTCAATCTAATTTACTTAGTTGAGAATAGCAATATTTAGTTGACTCGCCAAATGGCGAGGTCAAGTTAGTAATAGGAAATTAAGAGTTGTTCAGTTTGTTCTTGGAGACACCGTTCAAGGAGAACATTATTTATGTCAAGGGACTTGAAATAAACTCCAACCGTCAAGGATTCTTTAATCCTTGAGCGCGCTCAGAAACTAAAAGTTTCTGACGTTTTAAGCTGAAGTTTTTCCTTGAGCACGTCAAGAACGTTCAGTTCTTGAGCGCCATCAGAAACCAAGAGTTTCTGAGGTCCAAAGCACCAGCGCTTATTCAAACCACAACTCATCAAGAATCACTAGATTCTTGAGTGCCGTCAAGGATTAGTGAATCCTAGAGGTTTAAGTTGGGGTAGCGCATCGTGCTTTTGATTTTTTGAAGATATTGAAGTGCCAGATATTTTCCATCATGATAAAATTTTGATGGTAAATTTGGAGAAACTTGAATTACATTTCACTTTTGAAGAATCACAAGCTTCTGGAAGAAGAGGATATCAAATTTCTGCTCGTAAAGGAGATAGATACGTTTGTCCTGGAATGGGATATGTAAATATTATTCGTCCCAAAGTTATTAATTTTGAAGGGCACTCAGTACATTATTCTTTAGGTATTAATATTCCTCATCTTGCACGTGTTGCTGAGCTTGAACTTGACTGGACTATGGAATATGATGGTTTATCTTTAGATACTTTTCTTTGAAATGGCTTATTGTCTGGAGAATTAGGACAAAGCCAATAATCTTTATTTTCTTCTAGAGTAGCTCTAGAACTATCTTTCTTTGTACACCTTAAATAATCCATTAAAGGAAAAACAACATTTAAATTGTCCCCCCATTTACGATGATGAATATAATGGTGATTGTCTAGCTTTTGAAAAATTGGAGAAGTTCTTACGGTTCTTTGTATTCTTCTGTTTAAAGAATATTTTAATCTATTTTTTAATGCTAATGAATATCTATGATCTTCTTCTATTTTAGCAACTATGTCATAAGTCTTAGTTAATATTTCTGAAGAACTAGGGGAATCCATTTCAATATGAGGATTTAATGATGGCGCAGAATAATTTCTAAATATCTGAGAAGTTAATCTGTGTGCTATGTCATTATTAGGGGGGGATAAAAGAGAAGTTCTAAATTCATCAAGAGAATTTTTCTGGTCGACGTTAAACTCGATCATTGTACAAATGTCATCAAGTAAGGGCTTTGATAATCTTAATTTGCCATCTCTATTATCTATTCCTCCTTGAATTGCATCTCCTAACTCTCGATTTATTGCAAGACGCTCTTTTCCAATAACATGCATATAGTGATGAGTAAATTCATAGCAACCATAATATGTCATTGTACCCGCTAATACTCCAGTTATGAATGCCGCGTTTTTCCAGCCAAATTGATAATCTTTTGAGATTAGAGCTTGAGTAGCTTCAATTGATGTGCCGACAAGGGCGGAAATTTCAGCTATGAATCTTACGTCGCCTGGCGAGAAATGAATAATTTCGTGTTCATTTGTAACGTCGCGATAATAATGTTCTGGAGCCTTGTATGCTCCATGATGATTATCATTATGCCCTATTGCTGCACCTTCAATGTAAGGATGTAATTTTCTTAATTTTGGAAGCGCGTGAAGCATATATTTATGGATGCCCCATTCAGAAGGAGATCCTAAAGAGAGACCTAATGCTGTTCCAGCACTAAAAGAAAATATTGATTCACCTATTTCAGATAAGAGTAAAGTATCACCAATCATTATTGTAAATGTTAAAATGAGGTTAAAAATCTATTTGTTTAATACAAATTGTCTATTTTCTTTGTTCTATTTTATCTTTTAATTCTTTAATAAAATCTTGCAGTTTTACTCCGAACCTAGGTTTACTTGATCCTCTTTCTCTGACTGCTAAAGTTTTTGCCTCTTCTTCTTTGTCTCCGATAACTATTATGTAAGGGACTTTTTGCATTTCTGCATCTCTAACTTTATCATTTACCGTAGTATTACGAAGATCCGGTTCTATTCTTAATAATGGAATTGCTTCTTTGAGTTGATCTAAAGTTTTTTCTACTGCTTCGGTGTTTCTATCTGTGAAATTGAGGACGCGGACTTGAACTGGAGAGAGCCAGAGGGGTAAAGCGCCATTAAGATGTTCTAGAAGTACCCCTATAAAACGCTCAAGTGAGCCAAAAATTGCTCTATGAATTACAAGAGGAGTATGATCTTTATTGTCTGCGCCATTATAAACAATTTCAAATCTCTGAGGCAATTGCATATCTAACTGAATTGTGGCACACTGCCATTCTCTTTCTAAAGAATCTTTGATGAATAAATCTATTTTAGGACCGTAAAATGCCCCCTCTCCAGGACTTACCTTATAGTTTATTTTTGCTTTCTTTAGAACTCTTTCAAGTGATATTTCTGCTATGTCCCAATCTTCTTTTTTTCCTAAGAATTTTTCAGGTCTAGTAGAAAGAGTCATGTGATAATCAAATCCGAATGTGTCTTTGTAAATTGTTTTAACTAAAGAAAAAAGACCAGTCATTTCTTGTTCGAGTTGTTCTAGTGTACAAAATATATGTGCGTCATCTTGTGTAATTCTTATAACTCTAAATAATCCTGCAAGTACTCCTGAAAGTTCTTTGCGATGAACAATTCCATATTCAGATAATCTAAGAGGCAGATTTTTGTAACTTCTAGGAGAAGAACGATAAACTAACATTGCACCCGGACAATTCATGGGCTTGATCCCACATGAGTGATGTTCGTATTCAGTTATGAACATTTTATCTTGATAATGTGTCCAGTGTCCTGAAACTTTCCAAAGTTTATTATTCATAATTTGAGGAGTAAGAATTTCCTGATAACCCGCTTTACGTTGAAGATCTCTAGAAAAATTTACTAGCTCGTTAAAGATAATATGTCCTTTTTCATGCCAGAATGGTTGACCTGGAGCACTCTCGTTGAAACTGAACAGATCAAGTTTTTGTCCGAGAATTCTATGATCATTATCTTTGAGTTTTGAAGTGTCCAATTTTGAACGTGAGAGTTCTCTAAGGAGTTTTGAAGGGTCTTCTTCTTTACTTTCTTTTACTTGAATGACTTTAGGAACCCCAGAGACATCTTGACTTTCTTTACGAAATTCTTTAGAGAGTTCTGAAAGAGGATGGCCTTTGACTTTGAGTTCAAATTCTTTATAATAACCGAAAGGTGCTCTGATAACGTTAAAACCTTCTTTTGCGAGAGTGTGTTCTGCTTCAATAAGATATTCTAAGGCCGTTGTGGGGTCAGATAAATTTGAAGAAAGATGTGCGTAAGGATAAAGAACAATGTTTTTCGCTTTTACTTCCCCGGCAGTTTTTTTAACTGAAGTAATAAGTTCTTTTATTGTTGAATCGTCATCTCCTTTTTCAATTGCTGTAAGAATAACTAAAGGATCTTTCATTTCTTTTTGTAGCATATCTTTTAGTTCTTCAGGATTCTTTATTGCTTTTTTAAGAGGTTTGAATTTGATATAATCGCAATGTAATGTTATGATTCTCATGTTGGTATTAGAGAAGAAGGTTATTTAAAAGTTACTTAAATAATCAAGTATTTACATCATAAGACTTTTTTATAAATGCCGTTCCAGAAGCAGAGAAAAATGCTATTTCTGGTCCAAGAGAAGCTAATGCACCCGGTTTGTTTGTTACACTTATTACTATTTGGTAGTTGGTTACGATTTCTGCTTCTTGAGGAACTTTCTTAGCAAATCTTTCAATAATTTCTTCAGGGCTATTTGTGATTTTTGAATAATGCACACCCACTGCTTTGTAATCGGATAATATCTGATCTCCATACGTATTCTCCCATTCTGTTGCGGAGATTGTAAGAATTTTCTCAAGAGGAAAATTACTGTCTGGTTTAGGATATATGCCTGAACTATATGCTGAACCTTTTTAAACTTTCTTTCTTTTGTTGAAATGAGTAGTAAAACATTACCTTTCTGAAGTAAGTACTATTGTAAAATATCTTTTGAAAAGGTTTATTAAATAAGATTAACTGTGAAATGTATGGTAAGGGGTGGAATGGATAAGATTGTACAAGGAGCTATTTCTGAAGGGATAGAAAGAATCGTCGAAAATCATCCCAGATTTAAAGATCAACAACAAAATGTTATGCGTCATGTAGACCGCGGTAAACTTCGTAATGGGTTACAGAGTATTGAGCAATATATTCGAAAACTAGAAGAATCTGGAAAAGAAATTTCTCCTGAGCAAGAAGCGCAGATAAAATATGAAAGTCTTGCTAAGTATGTTGCTTCTGGAGGCGCATTTGATAATGCAGGTAAAGAATTGATTCTTCGTCAGAGTCTTACAGAAAGAGCTATTAGGAGACCAAGAGGACCTGCTGCAAGGCAATTAGGCGGCGAACAATATCTTGATAAAGTTGGTGTTGCGTTTAGACAACTCTACGACATGTTTAAGAGTGGAGATTATGCTCAACATATGCCTGAAGTTGCTAAGGCAGTAAGTACAGTTTATAGTTTGGGTTTTTTAAGTCCTGCTGTTGATTTAATGTATCATTCCGGACTAATGAATGAGAAAAGATATGCAATACTTAAGGAGAACATTCACGCAAGAGTTAGAGAAGGGACTAGAGTAACTGAGGAAGCTATGCAGAAATATGGCGTAGGCGAAGAAGTCAGAGAAGAGAAATATTCTCAAAAAAATAAAGAAAATGGAAAAATTGTTAATGCTAATTTTGAACAGCAAAAATATCGCCCTGGAAAAGTTGCCGCAATGTTTTTAGGAGTTACCGGAATTATTATTATGCTTTTTTCTGGATTGAATTATACTGGAGGGGTTATTGGAGCCTCTTCTGTGGGTGGAATTTTATCATTTGCAGGAATATTTTTATGTATTGCGGCGTGGTTATTGCTTGTTAGAGCGCGAAGATCTAAGATCTTTTGATAATGTTTATATATGATTGTAACTTGTAAAAATTATGGAAAAAGATATAGATAGAATAACCAAAAATTCTGAGACAGATATAGTTTTACGGATAGATGATTTTGGAGGAAGAAGAGGATTGACTATTCGTGAGTTTGTTAAATCAGATAAATATACTGGATTTACAAAAGCAGGCACGAGAATACCTGGAGATAAATTTAAGATATTTAAAGCAGCTATAAATGCTGTTGATGAAAAAGATTTGGAAGATGCTAGTGCTTGAGATTAGCCCTTTCTTAGAAATTTAATGTTTTATCTCCAACCATTTTTCTTACTTGTTGAATAGTATTCGGAATCTACGGTAATATCTCTAAGAACTGGATTTTGGTAAGTTTGCATATGAATATTTTGTATGAGCAGTTGTTGTAGTTGCGAAGCGTTTTGCGTTGATTTTGTCAATCCGAAACCAGTTAATATAAACTGTGCTTTGATGTTGTTAAAATGAAACCAACTTGCCTGAAATTCTTTTGAAAGTAACCTTGGAAGTTCTTTAGAGTATGCATCATATTCAAAAAGATGGTAAAGTACTGTAGGATTTAACTCATCTTTTTCAATTGCATTAAGGATAAATTCTTTTTTGAGATTTGGGACTCCGAGTGCATGTTGAATTACATGTTCTCCTTCGTGAGAAACGATAATCTCTTTCATGTCTTCCTTAGTTAGATAATTTATTGAATGATCTTCGAAAAATTTTCTTCCTACAAAAATAGGACTTTTTCTACCTTCTTCGCTTCTATCTAAAACTGAAGGAGTTTTTACATCATATTGCCCGTTTTCAAAAGCTTTTCTTTGCTCGCCAATGTAAAGTACTTCAACTTTTTTGCCCAACGTTGTTTTCTTAATTTCTTCATCAAAATAATTTAAGATTAATTCTCCAGAATGATCGTAAAATACGCCATCACAATAAGGTATTTCTATTCCCTTGACAAGTTCGTTAAGGAAAGTTTGTCTTTTTGTGCTTTCTCTTCGAGCATCATCTAGAGAAATGTTTCTAGGTGATGATTGCACTAGAGAAGTTAGGTTTCTGTGATTATTAGATTCTCTATTTGGTTCTTGTCTAATAATGTATTGATATCCTGTGAATATGCATAGACAAATTACTCCACCCATAAGTAAGTCTTTAGTTCCCATATCTTTGCTTTTTTTTCTATTCATGTTCTATTTGAGTTGTATGTTTGATAAAATTTAACAATGTTTCTCTTCTTTTTCTGAAAACGCCAGCTATTTAAATGCTCTTGTAATCATATTTCTATGCTAGGAGAACTATATGGAAAAAATATTGGAAAATACAAAATTGCGTTCACCCATAGTCACTGTTTGCGGACACGTAGATCACGGTAAGACAAGTATTCTTGATTGTTTTCGCGGTAGCTCTCTACAAGGAGAGGAAGCTGGAGGAATCACACAGAGAATTTCATTTACTAGATATCCCTTTTCTAAGATTTGCGAAACTTGCCCACTGATTGAAAAGAAAGGAGTAAAATTAGATATACCTGGTTTTCTTTTTATTGATACTCCTGGTCATGCCGCATTTACAAATCTAAGAAAACGTGGAGGGAGTTTGGCAGATTTGGCGATTGTTGTTGTAAGTATAAAAGAAAGCATTCAACCTCAAACTGTAGAAGTATTGCAAATTTTGAAGGCACACAAGACTCCATTTGTTATTGCACTCAATAAACTAGATAGTATTTCTGGATGGAGAAATCATGAGGCAATGTCTTTTAAAGATTCTTTAGATAATCAACCAATACATGCGCGAGAAGAATTTGATGAAGCATTAATGACTTTTCAAGGATCACTTAGAGAGCAAGGATTCGATTCTGATTTATTCTACGATATTAATGACTTTACTAAAAAAGCGGCAATTGTTCCATGTTCTGCGAGAACCAAACAAGGAATTAGCGAATTGTTATTCGTTCTTTGCGGATTATGTCAGAGATTTTTGAAAGAAAAACTTAAGTTGTCAGATATTACCAAAGGAGTTTTGCTTGAATTAAAAAAGGATAGGGGTATGGAGTGGGCAGAAGCAATTGTTTATGATGGGGTTTTGAAAGAAGGAGATTCAATAATGATTGCAAGTTTTGATGAGCCAATTATTTCTAAAGCTCGTGCACTTGCTGAGATGTTACCTCTTTCTATTAAATATGCTCCTGCTAAAGAATTGTGTGCAGCCACAGGAGGAAGAATTCAATTGACTGCAAAAGAAGGAGTTCTATCTGGAATGCCTTTTCAAGTTGTTTCAAATGTTAAAGAGCAAGAGCAAATTCGTGCACAATTTAAGAAAGAACTTTCAGACGTTCTTAAATTGGATAAACAAGGAATTATTTTAAAGGCAGATTCTTTAGGAAGTCTTGAAGCATTAATGTTATTACTTAGACAAGAAAGAATTCCATTTGTTAAAGCCGGAATTGGTCCGATTGGAAAAAGTGATTTACTCTCTGCCCAGGCTAATTTAACTATTGAACCGCTTGATGCAATGGTTATAGGATTTAATGTTGAACTCGAAGAGGGACTCGATATTCCCAGGCATATAAAAGTATTAACAAATCCCGTTGTGTATAAATTAATTGAAGATTTAGCTTTATGGAGAAAAGAAAGACAGGAAGAATTAATGCGAGAGAAAATGCTGGGTCTTGCAACAATTTGCAAACTTGAGATTTTATCCGATCATGTATTTAGAAATTCTAATCCTGCAATTTTTGGAGTTAAAGTTGCAACTGGAAAAATTCGTGTTGGAATTCCTTTAATAGATGCAAATGGCGAAGAAGTTGCGCGAGTTAAATCTTTACAACATGAGAAAGAAAGTGTGAGTGAAGCTAAAGAAGGACAAGAACTTGCTATGGCTTTACCTGGGATAATGTTTGACAGAAGACTTAAAGAAGTTAAATTTTTGTATGCGGATTTATCTGAAATGCAGTTTAAGCAATGCATGAAACAGCAAGATCTTTTTTCACGTACAGAAGTGAAAATTCTTGAAGAAATTTCATTATTAAAGAGAAAGAAGAATAAAGGATGGGGAATGTGAGATTATTTTTTTGTAGAGATGTTGAGCTTTTGCAAACTGCTTTGTAATGTCAAGGAACTTGACTAAAACTCCAGCCGTCAAGAATCTTTGATTCTTGAGCGCCATCAGAAACCCAGAGTTTCTGAGGTCCAAAGCACGAGCGCTTATTCAAACCCTAACTCTCAAGGATTTAATATTCTTGACGGCCATCAAGATCAGCAGTTCTTGAGGCTGAGAAACTCTTCGAGTTTTGAGGCGCTCAGAAACTTTTAGTTTCTGACGTTTTAAGTGGGGTTAGAGTATCGTGCTTTTGATTTTTTTACTTTGGTATCCGCACTCTTTTTTCATGCACTAGATGTTCTATCCAGTGCACTTCATTGTGAATTGTTTTGAATGGATGAAGAAGACTAATATGAGGTGCATTGAGAGGTTCGACTTTTTTTACTTCTTTAAGATGGCGTATAAAGAAAAGAGGAATTGCTAGTCTGAGAATTGCCGCAAGAGAAAATACTATTACAAATGGTGCGGCGAATGAAAAGTGTACAAAATTGAGTAGTATGCCTCCTAAGAGAGAACCTAGAACAACGCCTATCCCACTAAGAATATTTGTGTAAGCCACGCAAAGTCCTCTATGCTGAGGAGAAACTGAATCGTATGTGAAATTCATAATACTAATTATTAATGCTGCATTTGCTAAACCCACTATTAATTGAGGTAAGAAAATAAGTCCCCAAGGATTTTTAATGAAAATCCATAAAATTGGGTTGATTGCGAAGAGGATTGAGGCAAAGTAGAAAAGATTTCTATTTCCGAATCTATCTGAGAATTTTCCGACGAATGGAGTGAATATAAGATAAAATAATGAAGAACTGAGAGTAATTAATGTGATAAATGTGTAGCTTAATTTAAGCTCTTGAAGCATATAGACTGCAAAAAATGGAGAAGCAACCATAATTGCGAAATTGAAAAGCGCGTAAGCTACTGCGAATTTTCCGTAATTATCCATTCTTTTAATAAATGAGAAGAATGAAAAATATTCTTTCTTTTGTAGTTTGAATTTTGGTTCGTATTGTTTAGTAAAGAAATAGAATGAAATGAATCTGGCCGTGCTTGCTAAAATAAAAAATAAAGCAAAACCTATTAGAACTAAACCATTTGTTTTGAAAATATCTAGTACTAAACCACTTATTAAAAAAATCACTAGACCAATACTTTCAGTAATTCTTGTACGTTTACTAAAATATTTTCCTCTTTCTTTTTGAGAGACAAGGTCACCCATCCAAGAAAACCATGCAGGATATACGAGGCCTCCAGCTATTACAATAAGTGCATAGCTTATGACGGTAAGTGGAACCATGAACGACTCTATTCCTTTCCAATAAAGAAATGCGATAATTGCTAAAGGCAACCAGAGTATTGCTTGAAGAAATGCGAATCTTCGAACAATATTTTTTCTAGAAGAATTTTGCATAAGGCGATTACTGAAGAGTTGCGCGAGTGGTCCCAGAATTCCAGCTATTGCACTAAGCAGTCCAATTGTAAATGGTTGCGCTTTAAGTGCTAATGCAAATAGTGAAACATAGTTGTCTCCCAAGGCCACCGATGAACTTGCCGCCGAGCCTTCTTTAATACTTACTTTAAGAGCTTGCTCTTTTTTTATTTCCTCTTTTTGCATATACTCTCGAGGGAGATGAGGATTATAAAGGTTACGAATAAAAAATTATTTCTCTCCGAAAATAACAATTAAATTAGTTTGATTGTGATAATGCGAAGATGCAATTTTTTTATCTTTTGAACTTTTGTCTAAAGGTGCTATTTCACCGTATGTGAAAAACCCAGCTAGAGGAATATCTCGTCCAAGTATGTTTTGCACAGTTGTGACTGCTTCTTGACTTCTTCCACCCATAACACATTTACTTCCAAAAGAAGAAAAGAATAAAATAAAAGAGGGTTTTGATTTTCCTAATACTGCTCGTGCTTGTTCTGCTGCTTGCGCTGCACTTTCTATTACGTCGTTTCTTGAAGCAGTAGCAACTGTAACTGAAGTGTTTTCATGTATCGGTGAACCAAAAATAATTGAATTTTGTTCTGGGTGAATTGAAACAGGTGCTCGAAAAGGAGTGAAACTGTCTTTTTGATTTATTTGTATTTTTCTATCTGCTAAACAGAAAGGATATTCCCAACCACTTGTTGGAAGTTTGCTTGCTAGTTCTTTTCCTAACAATTTTTTATAAATTTCTAGAGCGGGAACTCCGTCTAGTTCGAAAAGAGAGTTTGATTTTGACTCAGTAACCTTCATTTTATTTCCAATAGATTTCCATCCAGAATTTATTCCAGATGCAGTTATTACATTACCTGTAAGAAGTAAACCGACTACAGAATCTTCGTAAACTTTTCCATTATAATATTGATATGTTTTTTTGAAATCTGCTCTGTCACCCATTGCCCCTCCAAAAATTGGGAACGTTTCCCCTAGCGCCGATTTCGTACCCTTTATTAATTCCGAAAGGTTTCCTGCCTTTCCTCCTGGAAATATTAAAAGTGTAGATGGTTTTTTACCTTTAAGTTTTTTTTGAAGAGAAAGCGCAAGTTGTCTGCCTGCTTTAAATTCGCCTCTTTTAAGATGCGGTTCTATACTTAGAGAGAAAGAAGTTGTTTTAGAATGTAATGCCAGAACGACTACTGAATCATCACTTACTCCCCAAGTGGAAATTTCTCCGGCAGTTGTTCCACCTATAAATGGAATGTCTTTTGTAATCCCAGTTATGGTATTAAGAAGTTCTTTTTGCTGATAAATTGGAGAAGCGAAAATTAACATACAATTTGGAGATTTACCTAAGTGATGCAGAGCTTTTTCTACGGCTTCCTTACCCGCAGTTGATGCGTCTTTTGCTGTGCTTACTCCAACTCCTGCTTCTATCATGTCTTTTTGAAATATGAATTAGATTACTTCGTATGAAATTGCTTCCTGTACCGTTTTTAATAATGCATCGTTTGTAAATGGCTTTTCAATTGCATCAATGACTCCTTCAATTTTTTTCGTGAATTCCTTTGTTCCTATAATTGCAGTCATATAAACAATGCGAATTTTTCTTAATTTACTATTTTCTTTGACTTTTTTTACAAGTTCTATTGAGGGTAACCCAGGCATACGAATGTCTAGTAAAATTAATTCTGGAAGAGGGGAGATTTGTTGTAATTTTTTCCAACATTCATCTGCTGTTTCTGCTTCCTCTACTGCATAACCTTCAGATTCAAGAACTATGCGTACAGTTTTTCTTAAAGTTTGTTCGTCATCCACCACCATTATTGTTCTCATTTTTGTTGCGAGCTATTGTTTCTATTTAAACTTTTTGTTTAGACTTGAATTAGCTACTTAGCAAACTCACAAGTGTTTTGCACAAATAGAATTTTAGTCTGAAGTGAATTCAGACAAAAATCCTCATAAAAAAATTTCTAAAAATTAGACAATTCATATTTAAATCGAAATTATTTAAACTTTTTGTTTAATATCGGGAGTGAGATTGTGAAAGTCGAACCTTCTTTAAGCTTGCTTTTTACTAGAATGTCGCCTAAGTGTCTTTCAATAATACGTTTGCAGATGTATAGTCCTAAACCCAGTCCTCCAAGTACTCTGTTTGCACCAGGGTCTACTTGAAAACGTTTTGTGAAAAGTTTAGCAATATTTTCTTTTGCAATACCTATGCCATCGTCTTTTACAATAATAATTATATGATTATTTTCTTTTTTTACACTAATCCAAATGTGTCCATTCTCGTTTCCGTATTTGAATGAATTAGTGATTAAATTTAGAATAACCTGACCTAGACGAGTTCTATCTGCAGTGATTATGATTGGCTCGTCAGTCTCTAGAGTTGCTTTGACTTTTCTTTGTTCTAGCATTGTTTCACTAATTTTTATTGTTTCTTTTAATAAATCTGTAATGTTAAAATCGGTGAAATCATATACTACTCTATTTTCTTCAATTCTAGCTACGTCTCCCATGTTTTTAACAATTAAATTGAGGCGCTTTGCATCTTCATAAACAATTTTCATCGATTCTTCTTGCTTATCTGTTAACGGACCTAGTTTTTTTTGTGCAATAAGGTCTATAAGTGCAGTGATGCTCGTAAGAGGAGTTTTCATTTCATGTCCTGCAAGATTCATAGAATCTATATTTTGATCTTCTACTGATTTTTTTGCTTCCATCAATCCTATGGACGAATTGACCATTTGAAGATTTTGCTCTCTTAATTCACTAGTCTGTTCATTGACAAGCCTTTCCATTTCCGTTTTATATTTTTCTAATTCTGTAATGTCCCTAAAACTCCAGACTTTTCCTGCAATTTTATCATGCAATATCAATGGACGAGAGAAACGTTCAATTATGCGATTATCTTTCAATATTAGTCTGTCTATATGATGCCCAGATAATTTATTTTTTTCTGAATGCGTTAAAAGTTGTTTAGGATTTGGAAGCCTTTCTGCCGCGTTAGATACTATTTTTTTTACATCCTTTGTTTTTACAATTTCAGAAGGAGTTTTCCAGATATTTGTAAATTGTTTATTAAAATGAGTAAGATTGCGATTGTGATCTATAACAAGAATACCATCAGTAGTTGATTCTAGAATCGATCTTAATAGTGCTTCATCTCGAGCAAATGCTTCTTTTGTATCATGAAGCTCTTTAATTAATTTGTGAAGTTTTTCATGATCTATTCGCTCTTTCATTTTTAGTGCCTTGAGCACTTGCGCAATCTCTTTTTTCATTCTTTTTTATAAAGATAAGTCTATTTTTATATCTTTGGGGTTTTTTATCAGTTGAGAAGTTAATTACCTGCAAATCTATTTTTATCTTATTTTCTATATTTTTTTAACTTTTTTTAACTTTATCGTCTTCGATTATAAAAGAAAGATTTAAATACTAGACTTCTTTAGAATTTTTAAGATGTCTTTAAACTTCCTTAATCATGGGTAAAAAAATCACGCTAACTCTTCCAGATAAACTACTTGCTAGTATAAAAAGAGAGAAAGAAGTTTTTTCATATTTTTCTATACAGGAAGTTATTATAGCGACTCTTCGTGATAGATTTATGCGTAATTCAAATCGCGATAACAACAAGAGCAAACTTGGAAGACCCCCTCTTCTTGATGAAATTGCAATTCTTGGAAGAAAAAAAATATTTAGTAAGAAAGGTGTTGCTGTAGATTAGAAATTATTTTTCTGTTACCTTTATCTTTGTTTTCTTAAATGCTGTGCGATATCCTTTCATTAGGTCCATGCCTGCGTATCCTGCAAGAAAACTTCCTGCAATTCCATAGTCGAGCATTATCCCTGAAAATATTCCTATAACTAATGCGGTTAATGTGTATAATAAAAGTCCTGGTCTTGCGAGAGGTTTGTCCAATTTTTTTGCTTTTTTTATGAACACCAATACTCGAAGAATTGCCCCGCTACCTCCGCCAGCTGCAGAAATTAGAAGATGGAATATTAGTTCATTCATTTTTTGATTGTAAGAGTTTGAGGAATACTCGCAGGAAGAAAGTTCTCTAAAATATCTGTTCCGACATATCCTGCAAGAGCAGCCGCCCGATAATCAATATCAAATAATATGCCTAAAATTATTCCTAGAAATAGGGCAGTTAACAGTGTTATTGCAAAATATCCTCCTTTAATTTGTTGACCTGTTCCGACGGCATTTAAGAGACCATAACATGCGCGCGCTAATCCTCCGAGAAGTCCGAGTAGTGCCGCCAACCATAAGTCCATGATAGTCTTATGGGTTTAAAGTATTTAAAATTTATGTTTAGAAGAATTTTGCAAACTTAGAGATATCAAGAATTAAAATATTCTTGGATGCTTCAATGATTGAAAATCATTGACCGTGCTCGACAACATTATTGTCGACATGCTCAGGAACTTCGTTCCTGACAACTCCTCATAAACTCGGAATTATTCAAACTTCTCTTAAGCATTAAATAAAACTCAAAAGATACTAAAAATATGCGATTATTCTATGAGATAATAATTATCCGTTGTCCTCATCGCGTCGGTATCTCTCACTTAATGCTTGAAAGTCTTGTCTTAAAAAAAATTCATTTTATCAGAAATTCTCTCTCTCTCTCTCGGAAACACGCAAACATTTAAATAGATTAACTTTGTATATTGTAGAATAGCGACGTTATGTCGTTTTAAAAGAGGAATTATGTCATCATCGCAAAAAATTGTGGTTAGTATTTTTCTTGTGCTTTTAGTTTTTTCTTCTTTGTCTTTTGCTTCGGCTTTTAGTTTTTCTGATGTTGGGGGATGGTTTTCAGGATTATTTAGTGGTGGGAAAAATACTGGACAAGTTGTAGGTTCAGGAAGCGGAAGTACAGTTTCAACGGGAAGTATTAAGTTTTATGTTGTTGATTATTCTAGCGATAGTACTATAAGTGGGGCCAGTGTAAAATTATATAATCCTAGTGCAGGAGCGTTTACGGCAACTGCCGAGAGCATTCTTTATGCCTTTTCTAATATCCCTATAGGATCTTATACTGCAACACTTAGTGCGAGCGGATATACTTCGGTTAGTCAGACGATTACTGTGAATGTTGGTACGAATAGCGGTATTACTGTTTTTCTTACGAAATCTGCAACGACTTCAGGTAGTGGTTCTGGCAGTGGAAGTACAGCAATAGGTTCTGGCAGTGGAAGTACGGCCTCGACACTTAGTGCGTCAAAGGATATTTCATCGGGATTGATATTTAATATGGATGGAAGTAACCCTGGAGTTAATGGTGGGAAACAATCTAATGAAGGTATTGGAGGAAAAAGTCTCGAATTGAATGGTGTAGATGCATATTTAGTTGGATCTTCTTTTTCTTCGCCAACTTCAGAATTAACACTCGCTATTTGGGCAATGCCTGAGACTCTAGGAAGTGGTGGAAATGATATAACTGGCAGTATGATGTCTAAGCGCGATTCTTTTATTCTTAGTCCTGAGAAGGACGGTAGTGTGAAGTGTTATGTGAATGTAAATGGTCAATGGAGAGCAGTATCTACTATTGTTAACGCAGTTTCTTTTCCTAATGAATGGACGCATTGGGCTTGCACATATAATGGTGCTGAATTAAGTTTGTATCAAAATGGGAATGTTGTTGCCAAGACTGCTATTTCTGGAACTTTAGGCACTTCTGGAAAACTTTGTTTGGGACAAGATTGTGGTTTTTCTGGAAGATTCTTTGATGGTTTACTGGATGAGGCATACGTGTATAACCGAGCCTTGTCACCCAGTGAAGTGAATGATTTGTATACTCAGCAGAAGAATCAGTTCTCTACGGGAACGCCTTCGACGGGCACAACGGCGACGTGTATAGATAGTGATGCTACTTCTTATTATTCTGATGGGAAAAATCCTTTGCTTAATGGAACAGTAACTTCCATTTCTGGAACTTTTACAGATAGTTGTTATAGTGAAAAGGTTGTGAAGGAATATTTGTGTGATAATGGGATTGGAGATTATAATGTTTTGTTTATACCGTGTCCGACAGGTACGAAGTGTCAGGGTAATGGTATGTGTGTTGGTGTTAGTGTTGGTGCTAGTGTTGAGAAAAACCAATGTGGTGAAATAAGTACTGCTGTAAAGGCAAAAATGTTAGAATATGCTCATCTAAGTCACACAGCTCCTCCAGTACCTGGACAAGCACTTATCTTAACCGAAGGTCAATGGACAAATCCATATGCTTCAGCCAATAGTGGATCGGATTATTTCATGCTTTACTTTTCAAATGGTCCACAAAAAGAGTATCTTGTTCAAATGAGTCCTCTTTCTACTGATGTTGGTGGTTTAAGTAACTTAGTTGTGAGATTTACTGATGTGATCTCTAAAAATACTTATGATGTTCCATTGGTCACCGATGGGAGTTTTGGGGCGAGAGGATACGATTATTCTAAAGGAGCTGATGGATTTCTAGCGCAAAAAAATCATACTGGACAGTTAGCAATTGGTGGGAATTATGTTAATGTTTTTGTAAGATATACTTTGTCACCTAGGTATCCTGTTGTGTCTTTAACATGGGGAGATGGCGCATCATTTGGAAACGTTGGAAGTGTGAAAGATACTTTTAATTGTGGATTAACTAATGTTACTACAGCAGTAGGCGGGGCAGAAAGTATTGGGAAAAATAATGGTCAATATCTTTTTAAGTTAATTAGTTCTCCTGGTGAATATGTTGGGCTAGGAGGAACATATTTAACTACTAATAAATCAGATATTACATTTAGATATTTGCCATATGGGGATGGATATAGGGTTAGATTTGATTTTGCTGGTTTCGATATTAACATTTATTCTACTACTCAAGGAAAATTACAAGAGAAGATTTATCCCATTGTTCAAAGATTTAATACTGCAGAACTTCCTGCATTGGATATTTATGGAAATGGACGTGGCTGTAATAATCTAAAAGGTTATTTAGAAATATTTGAAATAGGGTATGAGGGAGATAAGATTAATCGTTTTTCAGCTAATTTTACCACTGTTTGCGATAATAAGGGATTTTTGACAGGAGAGGTTAGATACAATAGTCTTGGGAGTGATAAAGCGGGTAATGGTGGTGGAGGAAATTCTGTGGAAAAGTTGCCTTGTTTACCTGGATATGGATTAGTTAAGGGTGAATGTAAATTAATAACGGATGTATTATCTCTTGATGAAGGTAGTTCAATGCCGGTAAGAGTTGATGATAAAGATCACGTTATTCAATTAGTTAAAGTTAATAGTGTTGAGAAAGCGACAGTTAGGATAGATGGTAAAGTTTATTCAATAGAGAAGAAAAGAGTGTTTGAAGTTGGAGGTTTTGGTATTCAGATAGTCGATTTATTTTATACTACTAAGAGTGGAACCATTGGAAATATGCAATTTATTATTAATCCTTCAATTAACGGAGCAATTACTCCAGTTAATAAAGCAACATGTGATAACGGTTGTTTGAATGGTGAAAATAAGTGTCTGCCTTATGGAACCAGACAAGATGGATTGTATTGCAGTTTATCTGGAGTGATGGCCGATCAAGAAACAGAGAATGCAGTATGTGAAAATAATTATGAATGTAATTCTAATTTCTGTGCGGATGGAAAGTGTCTTGAGCAAGGATTTTTTGATAAAGTATTGGGATGGTTTAGAAATTTATTTGGTGGAAGCAGTAAACCTGTTTTGTTTCCTAAGACGATTAATGGATATACTCTTGATAGTGCTAGTGTTAGAGTGGAGAAAGAACAATGTCAAAAGGCAGATAGTGTTGATGGAGTAAATTTGAAATTAGAAGGAGAGTATTGCCTAAAAAGTTCTAGTGCTAGTTATGAATCTAAAGAGAATAGTAATAAAATTATTGAAATTAATTTGATTGATATTACTAAAGGGAAAGATATTATTGAGGCCTATGTTGCTCAACTATATAGTGAAACTTTTAATGTTGGAAATGGAGAAGAATTTTTTAGAATTGAAGATGATAATGGTTTGGTTTGGTTTACAAAAGATAAAGTTTATGATTTGATATTTACACAAGAATCCGATAGTTCTAATGCGGCAGATAAAGGAGATATTAATAATCCGGTTATTAAGGCATTTAAGAAGAAGTTTGGAACGGATTATGATACCATGAATAGGATTGCTAAGATGCCGAAGAATCCGAGTAATGGTGGTGGAACGACAAGTAAATCATATGATCATATTTTGATTGATACTGATAATGCAGTTTCAGCAAGAATTAGTTTTCCATATGCTAAGAATAAAGGACAACAAGAGTCACTTTATTTTGCACGCGATTCCGATGGAATTGCAGATTCTAGTCTTAAATTGGTGAATCTTGTGAATCAAAGAAACTTTCCAATTAGTGTACTAGAAGGCGAAAATTTAAGTTTGAATTCTTTAGTAGTTGTTAATGCTGGAAATGACGGTCGTATTCTCCAACTTACTTCTATCGGTGCTGGAACATCCTCAACAGATAAAACTGTTTTCAAGGATGTCTGGACTGGAGATGAATTTGAGTTTACAACTGGAGTTTCTAACGGAACTTCTAATACTATTGGTGCTGCAATATATTATGTTGCTACAACTGCAACCGGAAGTAATGGGCGATCTGCCAATATTACTTGGGGAGCAGGAGCAAATGTTGGAAGCACTGGAATTCAGAAAACTTTATTTCCTCGTGTAACTCTTCCTGGAGGTTCATGGTTTACTATTTTAACTGAGACCAAGGTTCATTTAGGTGAAAGTTATGAATTGCCTAATCAAGGTAAAATGTCTTTAAAAGATAAACAAGGTGAAAAGTCATATATTAATTTAGATGGAAGCGTAAGAGTCGAAGGTGTTATTAATCTTTTACATGAAGATAAGGGAATTTGTCAATTTTCAATTAGCAATGGTCCAGCAATATTAGTAGGGGAGCCAAATGGTAATCATCATTGTATCTCTCTTTCTCGTGAAGGATCAGTTACAGTACTTCCTAGTATTAATACCAATGTTCTTTCTTCAGATGAGAGTCTACAACTTAAACCTTCAGAGAGAATTAATACTAAGACGCAGGGGTCTACCGCATTTGGAACTTTTATTGAAACAGATACTAGTGATTCTAATTTTGTTCAATTTTTCATACCTTGGATAAAATAACCTAGTTTGTCAGGATGAAATTTATGGTAAAAAGTGTGAAAAGTAAATTTTCTTTATTTTATTAATCCCCTATGCTTTTGCCATGGAGTTCTTCACTAAAGAGAATTCAAAAAATACTGCAAATATGTGATTGTTGTAGGGGATAATAGTTATCTGTTGTTCTCATCCTCTTTGGTAATTCTCACTTGATGCTCTGTGGCTTCGAGAATTTATCTACCAGGTTTTTAATTCTCGACAGCGTTCAAGGACTTACGTCCTTGACGTCTTGCCATAGGGAGCTTCACTCAAAATTTATGGATTATTTTTTGATAAAACGTAAGGTTTATATACATACATGCATACATGCAGGTATACATGACAAAAGTTATAAGTATATCTGATGAAGCATATAATGAGTTACGTACGATTAATAAAGAAAAATCTTTTTCAGAGATTGTTATAGAGATTGTGCGTGAAAAAAAGAAAAAGACTATTCGTGAACTTGCAGGATCTTGGAATGAAGATGATGCCGAGCGTATTAAGAAAGAACTCTATGAAGAGAGAAAGATACCTTCACGGAGATTTAAATAATGGTCTGCATCGATACGGATATTATTATTGACTATCTTAAAAATGAACGTTCGGTTTTTGATAAGGTTATAGCACTTAAAGATAAAGAAATACCTATTTTTACTACAACCGTTAATTCATTTGAACTCTATCGTGGAAACCTTCGCTTGAGCAAGAAAAGTCAAGAAGATGCAGTCGAACTTTTTTTAAATAATATAAGAATTTTTGATTTTACTCTCGATGCTTCAAAGAAAGCCGCAGATATTTTTGAACAGTTACAATCACAAGGTGAAATGATTGAACTTACAGATATCATGATTGCAGCTATTTGTATTTTGCGAAATGAGAAATTATTGACGAGAAATGTGAAACATTTTTCTCGAATACCTGAGTTAAAGCTAGAATCTTTTTCGACGACATGAACTGTCTGGGCGAAAGATTTATATAGGCATATGTATACTGAATGTGTATACACAGGAAACATACTAATATGGATATATTCGACGCACAAATTCTATGCAAGCAATGTCATAAAGAGATGCAGAAAAAGACAGTAAGTAGACAGGGATTTGAATTACGTGCTGTTGAATGCCCTGAGTGTGGACAACAGATAGTTCATCCAGCAGATATCAATGGACTAGAACATTTTAAAAATTTACAACATAAAACTTTTAGTGTGAAATTAAGAATGGTGGGAAATAGTCATGCGATTAGTATTCCTAAGGAAATAGTAGACTTTATTAATGAGCAACACCGTAGTATGAGAACAGAGATGGATGATATAGTAAAATTATGTTTTGAAGATTTTGAAACTTTAAGAGTGAGGTTTGGAGCATGAGCCCTAAGAGAACCAAGGTTCCCTTATGGGTCAACCTTCCTATTAAGGAGGTACGAGCATGAGTCCTAAACAAACTGGAAGTGATGAAATTAAATTACGAGTTGTTGAAGCATTACAAGATGATGCATATAAGGGAGTTGCAAGAATTGATCCTAATTTGATGAAAGTTCTAGGAATGAATAGAGGAGATATAATTATGGTTAAGGGAGAAAGGGAGACTGTTGCTATTGTAGATAGAGCATACCCTGCAGATGTTGGAGAGGGAATTATCAGAATAGATGGACTAATTAGAAGAAATGCTAAGACCTCTGTTGGAGAACAGGTTGTCGTTAAGAAAGCGAGTGCTAAACCTGCAACTAAAGTTTCTATTGCTCCTGCACAACAAGGAATTATGGTGCAAGGAGATCCTGAGATGTTTAAACAAGGATTATTAGGAAGAGTTGTAATGAAAGGAGACCTTATTTCTTTAGGAGGAGTACAGAGAAGAAAAGATTTGATGAATGAAGGTTTTCCAGATATATTTGGAGATTTGCATGATTTATTTGGATCTAACCTCGGTTTTCCATTAGGATTTCAGCAAATTAGATTCACAGTAGTTTCTACAACTCCTGCTCAAGCGTGCATAATTAATGAAAGTACGGAAGTTACAGTGCACTCTAAAGCAGTTGATGTGAGCGAAGAAACAGTACCAGATGTAACTTATGAAGATATTGGAGGTTTAGTTGATGAAGTGAAGAAGATTCGTGAGATGGTTGAATTACCTTTAAAACATCCAGAGATATTTGATAGACTTGGAATTGAACCGCCTAAAGGAGTTTTATTACATGGTCCTCCAGGAACGGGGAAGACTCTTCTTGCTAAGGCAGTTGCAAATGAAAGTGAAGCACATTTTATTTTGCTTAATGGACCAGAAATAATGAGTAAGTTTTATGGAGAGAGCGAGAAGAAGATAAGAGATATATTTGATGAAGCTGAGAAACATGCACCATCTATTATTTTTATTGATGAGGTTGATGCAATCGCTCCTAAAAGAGAAGAAGTTCAGGGAGAAGTTGAAAGAAGAGTTGTGAGTCAATTGCTGACAATGATGGATGGATTAAAGACTCGTGGAAAAATTGTAGTTATTGGAGCAACTAATAGAGTTAATTCTATAGATCCTGCTTTAAGACGACCTGGAAGATTTGATAGAGAAGTTGAAATTAGCGTCCCTGATAAGAAAGGAAGATTAAATATTTTAAAAATTCACACTAGAACAATGCCACTTACAAAAGATGTGAATCTGGAAATGCTTGCTGGAAAAACTCATGGATTTGTAGGTGCCGATTTATCTGCATTGACTAAAGAAGCTGCGATGCATGTTTTAAGAAAAGTTTTACCTAGTTTGAGACTTGATGATGATGAAGCAATTCCTAAAGAAGTACTTGATAAACTAGTTATTAGCGGAGATGATTTTGAAGGTGCTTTGAAAGTTGTGAGACCTAGCGCCATGAGGGAAGTATTAGTTGAAACTCCAAATATTGGTTGGAATGATGTTGGAGGACTTGATAAGACTAAACAACAATTAAAAGAAGCAGTTGAATGGCCGATAATTTATCCAGATAGTTTTAAGCGCTTAGGAATTAGACCTCCGAGAGGAATTTTATTATATGGCCCTCCAGGAACGGGAAAAACTCTTCTTGCTAAAGCGGTTGCAAAAGAGAGTGAAGCTAATTTTATTAACGTGAAAGGCCCCAGTCTACTTAGTATGTGGGTAGGAAAGAGCGAAGAAGGCGTAAGAAAGATATTTGAACGCGCTCGACAAGTTTCTCCTTGTGTCGTTTTCTTTGATGAAATAGACGCTCTTGCAGGAAGAAGAGGGCTTGACCAAGGAAATAAAGTTACTGAAAGAGTTCTTAATCAATTGCTTGCAGAAATAGATGGACTTGAAGGATTGAAAGATGTTACAATAATTGGAGCTACAAATAGACCAGATATGCTAGATGCTGCGCTTCTACGACCAGGAAGATTTGACCGTATTATTCTTGTAGATGTTCCTGATGAGGAATCACGTATGAAGATATTTGAAGTACATACTAAGAATACTCCTTTAGGATTAGACAAAGAAATTATTGCACAACTTGATAAGGATTATCTCAATGAAACATTGAGTATAAGAAATATAAGTTCGGTAGTTTCTAAGATGGCTTCTGATCAACCAATAAATTTAGAAGATGAAAAGAGAATGAAGAAAGAGAAGCCTTTTACAAGATTTAGTGAATTATCTGATAGAAGCAAATTAATTTATCATCTTGTTAAACAAACAGAAGGGTTTGTTGGAGCGGATATTGAGAGTTTAGTCATTGAAGCAGCACTTACAGCTCTGCGACGCGATATTAACTCTAAAATTGTTACTAAGAAAGACTTTGATGAATCTTTGTCTAAAATACGACCGAGCGTCTCTGTTGATACTGCTAAACGATATAAGAAGTTGGAAGAACATTATCTTAAGAGCGCAAAGGCAGGTATGGAAATGGGCCCGATATATGCAGGATAAAGTTTTAATAGTCCGATATTTTATTAGTTATAGAAAAAGGTGTTTGATGAATAAGATAAAAAAGTTTTTTGTGGTATTCTTTTTTGTGTTTATTATTTTTGGTTCTATAAGTGCAGTTTCTGCATTTAGTTTTGGTGATTTTTTTAGAGGAATTGATTTGAATATTACGGCGATGTCTATATCGTTTGGAGTTTTCCCTTCTTGAGTTGTAGATCCAAATTGCACGATATCAATCACCGATTTACTATGGCGTAACTCTAGCTTTTTCTGCCACAATTTGTGCGTCATTCTTTATTACCTCCGCAAGTTCTCCCTGTTTGTTCGAGAATGTCCTTTTTCATACCATGTAATAATTTTTGAACTATATGAACCTTTTTCTTGTTAGGTATGAAAAAGTGTCTTTTTGGTGAGTATTTTCTTATCAGGTAAGAACATTTTATTCCGTTGCCACAATAGTTTCTTCACAATACAAAGATTTAAATAATCTACATATGTATACAATAGTATATGGAAACCACTATCCGTCTGAATCAGGTAACGAAAACCGAATTGGATTCTTTCAAGCAATATAAAAGTGAAAGTTATGATGAATTGGTGAGGAAGCTAATTTATTTGGCTAAGCTCGTTGAGAAAGAACCCCGACTTGGTCAGAAGGCACTTATGGAGATAAAAGAAGCTCGTGAGAGAATTAAGAAAGGCGAATTCTATACTGAGGATGAAGCTAAGAAGATTCTTGGCTTATAAAAAATGTACGAGCTCAAATTTGATAAAAATGTACTTGATTTTTTGAGTAAGCTCGAAAAGGAAGATAAAGATAGAATTTGGAAGAAATTACAACGCTGTAAGGAAGATCCCTTTCGCTTTCTTGAACACTTGGAGGAGATTAAAGGATTTAAATTGAGGGTAGGGGACCATAGGCTTATTATCGATGTTGATACTGTTGCTCAGGTTTTATATGTTTTAAAGGTAGGTCATAGAAAGAAGGTTTATGAAGATTAAATGTCTTTTTATTCCGTCGTCACAATAGTTTCTTTCTCAGTAATAATAATCGTATGCTCTGCTTGTGCGACCTTTCCCTTATTAATTTCAATTAGTTGTGCGTAGTGGTGTAATAGGCCTGCTTCTTCTAGGCGCTGTAAAGCTAGAAGTGCGCGAGAACCGAATTTCTTGTGAAGCCAGCGAGAGCAGAACGGAAGAGTCCTATATTCTTCATCTATAAATTCTAAAACTTTTCTTGCGAATGGATCTCTAACGTTTCCTTTCTTTTGAATAGAATAAATTCCAGATTTTTTTCCATCTCTTACTGCTCCGAATCCGTTTGTTGAGAAAGGTTCTATAGCATATACACCACTTTCTAGAATTTTATTTTGTGAATTACCGAAATTAGGTACGGTTATTCCTGCATGCAAATTCCATTGTTCTATACTGTGACCTGAGAGATTTTGAACAGGTAAAAACTTAAAAGATTTTATTTTATTTTCTATTGCTTCGCCGATGTCTTTAAGTTGAATATTTAAGTGCACTAGTTCTACTGCTTCTTTGAGTGCTTTCTCTGCCGCTTCAATCAACTTTTTGTTTTCTTCTGAATTTTCAAGGTCTAATGTAATGGCTGTATCTGCAACCCATCCATCAATATGAACTCCAATGTCGACTTTCAATAATCCCGAGGCTACTAGCGTATCGTTCCAAGTAGGAGTAGAATGTGCTGCGATTTCATTTATAGAAAGGTTTACTGGAAATGCAGGTTTACCTCCAAGTTCGCGGATTTTATCTTCAATTTTCTCTGCAATTTCAAGCAGAGGCATTCCTTTTTTCACTAGTGATTTTGCGTAGGCAACTGTTTGTTTTGCAATATTTCCTGCTTTCTTTAATGTGTCAATTTCTATTGAATTCATATTACAAAGATTATTTATGTGTTTAAATAGATTTGGAAACGTGAAGATGGATAATTTATAAACTATTCTTATTGATATTTATTATGGCCGTTCATCACCTTATGTTATCTCGCCCGGTTTTAGTTAGAGATCTTGTAAGTTATTTTCATCGTGAATTTGGATCTTAGTGTCAGGGATATGAGGCAACAGGAGGATTTGTAAAAGATGGAGATGGGAATAGTTTAATAGAGGGGCATGTGCTTTATTACGTTGATTCTTATGCAGGTTTTCTTGGGAGTATTACAAACGAGACAACCTCACACGTTTCAATTCAAAATGTTCGCGGTGTTCATCTTGATGGAGAATATGTTAGTTCTTTTCGAGAAGGATTGGAAAAGCTTACCGGTGCAACAAGCCCACCTTTAGCGCGATCTTAAATTTACTTCTTCAATCTTTTTCGTACGCTCTCTACAAATTCTTTTATGAGAGGTATATCTTTGATTGTTTCGAAGAGCTCTTTTTCATGTATGTCTTCGTAAAAATGTGCAAGCACATTTCTTTTTCTGATAAGCTTATTAAGTTTTACAGCCTGTTCTTTATTAATGATTCCTGCTTTGGCCAGTGTAGGCATAATGTCCTGATATGTTTGAGGAGCTCCTAGTTCTTCTGCAGTGATTAATTCTCCTCCAAGATCAATTGTTCTATTGAGAATGGCGAAAACAACCATCGAAGCAGCGTGATAGGTTTTTCCGTCTTCGAGATTATTTAGGGTCTTAATGTTGTAGGAAGTGATTTCTTTTAGATATTTTTCGATGTCTGCAATACTTTTTCCTATTCTTTCAATGTTATACATGAATCACCCGTTTATAGAAAATGTTCATGAAAGTAGAATAGTCCCAGTAGAAACGAAGAACCTGTGTTTTTATTTGTTGTAGTATTTTTTGGTCTTTACAAAAGAGAATTCTTCCCTCTTTAAGAACATGGAACTGAATAATTAAAGGCAGACGATGAAAGATAGAGATATCAAATATATCGCTTCCTAGACCTATAATCTCCAACTCCTGATTTCTTGTACTTTTTGAAGTAATTACTGCTAGATCGATGTCAGAATCTTTACGTGCGTCTTTTCTTACCTGGCTTCCGAAGAAGATTATTGCTTCTACACGAGGCATTTTTGCAAGTCGTTTGATCATTCCCTGCATTTTTACCTCTTGTATTTCATCCATAAGTTGGTGAGCATCCCTGTGCTTAAAAACATTACTTCTTGAGTCTTCTCTCTTTAGGAACGTGATTTACAATTCTTTCTCCTGTTGATTTTCCACACCCAAGAAAATCTTTCTCGAATCTTACAACTACAACTCCACGAGGTGATTGTATTTCTATATCGTATCCACGAAGCCAGTTTCTGGCTTGTTCTTCGTTAATGTCCACGATGCTTTTAGTTATTTGACTAGCAAGAATTTGAGTTGCGTCAAATCCCATTCTTAATGCTTCTTCTCTTCGAAGTAGATAGAGCCCCACTCCTTCAACGTAAGCAATTTGTCCAAATTCCAATATTTCTTCTTTACTTAATGAACCAGTGAATCCTCTAATTTTCTCTCTTCCAGACTCTAATAAAAGGAACGGAAGTTCTTCAATTCCGAAATTCTCTTTTAGTTCTTCTATAATTTCTTTTTTTTCTGAGGATTTTATAAAGTGGATGTTCATGTTTCAATCTCTCCTTTTCTCTCTGGAATTTCTTCTAGCAAAGTCATTTTAGAAACGAAAAAGCCCTCACTATCGTTGTCTTGAGGATAAATGCGACAGGTCTTTTTAACATCTTCATGATAACTCTCTTTTCCCCAACTGGTTATTCCTTCCCTACATTTTAAGGGCAGCTTTATTGCATCTACTTTGACTGGAAAGTTGTTTAGAGCAAAGTCTACTATCTCTTCGTCTTCTTCAGGACCGTGAGTACAAGTTGAGTAAACAATACTTCCTCCAACTTTAAGACATTTAAGAGCATACGCTAGGAGTTTCTTTTGAAGTCTTGAGAGCTTTTTAATGACCTTAGGATTCCACATAATGAATGTTTTTGGACTTGATCGTAGTGTTCCTTCTCCAGAGCAAGGGGCATCTAGAAGAATTTTATCAAATCTCATTGAAGTTTTTGCAATTCTTCCAGAGAGAGCAATTGCATCGTTCTTTGTTACAATTGTATTTGCTGCTCCACAACGCTCCAAGTTAGAAGAAAGAATTCTAATTCGGTCTAGTTTTAAATCGTTAGCTACTAGAGTTCCTTGATTATTCATCATTGCTGCAATTTGAGTTGTTTTACTTCCGGGAGAAGCGCAAAGATCCAAGACCATTTCTCCAGGTTTAGGATCAAGAGCAATTGCAGACATCATACTTGAAATTTCTTGAATGTAATAATACCCTAGAAGATGTTCAATTGCGTTTCCCAGTTCTCCGGGACCGAGGTCTTGTTCAATAAGCATAATTTCGGGATAGTCTTGATAAGGTTGTGTTATCTTCCATCTTTTAGAAAGTCTATCGAATAATTCTTGTGAAGAAATTTTTAAAGTATTACAGCGAATGAAATTTTTAGGTGAAGTATGAACTATTTTTTCAAATGCATCAAAGTCTTCAGAATTAGGCATTAGTTTTCTCATTCTTTCTTCGAATAAGGGTTTCATAACGTATTTGTATTCTTTAGGTCTTCTTTGAAACTTCGAGAATCCTTCTTCTTTTAGTTTATTTGTTTCATCAGAGATTATTTTTGATTCTCGCGAGCGCTCAAGAACTCCAGTTATGTTTACAACTTTAGCTCCTAGTTCTTGACGTTCCATATTATTCGAAAGAAAAGAGAGGTTTTAAGGGTGTTGGTTAATGTATAGCAGACGTATTAAGTATTCGGATGCGTTCGCGTAATAGCAAACGCCAAAACCCTATAGGAAATTAAGTGCGTTTGCTATATTTATTCTCACGATTTTTTGAGTGCTTATAGTTCCAAGAAAAATAGCCACAATAGTAAATGGAGCGCCGCAGGCGCGACGCGCTCGGCATGAGCATTTTTACAGAGTTTAAAGAATGTTAAAAGGGCGTTTAAGAGTGATTAAACGAAAATGACTTCTGTCGCTTATTTTCGATTTAATTATAGTTCGATAAACATGCATTCTTCTTTCTTCCGCTCCGCTTTAATATTTTCCGCAAACCTTACGCCGTTCGGCGTCTAATCTGATTTAAGCGAAATTACCTCGAAATAAATGAGAAAATTTTTCCCATTCAATAGGAGAATTGTTGATAAGTAAAGTCATCAAGCCTCCAATCAATTTTAATTTGTTAGATGAAAAGATATTTATATCGTCAAATAATCTTTCTTCTATGAGCCTTAGTAACTTTGATACAATTGACCTGATTGTTAAAACAAAAGAAGGAATGCCACTGTTGGTTATTATTGATGACGAGGAGATATTAGATCCTGAAATGAGATTTGATATGTTCACTAGAAAACTAAGCAGTTATCTTGTGTTCTTGAATAGCGTCCAATTTAAAAAAGACTATGCGAATATAAAAATTAAAGAATTATCTATTGAAATTTGCTATAATCATGAACCTACTGATAAAATGAAGAACTTAAAGAAGATTGCTTCAAAAGATAAAAAACACTTTATTCCTATATTTTTCAAACCTTTGAAATAGAATTTTATACCCTTTAAAGAATAATCTATTTATTTTTTGGGCTATCAACAATTTCTAATTTCCCACCCTAACAAATTTTTAAAAAGCTCGGTAATTACGCTCCAGAAAAGAGTGCATGCAGAAGTCATCTCTCGAGAGCCTTTGTGGCTAACTTGAGGCTGTAAACAACCCGTCTAATCACAAGTAAACGGAATATTCTTTGATTATTCCATAATCATTCTCTTTGTTCGAACCAGAATATTCTGTAACTTTTGTAATATTTTATAATAAACAATTGTACCAAAAGTTCGTTTACAGCATACGATTAAATGAACTGAATATTTTTAGAATAATTTCTTCTGTTTACTGCCTTTCTGAATATCATCGAGAGAAGAGCCAAAAAGTGAAAGAACTTGATTCGCTATTGGAGCTATTTGTTTTTCTATATAATGTTCGTAATCTATCTTATGTTTGAGTTTTTGGATTGGCTCTGGACCATCTGTGGTAATTAGATATTCAATTAGATTGCCTTCAAGATGATCAAGCTTACGCGCTGCTTTCACGTGAGGAGGTGTTGTTTTAGTATATTCCCCTAATTCTTTACGAATCGATTTACGATAGACTAGTTTTTCGTCCATCTTTCCATCTAAGAGCTTTTTGATATATGATTTGATGAATATCTCTGGCGGCTCTTTATGAAATACTTTCATTAGAAGTTCTTTTTGGAAATCTTGCGCAGCCTCTGTCCAGTCTCCTCGAATTGCTTCAAGACCCGTAATTTCTAGTTCTTCTTCTCCATTTATTTCAAGTAAACCTGCATAACGTTTTTTAGCACCCTTTTCTTCTATTTCTTTATCTTTACTTGATTTACGAGTTGCTGGGAGCATCATAGAAAGATAGAGCTTTGCGAATTGAAGTTCAAGATTGGACTTACGGTCGTAATTTTTCTCCACATAATCTTTATAGAATGAATTTATTGAATCTTGAATTTCTTTTCCTAAATCTAGTGCTTTATTTTTTTCTAGAGTAGTTTCTACGAATACTGAATCTGTATCGCTGTAAATTACTTTATATCCTTTCTTTTCAATTTCTTCCGCAGTAAGTTTAATAATTGTCTGTCCGAAATTAGTAATTGCGTTAGCCATATCATAGTTATAATAGCGGCAATTTGGATTGGCAAGAACACCAAAGAATGAATTCATAATAATTTTAATTGCATAATTTGCTAGTTCACGTTTTTCTTTTTTGGCTTTTTCACGAGCATTATGTAGCTTTTCTATAATAAATGGCAATATTCCCTCTTGATTTTTGAAATAAGCTTTGTTAGGAGATTCTATTGAGTCTTTTTCTTTCTTATCTAATAAGGAAGAAGGATCGATGTTAAAAGTTCTAATAATACTAGGATACAGAGATTTGAAATCTAAAATTGCCACATTGTGGTAAATTCCAGGCTTGGATGCTTTGACAAATCCTCCAGTAATACCTTTCTCTTTTTGTGTGAAATGAGTAGTTGGAGAGACTAAACTACGTTTTCTAGCCTCCCTGATATAAAGGGAGTCAAATGCTGCGACTGATGCTCCAAGTCTATCTAGAGATAAACCTGTAAGATCCACGCGCTCTATTGCAAGATCAAGCATCTTGGTTGTTGTAAGAATTTCATAAGCTAATAGGCAATCTCTAGTATTGTACTCTACTAACTTTTTTTGATCTTTTGTGTAGAGTTCTTCTATTTCGCCATGTCTATCTTTTCCTTTGATAAGTTTTCCTTTTTTTAGCAATGCTTGCGAGACATCTTCAAGAGAAAACGACTCAAATTCCGCTTGTTTTATTGAAGGTGCTTCTTTAATGAATGGATCTTTAATCATATTCATTGCATCCATAACTTGCCGACCTGGAATGTCTGCAGTGGAGTTTTTAAAAAAACCCGATTCTAGACGAAGACGCACCGAATCATTTGTTCTTCCAATATCAAAAGAAATTTTATATTTTTTGAACTTTTCTTTTAGATAATTAAAATCAAAATTTATTATATTCCATCCAGTAATGATATCCGGGTCAATTTTTATTATCTCTTTTTTAAACTCTTCAAGACAAACTTCTTCGTCTTTGCATGAAACAACATTTTTTATTTTTTGTTCTCCAACTAAGAAAGTTTTTTCATAGTTCTCTCCATAAAGTCCGATACAGAATAGCTCCCCCGATTCTTTTCCAGTTTCTAAATCCAAAGATATAACTTTAAGTTTTGGAATGAATTCTGATGGTTTAATAACTGGAGAATGATAAACTCTATGAATTCTTTCTGCAGTTTCATAATCTCCAGTTATTTCTATTGAGCCTAGAATATTATTATCTATGAGGAAACGAGTGTGTGGTTTTACATCTGCTTCGTAAGTATCACAATCATTCTTATGAAGCGTTTCAGCTAATTTGTTTAATTCTATATGATTTTCTCCAGAAATTTTTACAACTGGAAATTCTTTAAAATTTGTAAATGATGTTTTTTCAACATTAAATTTTTCAATTATTTTTGAATGTTTTTTTTCAAATTTCTCTTCTATAAAAAAATATGGTTTAATTGGAATAACTGCTGCAAAAGATTGATCATTTTCAAGGCGACCGAAAAGTTGTACAACTGTTTTTTCATTAAGAAGTTCATATGTAGAGTAAACAATAAATCCTTTCATATTTTATACAGGAAAAAAGAGTTTATTAGGTTTTGCATAAATTTATATAGAATTATTTTGAATGATTTGTATGCGAGGTAGCTATATTTTTACAGATACTCTCAAATATGCAGAAGCAGTTGTAGGTAAACTTAGAAATCCTCGTGATAGGCCACTTTCTAGAATAGAAGTTTCATTAGAAGATAAAGGGAGTAATGGATCTGGGGAAATAGAATATATCTTTTTTGCTCAATTTATTTCTCCTAAAAGTCGATTAACTTATGAATCTCCTCAAATGGTGGATGAACCTCTTACTTTTGATGAACAAAGAGTTTCAATAGAAAGTAATGTTTCAAATTTAAAAAGAATATTTTATGAAGTTTATTATGCCTTACCTTTTTCATTTAATCCAAAGTCTAATGAGATAAAGTTTGTTTCTTCTGAAGGTGCACATACTTATTAACCATAGATATATATTTAATCTTTGAAAAGTTGTAAATTATATGGGATTACAAATAGGAGATATTGTTCCAAGGAAAGAAGTAAAGTTTGAAGAACTAAAAGGAAAAATAATTGCTATTGATGCATTTAATGCAATTTATCAGTTCTTATCATCAGTCAGACAACCAGATGGGACTCCACTTATGGATTCACAGAAAAGAATAACCTCTCATCTTTCAGGACTATTTTATAGAAATGTGGCTTTGCTTAGTGAAGGTATAAAATTAATATATGTTTTTGATGGAGAATATCATCCTTTGAAAGGAAAAACTCATGAGATAAGGCAAGAAGCAAAAGATATGGCTAAAGAGAAATATGAAGACGCAAAAGAAGAAGAAGATTTTGATGGAATGGCCAAATACTCTAGAGGATTTATTAAACTAAATTCAGAAATGATACGAGAAAGTAAGGAATTGTTATCTTCTTTGGGAATTGCAGTAATGCAGGCGCCCGGAGAAGGTGAAATGCAATGCGCTGAACTTGTTAAGAATGGACAAGCATATGCAGTAGGAAGTCAAGATTATGATGCTTTGGCTGTTGGAGGCAATAGATTGATTCAGAATTTGACTTTATCTAGAAAGAGAAAAACCCCAAATGGTTTTGTATATATTGCTCCTGAAATGATAGAGTATGAAAAATTGCTAAATGAACTTGGAGTAGATGCTGATCAACTAATTTGTTTAGCAATTCTTGTGGGGACTGACTTTAATCCTGGAGGCGTGAAAGGTATTGGGCCTAAGAAAGCACTTGCCCTTATTCGCGAAAAGAAATATCCCGTTCATATATTCCGCGCTATTGAAGAGAAACTAGATTTTAATTGGCAAGAAGTTTTTGAGATTTTCAAGAGACCTAATGTTTCTAAAGATAAAGTGGAATCATCAAATTTAGATGAATTAAAAGTTAAAGAAATTCTTGTAAATAGACATGAATTTTCAGCCGAGAGAGTAGAGAATCAGCTTTTAAAGTTGCGTGAAATTAAGAAAGAGAGTGCACAGAAGAAATTGTTTTAAATAATTCTTAGACTCTCAATATGGGCGTCTTCTTGGAGGGATTACTCCATTAGGAAGAGTAATTTGATTTGCTTGTTCGTCCTTATTATTATGCACGTTTAGAGTATTGTGTGTTGAATTATCAAGAAAATATGTTCTTCGATCTTGAGTTAGATGTAAATGGAGTTGCTGTCTTTCTATGGGCAAATTTTCTTCAGGACCTCTTTCCAGAGGCGTTTGATAACGATGTGTTCTTTGAGGAGGAGCACCATATTGGTTGTTTCCGCTTCTTAATGCTGCTCCGATTCCTCCTGCTGTAGCTATTGCGCACAAAGAACCTGCGATTAATCTAACATTTGTATCTTTGGGTTGGGTTGCTAAAACATATGTTGCGCTTATCCCTATCAATCCGATTAATGCAGCTTTACTTTTACTCATCTTTTTCTTTTGCTTTTGTTGTATATAAGTATTTCTATTCTTGACCAGTAAAGCATATAAATGAGGATTTGTTTGAAAGGAGATGAAAAAGAGTATTGCTTTTATCGTCTTTCTTTTATTATTTGTTTCTTTGGTGCATGCAGAAGACGCGGTTGCAAATGAAACTGCAACTTCAATTGTGAATGTTAGTGAAGGCATAAAAAACGTTACTAGCGGAATTTATGAACAGTCTAATAATGCCCTAGAACAAAAAGTTGCTTTGCCAGAGAATTTTGCTTTTATTGGTTCATTATTTGGAGTTAAAGGAGATGTTGATTTAAGACAGGTTATAGTCCTTCTTTGTCTTTGGCTATTGATGTTTCTCATATTAAGACAAGTTCTGGAGATTGTGCCTTTCTTTGGAGAGGGATGGCAATCATGGGCAGGTGGGGCGAGTATTACAACTATTGCCGCTTTATCTGGAGGATTAAATGAAATGGCGAATTTCTTTTTTAGTCTTGGAGGATTTTTTGGGACAATCAGAAATCAATCACTATTTCAATTGGCTCTTAGTTTGATTGTTTTACTTGCGTTTTATACGATTATGTCTAAGATAATGCATAAAGTTGTTAAGGAAAGTAGGAAGGCTAAAGCCGAGGCATTGGGGGAGACACTTAATCGAGGAGCTAAAAGTGCTAATGTATTTAATAATGCTGTTGAAGATTTGGCTAGAAAGAAGTAAATATGAAGGTTTAAATAGTATTAAATAAGGTTATTTAACATGGTATTAAAGACATTTAATGTAGAAGAAGGAGTTTATGATAAGTATTCTCAATTTTGTAAAGAAAATGGTGTCAGTATGAGTAATCAGATTAATACTTTTATTAAAGCTCAAATTGAGACCGAGCCAAAAGTTCGAGAAGAATATCTGAAAAAACTCGATGCAATAAGGAAAGGTAAATTTATTAAGATAGGTACACACAATGATTTTGAGAAGAGTTATCAATAGAGTTGGATTATACACTTGAGGTCTCTGAACAATTGGACAGAATTTTTTTAAATTGTCAAAGAAAGATAAACTTCAGTTTGAGATTTTAAATAGAAAGATAAAAGAAATATCTGAGAATCCCGACATTGGAAAGCCTTTGACTGCAAATATGGCTAGGTAGAGGAGATTTCACATTCGTAATTTTGTTTTAACGTATGAAATTCTTGAAAGTGAGAAAGTTGTGCGTTTACTAGATTATGACCATCATGATAATGTCTATTAAATATTTAAAATGTATTTGACTGATCTGAAGATTTACTTGTTAACTTTTTCAATCTTTTTTCAATCCTTCTGTCATGGCTTCAACTTCTTCTGTTTTTTCTTCCATCTCCTCAAATTTCTTCTTCTTCTTATTTTCTATTGCTGATTTTCTAAACATAGAAACTAAATAAGACGCAATGAAGAATAGAACGATAAGCACAATTGCTACAATAAGGCGCATCCACAAATTTTCGGCTTTAGTAACTAAGTCTAGACAGAGTTTAGCGATTGTTCTTAAGAGAGTTGTTTGAGCAAGAAGAATTGTAAATACGAATCCTGCAATGATTGTTGAGCCACCTTTAAGTATTCCTGAAGATTCAATGATCTGTCCTGATTTAACTGCAATAAATAACCAAAGGACAAATACTAATAGAAATGTAAGGGATATTGCATATGGATCTCCGAATAGTACCTTGAATATTGTTTGATTTTCTAAGAAGAAATTGTGTATTGGACCAAGATATTTGTTCTTGCTTATTAAGTCAGACCATTCTCGAGATAAGTATTTATCTTTGAATCCTTCGGGAGTTGTTGGAAGGTCTTCAGGATTAAATCCTGCAATTTGTTTAACTGCTTCTCCAGGAGTTGTTTCTGCCTTTACATAAGTAAAGAAAATTGAAGACAAAATAAATAATGCAAATAGAATTTGGAATGAACTCTTTAATTGTTTATTCATAGATTATAGTGGGAAAGAGATTTTAAAAAGATATTGTATTAACTTATTCCACCTTGTTTCTCTAAATCAGTTTCTGCATTTGCAGTATTATTAACATATGCAGTAGATCTTTTTAATCTTCTTCTTACTCTATCTTCCTTCACTTCCTCTTTACCGTCTTCCATCATTTTAGAGAAATATCCTTCTCCAAGAAGCCAGACAAGAGTAATTACTGCACAAATAGGATAGAGCCAAGCTAATGCTGGAGGATCTTGATTAACTGGAACTTCTAAAGTTGCCCATTGGAAAATAAGGTAGCCCAAGAATAAAATCAATATAACTTTATTCACAATTATAGCCGTTCCTGGAGATGCCTCTCTTAATCTATGAGTTAATGTAAGTATAATTATTAAAGGAATTACGCTAGTCACGGCTATACCTAATGCTTGATAAGACTTAAGAAGAATTCCAATTTCTTCAGGTTTGACGAATATAAATGATAAGATTCCTATTGCAATTGCGAAAAACCAGCGAATTGAAGGTTGGTTTTCAGGGAAGAAAGGAATGAATGTTGCAATAGAATATACTACAAGAACTACGAGAAAAATGAGAATCCATTTAGTTATGGTTAATTGTGTTTCTGGGCTTATTCCTCCAGTGCCCTTGAAAACTCCAAACATTCTCTCGAAAACCGTTGTTGTTTGTTTAGCGCCAGTTGCAACGGTGGTTCTTGCAGTTTCCGTTAAATCTGAACTTGCAGTATTTTCTGATTTTGTAAGAGTAGAGACCAGAGAAATACTTAAAAATGAAACAAGAACTAACGATAGGAGCAAAAATGCAAAACCCTGAACACCTTTTTTCATAACTAAACTACTAAAGGGTTGTTTATAAACTTTTCTCTGATTTTGGATATTTATAAAATAGGCAGATAATTAAAAGAATAAAATAGTAAGATATATATTTCATAATTTCTATAAAATAATATTAAAATTCAAAAGAAAAAATATCTCTTATCTTTAAAGTCTATTCATTCTTTGATTGAAGTCAAAAATGAAAAATTCGAATGGCTTATTCTTGCTCAAAAGTCAATAGATAAAATGTGGAATAATGCAAAAGATGATGAAGTTTGGAGTGAATATCTATAGATGACTTTGAAAAACCTCAAAAGTCCTCTAAGAATCTCTTTGAAAACTCCTTAAAACCAATCAAAAATCAGGGTTATTCAAAGCTCTCTATAGGGAACTTTCAAAAGCCCGAAGTCATTAAGAATCATATAGTTTCTTAGCATAGAAGATTTTCAATCCTTGAGTGCGCTCAGAAACATCTTGCTCCCGATAATTAATCGTAAATTCGAAATTATTCAAACTTCTCTGTACAGTTCATCTAGATAACGTACGTTCTATAGTAAAACCATTGAAATTGTTGTTACACCAATTATACAATCTCTCCAGAACCTACGAGACGCCAGTGAGTATTGAAATTACGTGCGAGAGCAACGTTATCACCTTTGAAAGGAACTATTGGAGTTTTGAGAATTAGTTCTGCTTCGTTACCATGAATTTTTTTTATCATTGCGAGAGTTTTTGAGGTATTTATACTTAGAAGAATTGTTTCAGAAGGTTTGAGCGGTTCTATTTTTACAGTGCCTGTTGATGTGAAACTTTCAGAAAAAAGAGAGAATTTTATTTTCAGAGTCAAAGCATTTTCTGGGAGAGTTTTAGAGATAGATGCAACGCAACCTGAGAATGCATCACTTTTTCCCAGAGCCATGTCTAGTTCAGTTTCAATTGACATACTTCCTCCAGGAGTTAATTCAGACACTTCTGTTGAACCATTGAAGAGTTTTACGACTTTTGTTGTGACAGTTTTATAATGATATTGATTTGCTTCCTTTATTACCCTACCCGGTTTAATTTCAATTTCATCTCCAACCTTTAGTTTTCCTTTTTTGAGTGTTCCTCCAAGAACTGCGCCGTGAAGGTTTTTTGGAGTGGTTCCAGGACGATTAATATCGAAACTTCTTGCGACAAGAAAAAGAGGATTTCCCGTTGTGTCTCTTTGTGGAACAGGTATTTCTGCTATTGCCTGATAGATTTTGTCAAGGTTCACTTCTTGCTGGGCAGAAATAGGAATTATTGGCGCGTTATCATATTTGCCTTTAAGAAGCTCTAGAATTTCTTTATGATTTTGTTTTGCTTTTTCTTGTGGAATGAGGTCTATTTTATTTTGCACTACGATTAAATGTTTGACTTTTTTTGCATGAAGAGCAGTAAGGTGTTCACGTGTTTGAGGTTTTATTCCTTCGTTTGCAGCGACTACTAAAATTGCTGTGTCAATCATTGCAGCTCCTGAAAGCATTGTTGACATAAGCATTTCATGTCCCGGAGAATCTACGAACGAAACGTGCAACAATGCAGTGCCCTTTCCATTTTTATTGTAACCCGATTCATCCTTTGAGATAGTAATGTCCGCATATCCTAACTTTAATGTAATTCCTCTTTTGAGTTCTTCAGAGTGAGTGTCTGTCCATTTTCCTGAAAGTTTATAGAGAAGAGTTGTTTTTCCGTGATCAATGTGACCAAATATTCCTAGGTTTACCATAGGGATATTTTTCTCTTCTTGTGCTAGTTTATTTGTTACCATTCTATTTTTCAGATTAAGGGGATTTTTAAAGGTGTGGTTTTGATAACTTGAAGTCAAAATGTTTTCTGAATCCTAAAGTGTTCGAGAATAAATAGGTCATTGATAGATGCTGTTTTGAATAATTAAGCAGCAGGAGCTACTTCGACTTTTGGAGCAGGAGCAACCTTTGGTTGATTTTGCTCTGGAAAAACTTCTACTAAAGATTTCTTTCCAGCTTTTATTACTTTGATGTTGATTTGAATGGTAGTTGATGCAATTTGTTTTCCTCTGACTGTTTTTCTAATACGTACGCCTTTACGTTTGTCATGCATTCCCCATCCCTTTTTTAGAAGTAAACGTCTAAGTGCTAGACCTTCTACTTGTTTAGCTAATGGAAAGCCCGCCATGTCGCTTCCGCCAGTTATTTCTAATTGGTACCCTTCTAAATCTTCTTTAATTTCTTTTCCATCTAAAATATCTCCAACATTCTTTCCAATTAAAGATTCTGACTCTGTTTCGAACTTCCAGGCTTTTTCTTTCTGTGAAATATTAAGTTTGAATGGCATACTTCACAAAGAAAAAGAGGGTTTTTAAACATTGGGATTCTTTTCTCTTTAATGTGATTCCAAGGGTCTTAAGAAACCAAAGGTTCTTAATGTCCTCCGCGCCCATATATAAAATGGATATAAAAGATGCAGAAGAGTACCTTGAACGTACACTACGCTTTACGCAAGAGATGTATATGCGTCAAACTAAAAGAATTGAAAGAGAGTTAACACTCGATGGTTTAACTAAAAGACTTTCTCAATTTGCAGATACGGTTTATTTAGTTTCAATTATTTCAGTATTTCCAGTTTGTGTTTATTCTTTAGGAAGACCTTTATCACCACAGAAAATAGAAAGAGCTCCAGCGATAATTCAAACTAATTCAGTTGTTAATGAGAAAGGCATTTTGGACTATTTTAGAAACGATAAATAAGTTTTTAATTTTTATTCTATTCTTAGTTAAACTCCTGAGTTATTTTGAGACATAAGGTTTAAAAAGCGTTTTCGTATCTCTTGTGTATGTCCAAAGTCAGAATCAAACTCGCAAGTATAAATATAGATGAATTGAATCCAGTAATTGCAAATATTAAAGAAATTGCTTTACGCGCTGGCGTCGCTATGAGGGGACCTATTCCATTACCTACAAGACATCTTAAGGTCACAACGCGGAAATCTCCATGCGGTAGCGGGACTGCAACTTTTGACAAATATGAAATGCGCGTTCATCGCAGAATAATTGATATTCCTGCTGAAGATAGAATTTTACATCCAATAATGAAATTGCAAATTCCACGTTCTGTACAGATTAAGATTGAAATGAAAGATTGATTTCATCATGAATCTTCCAGTTGTTTCTTATTCTTCCGATGAAGCGAATACAATTCGAGCCGACCTTGATGAAACAAGCAGAATTTCTGAAGAATATTTTAAAACGGAAACAGATTCAAGTCAATTACCAACTAGTAAACAAACAGAAGATTGGATTTTTGAGAACGGTCTACAATATCTTAATATTATTCGCGCAGATAATATTATTATAGGTTATACCTTGATTTTACCTTGCAAATTGAGATTAATGAATAATTTTCTTCGGAAGAAGATTAATGAAGCTGAATTATTTGAAGAGATTAAGAAAATTAAATTTGAAGGAGTTCCAAAATCACTTTATCTTTGTGCCGCTGTCCTCAAAGAAAAATTTAGAGGGCAAGGTTTGGCTACAGTTGCAATTTTAAAGAGTATAGATAAAATCACTAATTTAGGAAAAGAAAAGCCTATTTTGTTTTATTTTAAATATTCTGAAGAAGGAGAAAGATTGGTCAAAAAAATAGCTGATAAAACTGGTTTGGAATTGAAGATGAGAAATTAATATTCATAATCTTTTTATAGTCGAAATATCATAATATTTTATGGTTAAAGAAGCACTTGTTGTTCCTAGAGAAGTTTTATTTAAAGAAAAATCATTTGAAGGATTTTTGCTTTTAGAGGAATATGATTATGTTTCTTTGATTAAAGAAAAACATGAATATGCTGTTCGAGGAGAAGAGTTAGAACATAATGCAAAACTTAAACAAATTATCCCTTATGTTTTAATTATTCATCCTAAGACAAAGAGATTATTTATGTACCGAAGAGCGAATAATGAAAAATATTCTGAAGTGCGTCTACGAAATAGATGGAGTTGCGGCGTTGGAGGACACATAGAAAGAGAAGATGATGAAAATCCCATACGGAGAGCCACAATGAGAGAATTACAAGAGGAAGTTATTATGAAGAAATATCCTTTACCTGAAATAAAAGGATATGTTAATTCTGAAACTGGAGTTGAGGTATATCATTTTGGAATTGTTTCTATTGCAGAGACAGATGAAGAAGAAATTGGAATGGGGGATGGAGAGATTGCAGAAGGGAAGTTTATGAGTCTCCAAGAAATTGAAGTATTATTTTCAGATTCTTCTAATTTATTTGATAAATGGACTCAATTGTGTATTCCATTTGTTAAGAATTATTTTAGATTAGTCTGATGTCAAGGAACTTGAAATAAACTCCAGCTTTTAAGCTGGAGATGGTTCCTTGAGCACGTCAAGAACGTTCAGTTCTTGAGCGCCATCAGAAACTCAGAGTTTCTGAGGTCCAAAGCACGAGCGCTTATTCAAACCCCAACTCTCAAGGATTTAATATGCTTGACGACCATCAAGAACAGCAGTTCTTGAGGCTGAGAAACTCTTCGAGTTTCGATGCGATCAGAAACTTTCAGTTTCTGACGTTTAAGTTGAGGTAGCGCATCGTGCTTTTGATTATAGCGTTTGAGTATAGGATTATATTTATAGTCTGAATTTCTTTTTTTGGAATGAGACAATATTTAGACCATTCACGATTTATACTTAGCGATAAGGGTACTGGATATAAACCGAATCGAACTGATGCAGATAGTATTTCTCGTTTTGGATATCGTAATGAATATGACTTACGTGAAGGTTTTCCTCTCTTGACTACTAAAGAAGTTAAAATTAATTCAATAATTCATGAACTTATATGGTTTATGAGGGGAGATACAAATATTAAATACTTAGTTGATAATGGTGTTCATATATGGGATGATAATGCTTTTGATCATTATTTGAAAAAGAATGGCGTGCATGCTAATTTTTCTAGTTATTCAGATGAATGGAAACTTGCTAAAAAAGATTTTATTCAAAATATAAAGGAAGATCCTACTTTTGCACAAGAATATGGGGATTTAGGTCCAGTATATGGGAAGCAATGGAGAAAATGGAAAACTAGCGATGGAAAAGTAATTGATCAATTTGGACAATTGATTGAAAGATTACAGAAAAATCCTAATTCTCGCCGTCAAATAGTTACTGCATGGAATCCTGAAGAAATTGATTCTATGGCTTTGCCTCCTTGTCATTGTTTGTATCAATTTAATGTACAAGATAAAAATCTTGATTGCCAATTGTATCAGCGTTCTTGTGATATGTTTCTGGGAGTTCCTTTTAATATAGCCTCTTACGCACTCTTGACACAAGTTGTTGCACAGCAAGTCGGACTTGAACCTCGTTTTTTTATGCATACTTTTGGAGATGCACATTTTTATTGCGGAAAAGAAGAACGAGGGAGTTTTTATGGTAATAATTTGGAGGAATTAAAAGACCGAGTTAGAAATGTAGGCAAGAAAGAAGATTTTATGTTAGTAAAAAACTGGATTTATGAAAATGCTCCTAGAGAAGAAGGTGGTGAACATGATCATGTGCCTAAAATTTTAGAGCAACTTGCGCGCGAACCTCGTTCATTGCCTAAAATGAAGATTGCAAAAAAACCATTTGACCAGTTAAGAATTGAAGATTTTGTTCTTGAGGAATATAACCCTTACCCTCCAATTAAAGCAGCAATGGCAGTTTAGAATTTATGAGTCGAGAGATTGTTTTAGTTAGTGCTGTTTCTGAAGGGAACGTTATTGGAAACAATGGCCGAATTCCTTGGTGGGATGATAAAGAACTTAGGAGAGAGGATATGAACCGTTTTAGGAAACTGACACTAGATAAACCTATAATTATGGGGCATTCTACTTATTTATCTATTGGAAAAGTATTGCCTAAAAGAACAAATATTATTCTATCAAGAAAAGAAAATTTATGTATTTCCGGAGCTAGTGTTTGTAATGATCTATCGACTTCAATTTTAATGGGACATGCAATTAGTAATGAAATTTATATTGTCGGCGGTGGAGAAATTTATAGGCAAACAATTCAAGGAGCAACACGTCTTGAAATGACTGAAATTGATGGGAAGTATGAAGGAGATACTTTTTTTCCAGAATATAAAAATACTGAAGGGTGGCGGGAAATTTCTAGAGATTCTCGAGAAGGATTTTCTTTTGTGACGTATAGTCGTATGAGGTATTTAGTATGAAACGCGGATATTTTGTTACTTTTGAAGGAATAGATGGAAGTGGTAAGACCTCGCAAATTGGGCGTTTAGCTGATTATATTAGGGGAAAAAATAAATATCAAGATGTCTTATTAACTCGAGAACCAACTTGGCGTGCTGAAGAACTAAAGAAAAAACTGCAAAATGATGCGGAGACATTATCGGATGGATTGTCTATGGCTCAATTATTTGTTGAAGATAGAAAAATACATACAAATGAACAGATTGTTCCAGCTCTTGAACAAAATGTTTTTGTTATTTGTGATAGATATGCATTGTCTACATGTGCATATCAGCTTACACAAGGAGTAAATCTTGATGTAATACTGGAATTACATGAAATTGCAGGAACAATAAAACCAGATGTCACGTTTTATATTGATGTTCCTCTTCAAATTGCTGAAGAACGTATGCAAAAGAGAGGAGAAAATAGAGAAAAATTCGAGAAGAGCAAAACTTTTACCCAAGAATTAACCCTAAATTATCATTATCTTACTGTGCAAAGTGCATCTGATGAAAGAATACGAAATGTTATCGGGAACGTTATTTGCATTGATGGAAAATCGACTATTGAAGTTGTAGAAAAACAAGTTAGGAAAGAATTTGATAGATTGAATTTTTAATAACTAAGACAAACGGTAGATTTATAAGATATTTTCCCAATTTTTAAGTAAGCCGATGTTGGGCAGTGGTAGCCTACTTGCTTGGAGAGCAAGCTTCCGCAAGGATATGCAGGTTCGATTCCTGCCTTCGGCGTTATTGCAGGAATCGAAGTATCAAGAATTGCGCTTCGTAAAATTCTTGAATGTGCTCAAGGATTAGAAATCCTTGACACACTCACAGAACAAGTTCCGTGGTGACTCTCGCGAAGCTGAGAAAACTGCCAGTTTTCGAGGCGTTCAGGAACAAGGTTCCTGACGTATTCGCTGGAGTATTCCTGCCTTCGGCGTTTAACGGAATCGAAGAGCATCATTAGATTATTCTACTTTTGATTTAAAATACTCTTTAGTAACTTTTTTATATCTGCTTTAATTTAGAGCGATATGAAAATACTTGATTTATATCTTGAGGATAGTAGAAATATAAGCAGATGGGAAAAGAATTATACTGATAGAGAATTCTATGCTTTAAATAGAAATATTAGAAAAAAATTAGATGCGCTATTAGTGGTTGAGAGAAAATTATCTGGGCGTGAAATTTGGATGGCTGGAATGATTTATCAACATGGATTTACACTTTCTTCTTCTAAGAAGGCATTGTGTTTAGCTGAAAGAGCATATGAAGAAGGTTACAAAAAGGCAAAGACTCTTATTGCACAAGCAACGGATAGATTTTTACAATTACAGGGGAAACCTCAGAAATTTGGTACTCAAATTGTGAAACTTAAGAGTGGAAGACTAAAAATGTATAAAATTGATGGAACTGTTACAGATGCACAGAGAAAAGAATATGGTTTACCTTCGCTTAAAATTTTAAAGTCCTATTTGAATTCTTGAGAGGAATTATCTTGCTATTTGTAGTTCTTTCTTATGGGTGCGATTATCTTCTCAAGTTCTTCGATTGTGCTATTTTTCAAGTCCATAGGATGAAGTTCTCCTTTAGAATAGATACTTTCTAGTTCTTTATAACTCTCGATATTCAAGTCGCCACCGAATTTGGTTGGTCTTTTAATCTCAAGTTTATCGGTTCTTGGGAATATTATCAATCGCATGATTTGTAATAAAGGGTTTTCCTTAATTTCTTTTTCAGGACAATAAGCGCCATTGATTGTTTTTTTAATTTCTTCATAGCTGTCGGTGACACTTATTCCAGAGCCAGGAATACTTTTAGACATTTTTTGTCCTGGACCTTTGAGGGAAGTTATGAGCGGAGTGTGCAGAGCAATGAATTCATAATTTATTATTTTACTCAGGTCTTTACCAATCATATGCACTTTTCTCTGCTCTAGCCCTCCAAGTGCTACATCTGCTCCTAGATGTTTTATATCTACTACCTGCATTAAAGGATACCATAATTGCGAGATAGTTGCGTTTTCTACGTCTCTTGCTATTTCTTGCATGCTTCTTAGACCTCTGTTTATTGTTGAGCTCTGTGCTAGTTTCATTACATCTAACTGATAATCTTTTTTAAACTGAAAGTCACTTCCTAAGACAATTTCAGCATTCATTCCTATGGCGTTTATTGTTTTTCTCCAGTTTTCTACTTCCTTCTTTATTTCTTCTTCTCCCCCTTTTCTATTGAGTATGGCATGAACATCTGCTAGAAGTATAATTACTTTAAATCCTGCTTTTTCTAAATCCATAAGCTTTGTAATTGTAACGAAATGGCCTAGATGCATCGGCCCATTTGGCTCATATCCACAATAAACTCTTGGAACTTTTTTCTTTTTTAAAACAATAGTTAATTCTTCTTCAGTTATTATTTCTTCAGTATTTCTCTTTATTAGTTCGAACTTATCTTCTGGAGATTTCTTCATAGTCTCATGTATACTTTAGGGATTAAAAGCCTTACTGTATTGTTTTTTCTAGAGAAAGAAGATTTAAAAATCCTTAATACATTTGAAAATTATGAGAAAAAACAATGTTCCATTAAATCAATTTAGGAAATTTGAAGTTGAGCTTGATGTCCCTATTTTTGAAGGGCTTCGACTTTTGTGCGATACAGCCGTTTTTGCAAAAGATATTCATGAAACTGCGGAAGTTCTTTTTTGTGAGTGGGTTCGTTCACAGTTGCCTGAGTCAAAGGAGAAAAATAAACTTCTTTGGCAACGTTCTGAAGAGAGAGGTTATGTTCCTGTAAAATCAGGTATAAGGATTCAAAATCCGGAGACGTTTAGTGTAGCGTATGTTGAACTTGGAGGTATGCCTAGATATTTTGTTGAGCAGTTATCTCGCGCTGAGCCAGGAAAAAATTTAAGGAATCCATATTATCAACGTACTCCTGAAAAAATAATCTCAATGGTTTTAATAGAAGAAGTTCCTAAACGTATTGAAGAATTTAAACAGTGGGGTTTAATTGATGAAGATGATTTATTAAGTTAGTGCCTAATTTGATAAACTTTCTGGAAATGATTTAATATGTGTAAGAAATTTGAAAGGCGTTTTCTGAATTTTCTGTATAAGTTAATCTTGCTCTAATGCTGGCCGATTTTTCAAGAATTGTGCAGATATTCCAATCTCCCACTATTTCTTTAAGTGTACGTTGTCCATCATTTATTTTTTTATTGCTTGAGGTATGAGTATATAATACTTGGAGGATATTTTGTGCTAATCCATGACCATAATTAACTAATGCCTCATATTGATTCTTTTTTTTAAAAGTATGAAATGTTGTATTTATGGACTGCTCTACATCTAGAGGAATATTATTAACATAAAATTTTGCTCTATTCCAATCAAAAGATGAAAAATCATTATTGAATCTATGTACTAATGGCTTTATCTCTCGAGTATTACTATAAAAAACATCAATAAGATCTAATTTACCTTCTTTATTTAATCTCCAACTTAAGCGAAATGGGGTTCTTTTATCTGTAGTTTTATAAGTCCTCATTAAAAATAGATGATCAAAAACATGTTTGACCATTACTCTTGAATGTTGTCTTTCTGATAGTTGCCCAACATAAATTCTTTTTTCATCAGTAGGAAAATATCTGTGCTGAATTGGTCGAATATCTTCTCTAAACTTTTTTATTTCTTCTGGAAATTCTTGTAAATTAGGGTGACGAAGAAATTCTGCGAATGAAAGAAATTCTTCATATGGTGGAAATGAACCTTGTCTGGCTCTTAAACTAAAATCCTTACTTGTGATCTCTGCTTCTTTTAGTAATTCATTAGTCGCGCCGTTTAATTTTTCCGAAAACATGCATTTTGTTTGTTTTTTGAGTTTTTAAGATTTCTGGTGCACCATTAATCTCATACAAGCATTTTTTAATGATCATTCTTTAAGGAATTTATGAAGATGATTTATTTAGATAGTTCTGCAAGTGCGCCAGTTTTTTCTGAAGTTGTTAAGGCGATGTTGCCCTATTTTAGCGAAAAATATGGAAATCCTTCTTCTCCTCATCAGATGGGAGAGGATGCTCGAAAAGCAATTGAAAGTGCACGCAAAGAGATTGCACATGAACTGGGATGTAAGGCGCATGAAATTATATTTACTTCGGGGGGGACAGAAGCTAATATACTAGCTCTAATGGGGGTTAGTGAGAAGAGCGATGGAAAAAGAAAAAAGATAATTATTAGCGCGATTGAACATTCATCTGTTTTTGATGCTTGTGAAGTTCTTGAGAAGAAAGGATACAATGTTGTAGAAATTGGAGTTAATAAAGAAGGAAAATTAAATTTAGAAGTTTTAGAAAAAGAGATAGATTATGATACTTTATTGGTATCAGTTATTCATGGAAATAATGAAATAGGTACAATACAAGATATTCGCCGAATAGGTGCGCTTTGCAAGAAGAAAGGCGTGTTGTTTCATACTGATGCCGTACAGTCTTTTGGAAAAGAGATTATAAAAGTACATGACTGGAACGTTGATTTATTAAGTGCGAGCGCACATAAAATCGGAGGGACTAAGGGTACTGGATTTTTGTATTTGCGTTCTGGAGTTTCTATTTATTCAATAATTCATGGTGGACAAGAAGGTGGAAGAAGAGGTGGAACTGAAAATGTTGCCGGAATTGTAGGATTTGCAAAGGCTCTAGAAATAATTAAGAAAACTAGGGGAAAAATTAAACCCCTAAGAAATTTTTTTATGGAGGAATTAGAAAAATTAGGTGGAAAAATTATCGGTTCGAAAGAGAATAGACTAGAGGATCATGTTTCTGTTTTTTTTTCAGGAATTGATTCTGAAAAACTTGTTTTACAACTTTCTTTGAAAGGAATTATGTGCTCTACTAAAAGTGCATGTTTGACTAAAGAGAGAAAAGAAAATAGAGTTTTGAATGCAATAGGTTTATCTGAAAAGGAAATAAATGGCGCTGTGAGATTTGGACTGCATTCTGGAATTAGAAAGAAAGATATTCAAATTACTTTAAAAATTATTGGAAAGTGTTTGAAGAATAACAATTAAAAATTTATTTTGAATTATTATCTTGCGTTTTTCTGAAAAAGAAAGAAGCCGAGAATAAAATCAGCCCCAGTATTCCAGATATTATTCCATAAAACATAATATTCGATTTAAATGGAAAGGCCAAGTCTGAGGCAATAGACTGAATTCCTGCTGAAAATTCCGGATCTGATAATTTATCAGTTATTGCAGCACCCAGTACTCCCTGTAAAATGAAACAAGATATTCCAACTAGTAAGAAAGGAAGGCCTATCCAGCGCATTCTTGCACCATTAGATGGCGCGATAAACATAATGATTATCAAAGAAATAAACAGAACTATCCAAGAAAGATATTTAATAATTTGAAAAGTTGAGACAAATTCTTTTAAACTAGATAATTTATTGTCTTTGTCTAAATGCGGTTTGAGGTCAATTGTTAATGGTTTATCCAGAGATATTCCTTTGCTTGAAATTAGATTAGATAAAAGAACGTCATTAGCAATTCCAGCCATTCTACAAGAGGGCACTTCTCCTGGAATAGGGGGTTGATTATTTGCACAAATTGGAGTATCTGCGATTTTTTGTTCAAGTGATTTTTTTAATTGTATATTATCTAGAGAAATTGTTAAATCTAATTGTTCTTTTTCAGAGCGAGAATAACTTAGAACGTTTTCAATTAGTTTGTTGATTTGTTGTTCTATCATCTCTTTTGGGATAAATTTTGTCATTGGATCGTTTGCTATTTTTTCAGTTATGGCCGAGTATCCATTTGTTTTTGAAAGAGATTGTTGATAGATTTGCGGATATAAGTAAGGATTTGCACTTTGCGAAATTATTATTGAATTTAGTGAAAGTATTAGCAGAATTGAGAGCATAACTAATCCAATGTATCGCGCCACTTCTTTTAATGACATTCTGGTTATATGGGAAATGGGTTTTTAAGTGTATCTTTTTTTAGAAGTATTTATTAATCCAAAATTCTTTGAGAAGAAGATGCAAGAGACATGGAACTTAACTGCTCTTTTCAAAAGCGATGATGACTCTGCAATTGAAAAGAGAAAGAAAGAAGTTAGTGAAAGAATAGCTAAATTTGTTTCTAAATGGAAAGTGCGAGAAGATTATTTGAGCGAGCTTAGAATTTTAAGAGAAGCACTAGATGATTTTGAAGAACTACAGAAAAATTATGGATGCGAAGGAGGAATTGTATTCTATTTCTCTCTTAGAAGTGCCCAAGAAGAAAATAATCCCGAAGTAAAAGCGAAATATGGACAAGCACTTGAATTTGCTCGAAAGATGGATAATGAAATAAGATTTTTTAATTTGAAACTGGGAAAAATTTCTCAAGATTTGCAGAAGAAAATTCTTACAGACAAAAGTCTTGAGAAATATAAACATTATTTAGAGAGAATTTTTGCACAGGCAAAATATCAGCTTAGTGAAAAAGAAGAAAATATTTTGAGTTTGAAAGCAGACGTTTCTTATACTAACTGGGTAAAAATGGTTTCTGGATTTTTATCAATCGAAGAAAGAGAAGTTTTAGATGAAGATGGGAAGAAAAGAAAGAAAAACTTTTCCGAGATAGATAATCTTCTTAAAAGTATTAAGAAAGATGTTCGCGATAGTGCTGGAAAAGCTTTTAATGATATTTTATTAAAGCATATAGATGTTGCTGAGCATGAGCTAAATTCAGTTTTACAAAATAAAAAGATTGATGATGAACTAAGAAATTTATCACGCCCAGATGCTTCGAGACATATTGATGATGACTTAGAAAGCGAAGTTGTAGATTCTCTTGTTGAAAGTGTTTCTTCTAGATTTTCAATTGTGCAAAAATATTACGAGCTTAAAGCAAAGTTAATGAATGTAGATAAATTCGAGTATCATGAAAGAAATGTACCTTATGTATCTGGAAAATCAGAGAAAATTTATTCTTATCCACAAGCAATTGCGCTTGTAAGAAAAGTTTTTGCAGAACTCGATCCTGAATTTTCCTCTATACTAGATAGATATGTCGAGAATAATCAAATAGATGCTTTTCCTACTAAAGGAAAGAGATCTGGAGCTTTTTGTTCTGATGATTTAATTTCATTACCAACTTTTGTTTTGTTAAATCATAGTGGTGCTTTAAGAGATGTGACGGTTATAGCGCATGAGATGGGGCATGCTATAAATAGCGAATTAATGAAAAGACAACATGCACTTAATTTTGGAACTCTACTGTCTACTGCTGAAGTTGCAAGTACATTTATGGAAGATTTCGTACTTAAGGAAGTAGAGAAAACTGCAGATGATAAACTAAAATTGGAATTGATAATGGCTCGTTTGCAGGATGATATTTCTACAATATTTAGGCAGATTGCATGCTATAGATTTGAGAAAGAATTACATGCAGAATTTAGAACCAAAGGATATATTTCTAAGGAAAATATTGGGAGGATATTTTATAAAAATATGGGCGGTTATTTAGGTGAAACTGCAAAGGGGAGCGAGAATTGGTGGGTATACTGGAGTCATATTAGAACTTATTTTTATAATTATTCTTATGCCTCAGGATTATTGATATCTAAGACTATGCAGGCGCAGGTAAAAAAAGATAAAAAATTTATTTTCAAAATTAAAGAATTTCTATCTGCTGGTACTAGCGCATCTCCCCGAGATACCTTTTTGAAAATGGGAATTGATATAACTGATAAGAAGTTTTGGAATACTGGCCTTGATGAAGTTGAAAATTTATTGAAAGAAGCTGAAACTCTTGCTAAGAAGCTGGGAAAAATCTAGTTATTCTAAAATATCTACACTATCTACAATTCCATCTGAATCTAGATCAATGCCCTCGACTACTTTACAAGATGAATTTTTATCAAAGCGATTTCCTTTTTCTATTTCTTTAAATTGCTGAAGAAATGTTAGAATCGCTGCTTTTGTTCCCGAATTTCTAATACCTGCTAAAAAGAGAATGGATTTATCTTTATTGAAGGGACTTTTGTATTTTACTATTACTCCTACTTCTTCATGAACGTAGAGTTTTTCTGTGATAGTTGAAAAAAATCCTTTTTTTTCTTCGTCAAAATAAATTGGGGCGTTTTTTCCAAGACGTTCTGCAACTTTGTTAACAATTGGACCACCTAGAATGATTAAGTGGTTTTCCTGAAGTTCCCTTTCTCCGATTTCAGTATCTAGTCTCACTTTACTTTCTGAGATTCTATTGAGAAATGTTCCTAGAAAAAGTGCTAAGTCCATTCCGAAATATCCGTCTCTACTTCTTGCTTTTAATGGACCATGTGGGTCTGGACTTCCTACTACGATAATTGAATTTAGAATTCCATTAGAAATAAATGGATGCAAAAATCCAGACTCTTGTTCTTTGACTTTTGAACTTTCTTGAAATTCTCCGATGGGTACAAAAAAAGAGTCTGAAATTGGCGCGTACCATTTTGCGATCATTCCTCCAAGACGCTCCTGTTTTATTATTTTTATAATTTCTGCTTGTTCAAGTTTATGGATATAGTAATAGACTTTTTGTTCGTGAAGTTTTAACTTTCTTGCTAATTGTTTAGGGTACATCGGTTCTTTGTGCAAATTCTGCATAATTTTCATTGCTATTGGGCTTCCTAGAATACTTGCTTTTGCTATCGATAATTCTTTTGTTGGAAGAGTAAGACTTTTCTCTCTTTCTTGTTTAACTATTTTCATACAATCTTAAAAAAAGATCCATTTATAAATATTTCTATAATAGTATTATAATATTATTAAAAATACTTATATAGCATAAAATGTCTATTCAATACATGGAAATAAAAATCTCTCAACGTTTATCTTATCTAGTTGACAAATTTGATATTGGGAATTTTATTAGATATGAGAAAATAGAGAATGGGCTAATTAATGATTCTTATAAAGTTGAAACTGAAAAAGGAATATTTGTTTTTCAAAGGCTTTCTTCTTTATGGAATGAAAAAGTTATTGGAGATTATTGTGAAGTACAAAGATATCTGCGTACCAATGGAGTTTTTGTTCCAGTTTTATTACATAGCTCTACAGGAAACTCCTTTTTAAAAGAAAGCGATGGATTATGGAGAACTTTTGAATATATCCAACATGATGAAGTTATAACTCCCTCTCCCGAAATTGCATATGAAGCGGGAGCAATGCTTGGAAAGTTTCATAGTCTTATGGCAAAATCTTCTTTTAAACCTTCTTTTACACTTGCAGGATATCATAATACTCCAAAAATATTGGATGACCTTGTGAAAACTGCTGTAAGACTAGAATATGGAGATAAACTATTATTAGTTGGAAAAGAAGTGGATTTATTATCAAAAAAATTACCTCAATATTATCTGCCAAGAAATCATGAGAAGATAGTAATTCATGGAGATCCAAAGCTTCTTAACTTTCTCTTTAAAAATAATTCTGCAACTGCATTGCTAGATTTAGATACCATGATGGAAGCTTCACCCCTTATAGATATTGGAGATGCTTTACGAAGTTGGTGTAGGAGAAAGCCAGCTACATCGGAATTTATGCCTGAGATTTTTGAAGAGGCAGTTAAAGGATACAGTTCTACCGCACCCTTTCAGTATTGCATATCTGGAATAAAAAACGCCATGGGGCTCATTACTCTTGAACTTGCCGCGCGCTATCTTACCGATTATTTCAATGAATCATATTTTGGATTTAATAAAGAAAAGTATGCTACATTAGCCGAACAGAATATTACTCGATGCAGAAGATATATAGATTATTACAATAATTTTATGGCTCATAAAATTCCATATCATCATGATGAATGAACATCTGGAAGTGTAGGGGCTGGGTTCTTTACAATGTGAGGGTAGATCTTTTTTAATTTAAATATTTCAACTAATTCATCAAAACGTTTCACAACTGTCTGTACACTTGAACGTAAAATTTCAATGTGATAGAAATACTGAGGTGTTGGAAAATATGTCACATATGGAAAAAATTGATATTCTCTTCCTGTTCTTTCTTTTAAAGGTAGAATAATTTCATTTAGAGTTGCTTCAAGTTCAGAGTTATTAAATAATTGACTTGTGCAATATTCACTGATAGGATTCCGATGGGGTGCACGCACATCAAGTTCTTCAAATTCATCGGGAACTACATTCTCTTCGCATATTTTTTTGAGAAGAGGTATTCCTAGAAAATTATCTTTATGGAAGATTTCCATAATGACTTCGGGCACCGCAAAATATCTCAAGAGTGCCATTCCTTGAACAGTATCATGCCGATATCGGTTTTCTTCTTTGAGAGATCTATTACGAATCTCTTTATCAACTTCATGGGACGTTGTCCTCATAATATCTGAACCTATCCAGTAGGGTCTCTCGTGAGGCTTATTATCTGCAACCAAAAATCCTGCTTGATGATGCTCTCCCACATACACATCGCTGGCAAGAAAGAATTGTCCTTTTTTTGAAATCCAGAGTTTGTGCGTATAATTTCAGCTCCACTTATCTTCTCGATATTTCTTTCTTGATGATGGATGATTTCATTCATAGAGCTTTCTTCAGAAACAGTCTGAGGCTGACCACCTTTAAAACAAATATCATGAAGTGTTTAAAAACCTTTCTCCAAACTATTTAATGTCAAGTTCCTCGATATAATTAAGAAAAGTTTGCAAACCTTAAGAATCAAAAATTCTTGACGGCACTCAAAAACTTAGTTTTTGATGAACCTAAACTTCTCTTAAGAAGTAACTTCAACCTTTAATCTTTTTTCATTTCTTTCTATCATAAATTCTTCAAAGCATTTCTCAGAGCAACATCCACCATAATTCTTTTCACATTCAATGCAGACCGTGCAGAATTTATCGCAATTAACTTCTGCGCAGTTTTTGTATAAATCACAAGGTATTTTACATATTTCGCAAGAAGTGAGTGGCTTTTCTTCGGTGTTCATTGTAGATGTAAGGCGCTTGTCGAAGACAAAGCATTTGCCTTCCCAAATAGTATTGGGAAAACTTTTGCCGAATGTGAGAATGCCTCCCCTGAGTTGTGAGACATCTTCAAATCCTTGCTGTCTCAAATACGCAGAAGCCTTTTCACAACGAATGCCTCCAGTACAATACATCACAATTTTTTTATCTTTTTTATCTTTTAACTCATTAACAATTTTAGGAAACTCTCTAAAAGTTTTTATATCTGGAGTAATTGCTCCTTTAAATTTACCTACACGCGATTCATATTCGTTTCGTGCATCAAGAATAATCACATCTTTCCCTATTTCTTCGCCTCTTTTTTCATATAATTCTAAAAACTCTTTAGGTGTGAGATTCTTTCCTGTGTAAGAAAGATCTACTTCTTGTCCAAAGTTCACAATTTCTTTTTTTACTTTAATAATCATTTTTTTGAAAGGAATACTTATTGCTAAATCTTCTTTGAAAATTATGTCTGAGAATAATGAGTTTGAACTAAGGATTTTTTTGTACTCTTCGGTCTGTTCTTTTGTTCCAGCAACTGAACCGTTAATTCCTTCTTCTGCTACTAGAATTCTTCCATATAATCCTATTTTCTTACAATCGGTTAGATGTTTTTTACTAAATAAAGCAGGTTTTTTTATAGGGACATATTTGTAGAAGAGTAAGACATGTATATTTTCCATAAAATTACTTGTTTTTTGTATTTAAAAACCTTCTATGGAGAAGAGTTTTATTTATTAATTTGAGATGTTAAAATATTTGTTTGATATTTAAGATCATAAAAAGAGATATATTGAAGAAAGTGGAGAAATAGAAGAATCCATCTTGAGTGTTTCTGATAGAAAAGATGTGCGCAATATCGGGGCAGTGCTTAAAAGCACCATCGCATTGGAGATTCTTCTTCTTGCCGATGGGACGCGAAACACGACAAAGATTGCAAAAGAACTGAACAAATCAGTGGCTACGATTAGTACCTATGTCACTCGTCTCAAAAAACTCAATCTTGTACGGCTTCTGCCCAATGGTGTTATTCGGAGAAATATTAAAGGTGTGAAGGTTAATTTGGAGTTGGGGGTGTAAACTCAGAGGAAAATGAGACTAACTTTTATACGCGTTGTTCTAATAGAAGATAAACGATAAACTTAGATATAATCTATCTTATTTTCTAAGCATTTTTTCTATGGAATTAAAAACTTGTTCAGGCGAGATGTTATCCCCGTACTTTACTACTGCCGTACAAGCGTCATAATAGTGCTGGCAATTCCCGCAGTGTTTTTTACGCGCAGGGCATTTTTTCATAAAACTGTTGGTACAAAAAGAGAATCTTGTTTTATTGTGAGGAGACCATACTTCTGGATCAGTAGAAATATAAATTCCGATAGTGGGTGTTTCGGCAGCATTAGACATGTGTAGTAATCCAGTATCGTTGCTAACAAAACATCTTAGTTTTCCCAGTTCTTTTGCTACGTGGGACAGAGGTTTTTTGAATATAATCTCACACTTATCTAAATCGATTGTTCTCCTAATTTCTCTTGCTTTTTTTAAATCCTCTTTTGAAGTTCCAGCAAACAAAATTATCTTTTCATTACTTTCAGAAACTAATCTTTTTGATAATTCAATCCATTTCTCCATAGGCCATTTCTTATTATTCTGACTAGCAATTATCCCCAATCCTAGGTTTTTTCGCTTATTATTACTTGAAAGCCATTCCGAATTGTAAGATTTCATATTTATACCATTTCTACTCAACATCAGTAAAATATCCTTTGTCAAATTCTGCTGCTTTTTTCTTTTTTCAATAACTTTAAAGTTTAAATCCCAAAACACTACATTTTCCTTATTTAGCACCTCTTTTAGGATATAGTATTCTCTATCATATTTAGGACCTTCATTACGAAGGTTTATTATTAGACTGATTTCTTTTTTTCTTATAAAATCTGTTATTTCATTCCAATATTTCTTTTCAAATCTTCTCCATTTAGCAGGACTAAATCCCAAAAGATTAGTTAATTTTGCACGCTTAACAAACCATTTGTCAGATAAGACCTTATTTTCAGTATGATAGTACTTTAATTTTGGTAAGCTTTCTTCAAAGCATTTAAGGAGGGGTGCAATAATTATCCCATTACCTATTCCATTAAAGTTTATGAACCATGCGTTTTTGTAATCTTTCATATTATTATATTTGAAAATAATGTTTTACGTATAATTTTGCAGATTCTTTTAAAGATAACTCTTTTTTAACATAATCTCGGGGTTTATAATTACTGAGATTTTTCCAGAACTTCTCAAAGACTGCTGGAAATTCTGATGCCATTTTAAATTTCTCCCCACATTTATTGGAAAACATCGGCACTGAAGTTGCAGGTATTGGCTTTTCTGAATATGCTTGCCAAACTGGGTCACTCCACCAACCGTGATCCCATGCAATTAGGGGGACATTTGATGCTAGTGCTTCCTGATAGGCCATGCCCTGAGTTTCATGCTCACAGAGAAATATCATTGCTTTGCTTTTCTTTAATAGCTCTCGATACTCTTCATGAGTAACATCGCCATACTTTAATTCATAATATTTCAGTCTCTTACTAATCAAATATCTCTTTATAGGATCCAATACCAAAGAAGGAATACTTTCTTTACCCCATCTTATTTTATTGTATATGAGTATGTCTATTTCTTTTTTCTCATTTTTAGTATCTTTCCATTCATCAGTTGAAATTCCGGCATGCCATAAAATACATTTACCCTTATAGGTTTTTTCAAAGACTTTTTTAAGCCAGTCACAAGTTAGGATATAATATCTGAATCTTCTATCTTTCATTAATTGAGGGTTTTGTGCAGGATTGTCATACATGCTTGGACCAATAATTGCTGGATTTGATAGCTTCCAATTTGAGATAATGTGGGGAGTCCCAACTATACCTATTGGATAATTGGGATTTGCCGATGCGAGTTCATAATCATTTTCATGAACCCTATAACCCTCATTTTTTAAAGCTTTAACTAAGAGAAGATACCAAGCATAGAATCCAGAGACACTTCTCCTTGAATAGTTTTCCACATAGTCCCATTTTTGTTTTTCATAGAACAATAATATATCCTTCCCTCGTTCAAGTTTATTCTCTAAGTAATATTTTGGATGTATCAATGCCAAATCTGGATTTGATAATTTAACTCTTTTTTCCTCATAATGTGGCGTTTCTTCATAGATTGGCAAAGAATCCCATTTAACTAATTCTAGTGCTGATTTGACATTCTTAGGTAAATCAAATGGAATAACTCTAATATATGGCTTAGCTTCTTTTTCAGTTATTATTTTAGGTAGAAAGTTAATTGAATAGTTCGGCAAGGTACTTTTCTTATGATATTTTAAATGAAAATGATATGGTCCTTGCAGGTACTTAGTTTTACCATTAGTCTTAATAATTGGATGGCTGCCATTCTTAAATAATGATGTAAATGTCTTACCTCTTCTTATTATTCGTGTATGGGGATCAACAAAATCTATATTATCTATTTTTGTTTCCCAGAAATGCAAATATCTTTGATCATCATAAAGGTGCCATGTTGAAAAAACTGCACTATCTACTTTAGGATCTTTAAATGAATTAATAATCTCTTTTTTTAGTGCAGAAGAGAGTAATTCATCAGCATCTGCAATTATCAAAACATCTACATCTAATGTCTCAAAAGCTCTTTTTATAATGTAGTTCCTAGTCTTCATCTCACCTATATTAAATGCTACACTTGATTTTTTAGATATTTCATATTTTAGAGGTATTTTTGACTGCTTAATTGCAACTTCTAAGCTTTTATCATCAGAATGATCATCATAAACAAATATTCCATCTACCCATTGCAAGGACTCTACACATGCTTTGATAAATGGAGCCATGTTATGAACCATTATACAAGCACCTATCCTTAATCTGCCTTTCATTTGGATTCCATCATTCCCATCACATCTGTTAGCGAATTTGTATCTTTCAAATATCCCTTAAGTATTATCATATGTATATCACTATCCTTGTAAAGTTTTGTTCTTTCAAAATTTTCAAAATCCTTATCAGACCATACGGATATGTGTGCTTCTGAATTATATCCTTCAACAGAATTCTGAAGGTATTTATGCGGAAATTTTATAATAATCCATTTTGATCTATAAATTAAAAAGTTAATCAAATCGATACCTTCTGATTTTTTCATATGTTCAATAACATCACCCATCAAGATTACGTCAAATTCTTTTTCGTAATAGTTAGGCTTCATAAGTTCATTTGCAGGAATATTCCATACTTCATCATAAATCTTCTTTAGTTCAAATTTTTTGATATAGTCTTTCTCTATTTCTAAAGCTACAGTCTTAATTCCCTTATCAAACTTTTTTACAATCTCACCATATTTCCCAGCTCCTGCTCCAATATCTAGAAGATTTCTTGGTCGTAAAAACTTTAAGACTTCTTCTACTTTCTCATCAAATATTGGACTAGAGTACGGCATTTTTAGTTATATTCCTCAGAATGAACTTTATCCCTTCTTGAATATTTTCTTCAGAATATTCTTTTAAATGTAGAAAGTTTTCTGCTTTTATTTTATCTGTATTAATTAGCTCATGTTTTCCTATAAGTACCAAAGGTTTTCCTATGTCTAAACTTAATCCTATCTCACACATAGTACCATAGCGCCCATCAAATGCGATTATTGCATCAGAAGACCACGCTAAAACATTCATAAATGCCAAATCTAATGAAGTAGGAATAACATAATCTATGTATTCATTTGCATCTTCTTTTTTATTGCTCTTCGTAATTGCAATGGTCGTCCCACCATATTTTTTTGCTCCCTTACATACTGCAGTCATTATTCCATCCTCTCCTCCGCATGCAATTGCAAGTCCCCTCTTAGCCAGCTCACCACCAGTTATTTCTGCCAATCTTAATGCTAGGTCATTTGTATTATTCTGATGACCACCTATAATTCCTATAATAGGTTTATTTGTTTTTAGACTCATAACTTCAGAAATTAAGGTACCTTTTTAATTGTTTTTATGCGATTGCTGTGTTGTATGATTCATATCATTCTCAACGATAGAAGATTAAGCGAACTTAGAGACTGCATTTATAAATACATAGGTGAACGAAATGGTAAAGAAACTGTACCAGAAAAGTAACCAGAACTTGTAAAGAATTTTCCCCGATTCCTTAAATAATATCCATATTATTATTTTGAATGGTCTGGAAAAACATAACTCCTTCAAAAGATACTTTGGAAAGTTTTGGAAAAGTAACCTATACAGAATCACTCAGGGCGTGGGCAAATATAAAATTCAAGAAAGTTGTCGTTGATAAGTTCTTGATATTGAAAAGAATTTACAAGAGAATCTTCTACAACTTCGTGATGAGTTACTTTCCCAAACGTATAAACCGAAACCCCTGAAATCATTTATAATACGTGATCCAAAAACTCGTAAGATCTCAAAATCGAGGTTTCGTGATAGGGTTATCCATCATGCATTGGTAAATATTATTGGACATCTTTTTCAAAAATCATTTATTTATGATTCCCATGCTAATCAAGTAGGAAAAGGAGCTTTAAGAGCAGTAGAACGATTTGATTATTTTAAACGAAAAGTGTCTCGAAATGGATACGGTGCTTGTTATGTGCTTAAAGCGGACATTCGCCATTATTTCGAAGAAGTGAATCATAACATTTTATTGGAGGTATTAGCGGGAAAAATTCATGATAAAAAAGTTATGTGGTTGATTCAGCAGATTCTTTCTAATCTGCCCGAAGGTCGCTCGGGGGGGGGGGGCGAGCGACCAAAGGGTATGCCTCTTGGCAACCACACCTCACAGTTTTTCGCAAATGTCTATCTCAATGAGCTTGACCAGTACGTCAAACACATCTTAAAAGCGCGTTACTACATCAGGTATGTTGATGATTTCGTTATACTCTCAAATTCAAGAGAACAGTTAGAAAAATATAAGCAACTCATCAATATATTCCTACAAGAGTATCTCAGTCTTTTATTGCACCCAGACAAATCAAAAGTTTATGATCTTAGACAAGGTGTTCCATTTTTAGGGTTTAGGATGTTTCCTAACCATCGTCTTGTGAGGAAGAGCAATCTACGCAAGTTTGAGAAAAAATTGAAAAGAGAGCAAGGGCTTTATCGTGAAGAGCAGATAAGCAGAGAGAAAGTTGTGGAACATATTGAGGGATGGATGGCGTACGCAAAACATGCAAACACTTACTCTTATAGGAGAGACCTTCTTAGAAGATTCAACAAAAAATTTCCCATAAAAGATAAGAGCCAAATCATACGCTCTAAAAAGATGCGAAACTTTTATAGAAAGGTGTATGCCAGCAAAATTGAGTTTAGTGTTCAAAAAACGTTGCTTCTTGTAAAAAAAGGATTAGCTATAGCAGAGATAGCGAAAGAAAGAGGAATTAAAGAGGGAACCGTATGGAGTCACTTTTCTAATCTCATAGAACATGGACAACTGGCAGTTTGGAAAGTTCTTCCACACAATAAGATTATGGCAATATTGCCCAATATAAAAGACGACAGTGAATCATTGAGTGCTCTGAAAGCGAGAATATCTTCCAAATTCACTTTTAATGAAATTGAATGTGTAAGATCCTATGTACGATTTAAAGAAAAGATAGCTCAGAATAATAGAGAGAAAAATAAACAGCTTTATTCTTTTGCACGAAGCTCAAACTTGCCTCGATAGAGTTGCTCATTTACAACAAACAGTGCCTGCTCTAAATTTGGGCGTGTAATTGCTTTGCCGGGCGCGTTCAGCGCCTCCGGCGCTACCCCGACCAAGCGCCCGTCGTCGCTACCGAGATCGAACCCGCCATAGAACTGCGACCTGCCCTCGAGCCTACCGACGCAAGCCGCCCGTAACGTAGGCACTTTCTCTCTAGAAGTAAGGTAAAGTCCCATCGCAGCATCATATTGGAATCGTTGTTTCATTTCTGGAAACATTTTGTCATTTTATCGACGGAGGATATACGCGTCTTTTGCGTGAGAAACACCCCGAGAATTATATGCAACTCGCACCTCTTTTGTTGTGGCGTGTCGGTGCTCCTTGCCCCTTTCATCTTATTCATTGCATTCATGATAATGGAGGTAACCACCATGTCACAAAAACTAAACACCAACCAACCCGAGAAAGCGACTGATACAGGACTGAGTGCTGTGAAGATACGGCAGTTCAATGAACAGCCAGCCATCAGCAGCAGCGTTTCTTTAAGTGAAGACGGAAAGTGGCTCATCAGCAGAGTCACTATCGCCACCATCAAGCCCGTCTCGTATTACGAAGCAATCTTGGAAGGACTGAAAGAAAAAAAGAAAGAGTAAACTCAGGGGAAAAAGAGGTGATTTATTTTTTACTGCCAAAATCGACACGTTCCATCATCAAAAAGATACTTCCCCGAAGTTCTACAATTACTTGCGCAATTATTCATGAAGCAAACACTATCCGTACTTGGACAATAGGTTAACTTTGAGCCACAAGGTGCATGACAGTATCCGTCAGAACCGTAAATGTATCCATTATTACATCGCGTATCATCTCCACTTATTTTGTCTGACTTGCAATAGAAGTCTGTACATACGTTGTGACATGCGCTGTCTTCTCCTAAAATCTCAGCTCTGCTACAGTATTGAGTACAAAAATTACGATCATTATGAGTTACTACATAGCTGTGATTTTCACAGATAGTCCACTTTTGACTATCGTCACTAGTTGAAACGGAGAGTCCATTCAAGATATTCAAAGAATTTGCGCTTATTGCGATATTATCTTGAGTGCCCGTCTTCCATGTAGTAATGCCTAGCAGGTTTCCATAACTATCAAACAAACCTCCACCACTACTACCAAAGTTGGCATACGCATCAGAGAGAATTGCATTGAACGAAAAACCATCTCGTGTTAAGAACTCTTGTATATTGATTATTTTTCCTTCACTAATCGAAAACTGTAGAACATTGTCTATTCCTTGCAGTCCAGGGTATCCTATTGCAATAACTCGCTCTCCAATAGAGACGTCATTTCCTCTTATGAGAGAAGAGCTATATCTATTATGAACATTATCTGCTGAGAACTCTAACATTGCAAGATCCAAATTATGCGGTGCGATATATACTCTTTGAATATCATGCATAATACCATCTTGGGTTCTTACTTTGATTCTCTCACTTATTCTCTGATAACAATTATTGGTGTAACCACAATCAATAACATGCCGATTAGTGTAAATTTGTACAGTTGAAGAGTTTGAATTTAAAATAATCCCTGAACCGCTTGCCCCATTTTCAAAGTAGCTTCCATCTTGACTCTTACCAGTAAAATCGTATTTAACATATACCACATTATTTTTAATTTTAGTTAACGTTTCTTCAGATATTGATTTTTGATTATTAAAAACTCCTGACCAAATTAAAATGACTAAGAAAAAAATCAACCAGCCCAGCCAACTGCTTCTTTTTGAGGGTTTAATTGCCTTCTCCATAAAAAAAGATAGTGACGACACTTTAAAACCCTATTTATTTGATACTTTTAATCTATCATAATCGCGAACCCAAAGAGAAAAAGAGGTGACTTTATATTCTTGTGATGATAGAATATAAGATGGTAGAACCTATTGATAGTCTCATAAAAATTAAGAATGACTATATGTCAAAGAAAGATGTTTTAATTAAAAAACATCCTCAATGGAATCAAAAAGAAGATACAAGAATCTGCTTGTTCTCTAAGTGCATAAATGTAATGAATAGTTGTCAATTAGGTTTAAACTACTTACACACAGATTTATCTAGGATAGACTGGTGGAGAAATAATGCCACAAATATTTCTGAAGAGGACATAAGAAAATACTTAGGTGAATTTGATATGTTCTTAAAACTGGGTTTATTACAATTTATCTTTTCTTCTCTGGAGAGCTCTATGAGATTGATTCTTAAATCGGTTGATTCGAGTGTTTGCAATCAAGGTGCCGACAATTTTGATAATATCTGTTGCGCTTTATTAAAAAGAACAGGTTTGCAAACACATTTTGACTTAATAGAGTTCTTTAAGTTAGTTCGCAACACTCTTCATAATAATGGAGTATACTTTCCGAATAATCCTAAAGATAAAAGCATAAGTTATAAAGGGAAAAACTACTTTTTTCAAGTGGGAAAGAAGATTGATTTTGTGACTTGGGAGCTTCTCATATCCCTTGTCTCAGATATAGGGGTGCTATCATATGATTTAACAGAGACTAAAAAAGTTGTATCTGTTCTGCATATAGCAGATCCTTCATCCTAATATTTCTTGCTCAGCGAAAAAAGAAAAACCTCTCGCCCTCCTCAGAAATCTCAATTCTCACCTCAAAACTCTTATTTCTTACTGCCCGCCTTGCTTCTTGCACGCATTTGCCAATAGAACTACTCATTTTCAGCAATCTTTTTGTTTGACTCGACTTTCTCAGCCCCTCATGCGTTCTCATCAAGACGGAAAAGCTCTTTGTACTATTGCTCCTCATTTCATTGTGCGTTTTCTTCTCTTACATGAATTTCCTTACAATTATTATACAAATCTGCAACTCTAATATTGATCAACTCTGTCGGTGCTCGTATTCCAGTATCAAATAAAAACCATATCAAAACTTTGTATTCATATTTTGCTCCATCGGCTAGAGTTTTAACCTGTTCTTCAGTCAAATATACCCATTTTGGCTTATCTTGTTTTGTATCTAAGTCTTGAGTTATTTCTCTGACATCAATTCCTTTCTTTTTATTGGTCTTTATCCACCAGTGCCAGAATGCTTTGAAAATCTTTGCATACGTATCTACTGAAATATAGGTTTTTCCATCTTTCTTTTTTATCTCTCCACTCTTCATATCTGAAAAAAAGCTCATAAGCTGCTCTTCAGTTATATCTGTTATTTTAGCAAGATCATAAAGTTCAAGGAACTTTTTAGCAAAGAGAGTCATTCTATCTTTTAAGGAATTGAGCCGTATATAGCTCCGTGAGCCTTTAACACTTGATTGAGCAATATTTATTCCTTTTTCCATATCACCAAGATATTGCAGAATAATGTCGGAATTTTCTTTGCCTATCTCTGAAATTCCGTTTTTGCTCTTCTCTTTCCAATTACAATATTTTATTTTATGGTTGTAGGGGTCTATTTTCATGTTTATCCTAATATTCCGATATTTAAATCGCTCTGGGATAACATTGGGTATAACTCCTCAAGAATTAGATAAACCTCTTTGACGAGATTTTGCCATCTAATTCAAGGGATTTTTGCGTCCCTCGAATTTGGACATTTTATATTTCTGCCCCTGCCGGGATTCGCACCCGGGTTTAGGCCGCGAAAGGGCCTCGTCCTTGACTGCTAGACTACAAGGGCATACTCTTCTCAGTAAAAAATCGCTTTTAAATGTTGCTATATGTTCTGTAATTGCGTAGTGAAAAGAATGAATCGCAAGGAATAAAAAGGCCCAAATCTAGTAGTTTTATGCAAGTCAACGATTTAATCTTCAAGGAATTGATAAAAAGAGGATATTCTCTTCATGGAAATACGCGTATCTGGGATATTTCCGATTCTAAATTATGGTATCTTACACCCGAACAATCTCAAGCGTATTTGAATTTAGAAAATTCTCCCGATTATAAAAAAGCGATGTTTGAGACGGAAATAGAGATGCTTAAAAAATTGATGCCTGAAATTGTCAACCAAGTTTTGAATGGTGGAGGAGTCAATGTAATTGATATTGGTTGTGGCGATGGTAAGAAAGCTGTTCCTGTTTTGGAAGCTCTAGATAAGAGAGCTAAACTCAGATATTGCCCCATAGATATTAGTGGTTTTATGGTTGCAAAAGCCATTGAAAAAATTAGTAAATTAAATAAAGGAGAAGTTGTACAGTTTAAATGGAACATATCAGATTTTAATAATCTTGAAAATGTTGCATCATTACTTAGAGATAAAGAATTTAGACAGAATTTTCTTTTGTTTTTAGGAAGCACAATTAGTAATTTTGAAATTCATGAAGTTATGTATGAAATAGTTGAAGCTATGGAAAGTAGCGAGGATTATTTATTGATGGGCATTGCACTTACTACTGCAAAGCCTGAAGAAATTGTTCAATCTTATAAATCTGAGTTGGTTAATCGCTTCTTGAGTCTAGTGCTAATTCAAATAGGATTTAAAAAGGAAGAAATTGAACTCAATGTAAGTTATGATAATTCTCGAGTAGAGATAAGCTATGTTATTAAACAAGATAAGAAACTCATTTTTGGTGAGCGTTCTATACATTTTAATAAGGGAGATAGAATACTAGTTGCTGTTTCCCAAAGATATAATGAAAAAGATTTTCGTAAAGCTATTAAGATTTATTTTAAAAATACAAAATTTTATGTTAATGAACAAAAGACCTGGTGTTTGGCTCTTTGTAAAAAATAAAATTATTTTTTTGTTCTATACTTATAGATTATTCTTGAAATATCGCTTATAACTCTGACAGATTCTTCTTGCGTACTATCTTTACTCATAACACCTAGTAAGTAGCCTTTTCCTGGAAGATAGACTATTCCGCAGTCATGAAATGCTTTTTCGTCTTCACTTCTGTCAATTCCAACTTTGTGGGCTACTTTGATATCTTTTGGTAATCTCGCTGGTATTTGAGATGTGAATTCAGTGTTGAGAAGAAGGACAAGTACATACTCTGAAAACTGTCTTCTCAAATAACTTGAAATATATAATGATCTAAATAAATTAATATACTCTTTTGGAGTTACCATAGTAATGTTATTTTCTGGAAGTGGGAGACCAAGTGTTGCCATTATTTTAAGATAGTCTTCGTAAGTAGTATGTCTACTCGCTAGGACTCTTACGGAAGTATTATCTGATTGTTCGATCATCATTTTTAGAAGTTCTTTGAGGGTTGTTTTGTGTTCTGCACCTTTTAAATAGAGGGCGTTTGAGAATGCGTCTAGGTCTTTTTCATTGAGCACAATTTCTTGGTCGAGCGAGAGCTCTTCCATCTCCACTTTTTTAGTACCTTCATGACTAGAGGTACCTTAAAAAGAATTCTGGGAATAAATTTCTCCTTTTCGTTGTAGCCCATTTAAGCACCTGTTTGAAGGTCTTCATAATAAAGGTCGTAGAAACCTGAGACGTTATTTTTTAATATTGGAATTAATTGTGTTTTAAGGCCTGCATAAGCGAGATGGTAAGACTTCTGCTTTTCTGAAAATCTTCTGCGTTGAGCAAAGTGACCTCTGGAGAAAGTAGTGTGAATTTTTCTTTAGTGTTTTTTTCCTTTCAAAAGATTTTTCAACTATTGAAGAATAAACCATGATGGTAAGGAGAAGAACTATTATGATGAATAAAATTGTTACAAAGAGAACTGCTTGTTGTTTTATTATTTGAGTAATTCTTCGCTCTGAAATTCGAAGAAACAAATTGTTATCTGGCATCGTTTTTTTTATTAAGAATTACCTGAGAATTTAATTTCTAAAAGAGAAATTTTTTCTAGTAAACTTTCTAATTTAAATTCCAAATCATCTATTTTTATCTTAAGAGATTGCATTTCTAAAGAATCTTTTTGAGTTGATTGAAAAGATGATGGAGAAGATGCGGAAATTGAGGCGCTCGAATCTAAAAAACTTAGTAAATCTGTTGTTTGTGAAGAATTAGAAGAAGGAGAAGGCACTTGTAAATCGTTAGAGGTTATATTGGACGGCTCTAGGAACTCTATAAATCCGGTGTGAGGATCTATTTTTGCATTATTGATTGGAGGAATTTCTTCTTTCTTTATAATTCCTCTTTTTTGAAGCATTGGAAAATCTATTATATCTCCACCTCCTTTATGAAACAAACCCATATATTTTTTAAGTAAAAGGTTTATTTAAAGGTTTCATTTTTAAAGATGCAAATATATTTAAGGTAAACATTGGAAAAGAGATAATGATTAAAGCTATTTTATTTGATTTAGATAATACTTTGGTAGATTTTATGACTATGAAGATAAGATGCTGTGAGGCAGCAATTGATGCAATGCTTTCTTCAGGTTTAAATATGGAACGAGAGGACGCTTTGAAAATTTTGTTCGATTTATATGAGATACATGGAATTGAACAACAGCATATATTTGAGAAATTCTTTAATGCTCTAGGAGGAAAAATAGAATATAAATATATTGCACACGGCATAGTTGCTTATAGGAAAGCAAGAGAACATTATTTGAAATTGTATCCTAGAGTAGTTCCTACACTACTAGCTTTAAAGAAAAACTATAAACTTGCTATTGTTAGCGATGCTCCAATTTTACAAGCCCATATGCGTCTTGTAATGTTAAACATAGATGATTTTTTCGATGTAGTAGTTACTGCTGCAGATGTTAGAAAGCAGAAGACCACTGCCGCCCCTTTTAATGCAGCTTTACGCGAACTTGGAGTAAAACCAAATGAAGCAATGATGGTTGGAGATAGAGTTGAAAGAGATGTAAACACTGCAAAGAAATTAGGTTTAAGGACTTGTTATGCAAGATATGGTGAAAGAAGAATTGGTAAAACTCCAAAAGAGAAAGGGAAAAGTGGGGCTGACTACGAACTTGAAGATATAAGTGAACTAGTTGAAATTATGAATAAATTGCGAGTTTATGATGTCAAGGAACTTAACGAAAACTCCAGCTCATAAAGAATTTCCAATCGTCAAGAATCTTTTATTCTTGAGCGCAATCAAGAATGAGAAAAAAAGAGTATTCTTAATGTCTTGAGTGTCATCAAAGAATTTTGTCTTTGAGACTAAGAAACTCTTTGAGTTTCGAAGTGATCAGAAACTGAAAGTTTCTGACGTTTAAGTTGAGGTAGCGCATCGTGCTTTTGATTCATAAGTAAATTATGATTTCCTAAGTTTGACAGAGTACTATGTCCGGCTTATCTACTGGAGTAGTGAGCGAAGCGAACTAACTTTTCTTTAGTAATAAGCACGCAGAGTTGATACAATAACGTTTTTTTGTCTGAGTTGGGCCGTCATCAAACACATGCCCTAGATGACTACCGCAATTAGCGCAAGTAACTTCAATTCTCTGCATTTCTAGACTTTCATCATTATTGAGTTTTACCGCTTCTGATTTAACTATGTCTGAAAAACTAGGCCAACCAGTTCCAGAGTCAAATTTTTTATCTGAAGAAAATAACTCTGCCCCACATGCAGTACAATTGTATGTTCCTTTATCTTTTGTATTGTAATATTTTCCAGTGAATGCTTTTTCTGTCCCTCTTTGACGGAGAATTTTATATTGTTCTGGAGTGAGTTTCTTTTTGTATTCTTCTTCTATTGAATTTTGATGTTTCATTTTATAACGTCAGTAAATGTTTTGCAGAATTTTGCTTTTGCAATAGATAGGGCTTTTTTACCTGTTGAAGTTAAATGATAAATTATATTTTTCCCCTCTTTATTTTCTTCAATAAGGTTCTTTTCTTTCAAGTCTTTTAATGCTGGATAAATTGTGCCTGGAGAGGGTCTGTCACCTTTACGCTTTTCTAGTTCATCCGCAATTTCCTGACCGTGCATTGCTTTTTTTGAAAGCAAGAAAAGAATAAGAAATGAGAGCATTCCCCTCATATCACAACAATATTTTTCTTTTGGAGATTTATTCATAGATAGATAGGGCACCCGATATATTTAAATATACCTCTTTCATATATATCGTATGCCCGATATGTTCGTACGAAAACAAAAACTGAAAGGAGGTGACTTGAAATATGAAATATGAATTATGAATTAGAATCTTGTTCAGATGTTTGCGCTTCGGCTAATTCTAGAATATTTTTTACTCGCGAAGAAAAGATAAATATGCTAGAGGAATATAAGAAGAATTTGGAGAGAGAAACACAAGGCGTTGCTGAACGAATTAAAGAATTGATTAAATAAAAATAATTAGAACAAATTTATTTTTTTCTTTTTATTTTTTTTCTGTATAATGCATCGACCATTTTTGCAACTTGTGCGTTTTGAGCTATATCATGCACACGAACAATGTCAATACGTTGCTGCGCGGCAAGCGCAGTAATTGCAAGTGTGCCATAGATACGATCATGAGGTTCTTCTTTTTCGAGAATTTTTCCGATAAAGTGCTTGTTTGATACCCCTAGGAGAACACGATAGCCTAAGTCTTTTATCTTGGAGATTTCTTTAATAAGTAAGAGGTTGTTTTCGAGACTCTTTCTAAATCCTATTCCTGGATCGAGTATAATATTATTATGCGTTATTCCATGTTCTAGCGCAGTGTTGGCAAGACATTTGAGATCTTCTCTTACTTCACTTACAACGTCTTTATAGGGATGATTTCCTTGAACGTGTGGGAACTCTCTAGGACGAAGAGGATTCTGCATAATTATTAGAGGTACTTGATATTTTGCAGCTATAGGGAACATTTCTGGATCATACTTTCCTCCACTTACATCATTAATCATTCTTGCTCCCTCTTCTAGTGTTTCTTGTGCAACGCGAGATTTGTACGTATCAATAGAACAGAACATGCCTCGTTTTGAGAGTTCACGTACTACTGGAATCAATCTTTGAAGTTCTTCTTTCTCTGAGAGTGGTTTTGCACCAGGCCTTGTTGATTCTGCACCTATGTCAATAATGTCTGCTCCTTCTTTGATCATTTGCTCTGCTTTTGTGATTGCTCCTTGCAAGGTATCGTAACGACTTTGAGGAACAAATGAATCAGTATTACAATTGAGAATGCCCATGATCAGAGTCTTTTTTTCATAGAGGAGATTATTAGGATTCATGGTGAATGAGATGCAATACTTTTGTTTTAAGAAAATCTTCTTTTTCGAATGCACCCAGAGCTACACTTGTTGTTGTTTTTACACCTTGCTTTTTTACTCCTCGCATTGCCATACAGAGATGTTCTGCTTCTACGATGACGTAGACTCCTTTTGGTTGTGTCTCTTGCATAATAAGTTTAGCTATTTGCGAAGTTAAACGCTCTTGTACTTGCAGACGACGTGAGAATATTTCTACAATGCGTCCGAATTTACTCAGACCAAGAATTTTACCTCCTTGAGGAATATATGAGATATGTACATTACCTCGAAACGGAAGAAGATGATGCTCACAGAGCGAAGAGAATTCAATATGTGAAACAAGCACGAAATCTCCGCTTTGCAGTTCGTTGAAATACGTTTGTAGATGTTTTTTTGGGTCTTCGTGCGTGCCGCAAAGGAGTTCTTGATACATCTTTGCAACTCTTTGCGGTGTTTCCTTAAGACCTTCTCGCTCTGGATCTTCTCCGAGTGCTTGCAAGAGTTCTTTTATGCAGTCTTCTATTTTAGCTTGATTCATGGTTTCTCTTTACGATACCGGCACTCATCAGGACTCCTCATCCAAAGACGAACTGCATCACATTGTTCTGGAGCAAACATGCAAAAGTAGGGCCGTACTTCGCTGAACTCACTTGGCGCTTTGAGCGCTATCAAATCTCCTGCATTTGCGCGTACGATATTCTCTGCATTATATGTTTCCTCTCGTACTTTGGCTGTTCCGAAGAGAAGCGACCCTTTGAGAACGAGTGTTCCTACGAGATCACGATTATAACTGTATTCTTTATGACTTGTCATTCCATCTAATGCTTCAAAAGAAACCAGTGAAGCACACCAGGGTTTTGCAGGTTGTGAGAGTGCATAAGTAATTCTCCATATTTCTCGCTCTATGGATTTAACCGGTACTGTATGTGCAATACACACAGTGTAGTCACTGTATCTCTCCATTGCTGCCCCTACTTTTCCATCTATAGTTGTAAGATGATGAAAGCAAAATTTTTCTTGGAGCGCGTTATCTATCGCGATGAGTTTTTCTGGAGCGATAAATCCTCTATAGAGTATACCTTCTTCTGCAACTTCATGAATTGTACTTATCTCTAGATCAGTGGTGATCTCCTTAAGCATGCGTTTTCTCCAGAATATGCCGTAAGATAATTACTGTGCGTTCTTGTTCAACAGGGCCAACACAATGAATTGGGCGAAGGTCTAAGGATGAATCATAGTTTGGATTTTTATTATTGGTATACTCTCTTTCTCTTTCATTGCGTGGTCCGCGCATAAGCAATAGACTTCCTCTTCTTGGCTTAAAGATTATTTTATCTGCTAAAGTATGATTTTTTCCAATATAAAATGGAGCATATCCTTGGAGAACAAAACAACTTACTAGTTGGACATTTGAGTGATCTCTGTGCGACCCTAATCCTTGCTTATTATTTTTTTCATAAATATGTACTCCTATGGATGAAACGTGCTGTTGAGAAAGTTGTACTTTATTTACGAAAGGTTGTATTAATTCATCGTAGGTTCGTGCGAATTGACTTACTAAAGGGAAATCCTCGTCATCGTTCGTTCCTGTTTCATAAGTTCCCCAGTAGCGCATATTAAATCTTTGTTCTGCTCCCCCATACACTGGCTTTGCTTGTTTTAAAAGATCTCTTTTCGAATGAACTTCTTTTTGTAAAGAGACGAGTGCATCTTCTTTGAGAAATGATTCAATGAGAAAAGCCCCTTGTTCCTCTCTATAGAGACGATTTGTAATAAGATCACCGTTAAGTATTTCTTGATTAAAAAAACATGTATTTTCTTGCATAGTCTTTTTCTTTTCTGTATCTATATGAATGCTGTTCCTCCTCTAGTGGTGAATAAGCAACAGATTTATATAAGATAAAGTGAAAGAAATTGTATGGATACACAAGTTTTGGAAGAAATAGGATTTACCAAAGGAGAGTTGCGCGTTTATTTTGCTCTTTTGGAATTGGGGACGGTATCTTCGGGACCGATTATTATTAGCTCTAAAGTATCGCGATCGAAAGTTTATGAGATTCTTGAGCGCCTCAAAGAAAAAGGGCTTGTCAGTGATTTAATTAGAGACGGTGTGAGATATTTTCAGGCGCTTTCTCCTAAGAAGATCTTTGATTATCTTCAGACGCGTGAGCAGAATCTGAAGGAACAGAAAAATGCTTTCAAAAATATTTTACCTCAGCTCCTTGATAAACAGCAGTCTAGACAATCTGAGCATCAGGTTCGAGTCTATCACGGTTTCGAGGGTTTGAAAACACTGTATCTTGAGATGATGAGAGATTTGACGAAGAAAGAGGAATATCTCGGATTTGCGTTTTCTCCTGAAGCATTGAGGCATAAATCCTTCTTACTTTTACTTGATAAGTTTCATCATCTGCGTGCAAAGCAAGGTGCTCGTGCAAAAATCCTTTGTTCTCAAAAAGATCTTCTCAATGCTCGAAAGCTTAGAGCTCCGCGAACTCAAGGCTACGAATTTCGTGTTAGCAAACATCCCTTTCCCGCAAGTATTTCTATCTTTAAAGATACTGTTGCAACATTTATTTGGGAACCGACACCTCGTGTTTTTACTATTACTTCAAAAGAGACGGCAGAGCATTATCGCAAGTTTTTTTACGAACTTTGGAATGATGCGAAGAGATAATATTTTATTCTAGAACTTTTGGTAAATAAACATAGGCGTTAATCTTTCCTACATCGTCATAATATTCGCTACCTCGCAAGGGTTTTTCTCCCTGAAGAGTAATATCCAGATGTGCTGCTTCAGTAATAAGAATATATTCATGACGATTAATCGAATTTTTAAGAAGACGATGGAGAATAATAACATCAATACCTGCGAGTTCAGAGAAATTTGCAAGCTTATAGAAAAGCGCTACCCCACTATGGACAATAACTTTGAGTTTAAGTCCTTGGACATTTGAACAGGCCCCACAAGGGCAGTTAATTGTTTTTTTCATTTCTTCTAGCTTTTCTTTAAATCTATGGAAAAAGAAAGGAAGTTTTTGATTGATCTGTTGTTTATGTAGCGTCCAAGTTTTTGCATTCTTGTCTTTAAGAGCGTAGATGAAGATTGCATCGCCTTCAAACTTTGCGATTTTCATGGGGAGGTTGATCTCTTTTATGATTGCCTGCATCAGACTACTGATGATCTGTTGTGCATGTATGAGACTTGTTTTATTTGCAAGCATGAATTTAGTGTATCCACTAATATCGACAATCATTAATATCACAGATTTTTCTTGAGTCATAGTTTTTCTCAACCATCATCCTTTTTAGATATTTCTATGTTGAAAAATAACTGGGGCCACTGGGATTCGCACCCAGGCCGCCAACACCCCATGCTGGAATCCTACTAGGCTGGACTATGGCCCCATAATTTTATGTATCTTTATAGGCATTTAAATGTTTAGAGAAGTTTACGATGGAGAACAGTTTGAGAAGCCGAAAGAATATTTCTCTAATTTATAATCTTCAGATATTAATCTTCTTTCATTTCTTATAGCTCTAATATTTTCTAATGCATTTTCTAAATCTTGACATGTTCTGACTAAATATAATTTTCTGCTTGAAAGTTTTCTTTCCTCAAATACTCTGCTTGCAATGTCATGTACTCTCCAAGTAGAATTTATTAGAAGTTCATCTTGAGTTCCAAGAATAACTTCGCCTTTTAATGTTTTAAGAATAGAATAAGCTCCGAGATTAATGTCTATTGGAGAGAGGTCTTTTTTATCACGACCATTATTTAATCTTTTTCCGATTTCTTCTACTTTATTTTTAAAAAAATCAAAATAGTGTAGCTCCTCCATATTTGGTATTGCTGGAAAGTGTCTAGTATCATGAAATATTCTAAGAACTTCTCGCACATTCTCATTTCGATAACATTCGCCAATGGCTCCAAGCATTTCTGTTTTAACTCCTTGAGGAAAACGCAAAGATCTTCCAGAGATATTTTTAATATGTCTACATCTTTCTAGAAGCGCTCTAGAATCTAAAGTATATCCTTGAAGAATTCCTTTTAGAATAAACGAGGTATCTATTACAATATAAACTGAATTCAGTCTATTTTTTTTGATTTCTATATTGTTTTCCATGAAAGTTTTATTTTTGATCTCTATTTAAATATCTGGATGGATTTTTATAGCGCCGGAAATGCGGATGTGTATAGTCTCTTAAGCTTTACCTAGGCGCTCAATGAGTGAACGCTTTGCTGCATTGAAGTGATGTCCCAATGGCCAATAGTGTAAAGTATTTTTATGATATTCATCATCAAAATATATCATACCTGTACCCAATATCTCAGGCTTTCCACTTTTAGGATTTCCCCTCACAAAGACTGGAAGGTCAAGGCGATCAGAATGTACTTTCGCAGGGTAAACCATGACTTGATTTTTTGAAGTATTAAATTCATAATAAGGGACAAGCCGGAGATCGTATTGAAAAAGATCAAGAGTTAGAGGTTTGCGTTGTGGCAAGCCATGCTTTGACCATGTCTTTTCTACAATATTTTTATAGAACTTTGTTGGATGGACAGGACAAAGAAGGGCAATTTCTTGGGTGTCGAATCGGAAGGCAGTAGAATCGTAATACAGGGGTCTGCTTCCTAGAGTGAATGGAGTCCAAAAGAGAAATTCTGGTGTAAGATCGAGAACCGCTCCACGGATATGCGTGCCTAAATACTTGCCTAAGGGAAAGTCCGTTCCTTGATGTAAATTTTCTACAGTTTTTTTAAAATTATTAAACGGTGCTTCGTGTGAAAGAGGTTTAATGGAGAAGAAACAGTCGATTTGAAGACCGTCAAATGTTGCTTTTTTAATAAAGAAAGGAACGTTAGTATGAGGCCAGACTTGAAATGAGCGAAGTTCTTCCCCTGCTAGTCGTGTTGAAACATCCCAGGTATAGCAATTGTAGGTAATTGTTGTAAGATTTTGCTCAAATTCTTCTTGCGTATAGAGACGTCTGCCTTCAAAACCTAGTTGCCACCAAAGAACATGTCGTTTGTCAATAATTTTTTTACAGTGCAGTTCATCAACGAGCGCGCGATCCATACTTTAGGCAGAGGCCTATGACCTTAAAAAGATGAGCGTAGTAGGTTTTTTATAGGTTCTTTTTTGTGAAGTGATATGGTATTTGATATTATTACGAAATGTAATAAAACTAAAGCTAGAACCGGAATTTTAATAACTAAATCTGGAGAAATCCAGACTCCGTTTTTTATGCCTGTGGCAACTAAGGCGGTAAATAAGCATATTTCTAGTGAGGATTTAGATAGCATGAAAGCAGAAGTTATTATATCAAATGCATTTATACTTTCATTACGACCTGGAGTAGATGTAATTGAAAGAAAAGGAGGCATTGCAAAATTCATGTCATATTCAGGAAAAACATTTACCGATTCTGGAGGATTTCAGATGAATTCTCCAAGTCTTTATTTAGGTTCTAGTGAAGAGGGAGTTAATTTTAGAAATCCTTATAATGGGGAGAAATTATTTGTAACTCCTGAAAAAGATATGGAAATTCAACTTGGTTTAGGGAGTGATGTTGCTATGTGTCTAGACAGTATGCCTCTAATTGAAGAATCTAAGGAATCAATTGCAGAAGCTGTGAGAAAGACTACTATGTGGGCTGGAAGATGCAAAGAGCATCATTTGAATTTACAGAGAGATTTATCTCTAAATAAAAAACAAATTCTATTTGGAATAATTCAGGGAGGAATACATGCAGATTTAAGAGAAAAATCTGCTAGAGATTTACTCGCTCTAGATTTTAATGGATACTCTATAGGTGGATTAGCACTAGGAGAACCTAAAAAAGAAGAGTATGAAATGATTGAAGTTGTTAAGAAGATATTGCCGGAAGGAAAACCAGTTTATTTAATGGGTGCAGGACATCCTCTTGAATTACTTGAGGCGATATCTCTTGGAGTCGATATGTTCGATTCTCGTTTTCCTACCAAATCTGCAAGACATGGGACACTATATACTTCTAAGGGAAGAATTAGCATGAGAAGTGTTAAATATAAAGATGATTCAAATTTTCTTGATCCAGAATGTGATTGTTTTGTTTGTAAAAAATATACTAAGGCATATTTGCGTTCTTTACTCGTTGAGGAAGAGCCAGTCGGACTACGTTTGGCAAGTTACCATAATTTATATTTTTTACAAGCATTGATGAGAGAGGCACGTAAGGCAATTAAAGAAGGAACTTTTCTCGAACTACTTGAGAAGTATCGTAAGATTTATCCTGAAGCTAGCAGAGCTTAAGATTTAAATAATATTGTTACTTGTCATAAGAGTGATGCGAATTTTCCTGACTTCAAATGGTCTTAGTACCCCAGGCTTAAGAAGAGAATTTAGAAGTTTACTCGATGGTAATCCTAAAGAGAAGAAAGTTATCGTCGTACATAGTGCTAGAAAAGCAAGTCATAAGAAATATGTTAAGATGGTTGGGGAAGAGTTGGGAAAGATAGGAATATCTCGGTCAAATATTAATTATCTAGATATTACTCAAGCAATAAATGCCAAAAATCATTGCGATTTCGATGTAATTTATATGTGTGGAGGAAATACATTTTACATTTTAGACAGAATCAGAAAAACGGGATTTGATAAAATTATAAGGAAACATCTTCTGAATGGCAAATTATATGTTGGAGTAAGTGCTGGGAGCATTATTCTTTCTCAGAGCATAGAACTTGCAGGATGGGGGAGCGAAGCAGATGAAAATTTTATTAAGCTTCATAATCTGAGAGGACTAAATTTTACTAATTTTGTATTATTTCCTCATTATAAAGATAAACTAAGGGCTGAAATAGGAGAATTCAGAAAGAAAGTTAACTATTCTGTAGAAAATTTGAGGGATGGAGAAGCTATAGAAATTATTGGGGATAAAAAAAGACTCATCAAATAGTTTTTCTTCTTTCAAAAAAAAGAGATGGTCACTTTAATGGCTTTTCAAATACTCTAAAAGTTCTGGACTCATAAGTGGTTTGTTTTTGACTAGAGCGTAGCGATAGGGTAGTATAGTTGATTCTACGTCATTAATTTCTATTTCTATTTCATCTTTGAATGGAATCTTTTCGAACGGAGTGCCATCTACTATTTTTTTGACTGTGTAGACTGCGTTGTCTGTGCTCATTTGCATTGCGCCGATGTTGAATGTAGGAAGATTTTTGAGAAATTGCGTAAGTTCTTCTTTAGTTCTTTTTCTTGGAGGATTGTCTCCTAAAATTCCTCCGAAAATAAAATATTGAAATTTACTTGAATTTTTAGGTGTTAAAAGTAGTGGGGCTTCGGGGTCGAGGATGCAAGCATTTACTAGTTTGATGTGTTTTATGGATTCTGTGCTGACTTTACCATAGGGAGAGAGTGTAGTTTGATCTCCGTTCTTTGCAACATTTGTGAACCAGAGGTTTTCTTTTCCTACAATTTTAGAAATGTGTTTATATTCTATTAAAGTCCATTCTCCAATCTCTGGTTCGAGGTGTTCTATGATGAAAATTGATTTCATTTTTTTGATAAATAAAAAGAGTTAATAAACTTATTTAAGGGTATCGTATTTTTTTAGTAGCTTTGTTTCTGAGATAGCCCAAATTCTTGACTTTGAGAATGCTATTGCAATAAACGCAAAGATGTAAACTATATGTTCATCTAAAAATGGATGGTTTGCTGGGGGTAATAGTGCTGTCCACATAAAGAAAGACATAATTGCGCCAGATATGCATCCTAGACGTGTTGCAATTCCGAAAGTGCAAGATATGCCTATGCCTAAAAGTCCAAGCATAAATAACCATGCAACTAATTGACTTGGAGCTAAAGCATGATAGAAATCTACGAGCGGCCCATGCACTGCTTTTGATAAGAATCCAAAAGTTGGAGAATTTCCATTAAGCCAAGATTTATCTGGAGTTGTTGCAAATCCTAAACCAAATAATTTATCAAAGAATGCCCAGAGAAAAATTAGTCCCAGAGTAATTCGCAGTAGAGCTAACGTGCGAATTCCAACAATCTCTTTCATGTGTACTAAAAGTTATTCAACTATTTAAAATCTTCGATGCATGAAAAAGCTTAAAGAGACTAATTTCTTTCTGGGAAGAAGCCCAGATGGCACAATGGTACTGCGCCGGTCTCGAAAACCGGTTTCCGCAAGGATTTCGAGGTTCGATTCCTCGTCTGGGCGTGAGGAATCGAACGGAGAATCTTAATGTCTGAAGGTATTTTTAACTCGTACAGATTTATCCCAATAACTTGACCATATGCTCGCACCTAAAAACATAGCAAATGCCTGTCCAATCAAATCGTTCATTTTATCTTCATTTATTCCTACATGACGAAAGTAGATTATAAAAATTAGAGGAATACAGAATCTGAGCCATAATAGAAGCTTATTCAAATGAATCGCTTCCTTACGCTTTTTCAAAGTCACCCAAAGAACGTCAACACTAAATATTAACATAATTCCATCTATTGAAATAATCATAAAGTCGTAAAATTGAGGACTTTGAATATTCCATGAAGGAGATAATTCAGAAATAAGGAAAAAAATATTCAATATTAAAACAATAACATAGAATAGTAACCATCCTCCGAACCCCTCGAGCTTCTTTCCCATGACTTCATATGTATCTTCAGACTTTTAAATCCTTCTGGCAATATGATTAGGAGTTATTATCTTTTGTAAAAAGATTTCAATTCCCCTATGCGTTAGTAGAAGTCTCGTCTGGGCGTGAGGAATCGAAGCGCTCACAGAGCTTTGCTCCGTGGCGACTTTCGCGAAGCTGAGAAAACCTTCGGTTTTCGAGGCGCTCAGAAACGGAGTTTCTGACGTATTCACTCAAGTATTTCTCGTCTGAGGGTCTAGAAGAATCGAATTATTTTTTTTAACTTAATTAATTATAGATAAGGTATAAAAAAGAAGATAATCTTAATTTAAAATGGATGAAAAAGAAATAACTGAAAAGATATCTAGAATTGCTGAATCTTCTAAGAATATCGAAGCAAATTTACTAGATATTGCAATAAGTCTAAGAGTTATAGCAGAAAGGCCACCATTAAACAGAGAACCAATAAAAAAAGACAATGATTGATAATAATTGCACTAAAAAAAAGATTAAAGTTATACTTGTACTAATTTAATAATTTTATCTATATTTTGTTGCGCCGCTTTTCTACCTTTTTCTATTATCTCTTGAGCGCGAGAGAAGTCAAAAGAATCTATGTTTTCAGTGTCTAACTGAATAAATACCGATTCTACACTTTCTCTAGATTTTAGCGCAATTAGTTCACTTGTCATAATTCCAACTGCTTCAGAAATAACATCGAAAACATCGCTAGTTTTTTTGTATTTATAATGAGCGGGCATTGCATTTATAGCAATGACTTTCTTTGCAATCAATTCTCCGTAATGTTGAGGGAGAGGATCAACTACTCCCCCATCAACTAAAAGTTTTTTTTGGTATTTTACCGGTGGGAAAATTCCGGGAATAGAAATGCTCCCTAGCAAGGCTTTGATAAGACTTCCTTGGTCAATAAATACTTCTTTGCCTGTGTTTAAATCTGTTGCAACCGCTGTGAAAGATAAATCTAGCTTTTCAATCTTTTTATTTTTTGTATATTTTTTTAGAAAGCTCTCAATTTCTGCAGTAGTTGTATTGCCCCCTCTAATTTTGTGTGAAAGAAAGAGAGACATGAGTTTACTATGGGATATTTTTAATATGTCTTGTTTGAATTCTTTTAAAGTGCCTGCGGCGTAGAGACCACCAATAATTGCGCCCATGCTAGTTCCTACAATTGTATCAATGGGCACGTGGTGTTCTTCAAGAATTTCAAGTATTCCAATGTGAGCTAGACCTCGTGCGCTTCCACCACTTAGTACAAGCGCGAGATTCCTCTTTTGTGTGAACATTAAAGAATATCGAAATATAGATTAATAAATCTGCGGGTTTGTGAGGTATATGGCACGACCTATTTTATCTTAATTAGAGGCTAATTGAGAAAGGTATAAATACTTGCTATGTCTCTAAGTTTTGAAGAGATGATTGATTTTATCGTTTCTTCGACATTTCCTTTATGAAAGAAAGTGAAGGTATAAAGGAGTTGCACGATGCTGAAGGGTGGGCAATTGGCCAAGAGCCAACCGTGAGGTGAAACCTGCTTAATTCAGGATACATTGTGCAATATATATTAAGAATTGCCAGTACCATCCGCTTGTCTTTCTACGAATTTACATTTTTTACATCTATAGAGATATATATTGGATTCATCGCTATAGGGGGGATTGAGGTCTGCAACATCACATTCACCATGGCTGCATTTTTTGCATATATGAGGAAATCCTCCTGAAGAAGAGTCTTCTTCTAAAATACCTGATCCTAATTCTTCTTTTTCTATATGATTTGAGAAATTTATTTCTGGTAAAGTAGTTGTAAAGCCGCAGCTACATTTTCCTATATTTGTTTCTTTTTCTAATTCGAGTATTTTTCCACATTCTTTACAGAAATACATTCCTTTCATGTCTTTTTTTCTTAAGAAAAGCTTTTAAATCTTTGCTGACGGAAAACGGAAGGTATATATACTTAAAAAGATTGATAATCTTAGTACAAACCTGGGAGAGTTTCTAGATATTTATTTTTTAAGTGTGCGAAGATTTAAATTAGCTTGTTTCTATTCGCATTTATGAAAGTGGTGAAGATGACTAAGGTAGAGGAGGCAAGATTTGCCGCTGGATGTTTTTGGAGTGTTGAACTGACATTTTCACAAATTAAAGGAGTAGTTTCTACTAGTGTTGGTTATTCTGGAGGAGAGGTTAGTGGTCCAACTTATGAGAAAGTCTGTGCTGGCTCTACTGGACATGCCGAGACTGTTAAAGTAATCTATAATCCAGAGAAAGTTTCTTATAATAAATTGCTTGAAATTTTTTGGGAATTGCACGACCCCACTCAGATAAATAAACAAGGCGCAGATATAGGGACACAATATCGTTCCGTAATATTTTATCTAAATAGTGAACAAAAGGAGATTGCTGAGAAATCTAAAAAATTACAAGAGAAAAAGATAGGGAAGAAAATTGTTACAGAGATTTCACAGGCTAAAAATTTTTATGATGCGGAAGAATATCATCAACAATATTTAAAGAAAAAAAGCTTAAATGCTTGTCCGATATAATATGGAAGTTACAGCTTTGGCTTCCGGATCAAGTGGTAATTGTTTTTACATTGGAAATTCTAAAGAAGCAGTTCTTATTGATGCAGGGATAAGTGCTAAGCAAATTATTCAGAGGATGAGAATGTTGGGACTTGATTCTAAGAAAGTTAAAGCGTTATTTATTACTCATGAACATATTGATCACATTAGAGGAGCAGATGTATTAGCTAGGCAACTAGGAATTCCAGTTTATGCCACAAAAAAAACTCTTCAAAATGGATTTATTTGCTCTGATGAGAAACTATTGAAAGCTATTCGCTCTGGAGACGAATTGAAAATAGGTAAGTTATTTATTGAATCTTTTTCAAAATCTCATGGCGCTGCTGAACCTGTGTCATATACAGTTGTTGATAAAAAGCGAGTAGCAGTAATTACTGATGCAGGATATGCCTGTAAAAATATTAAAAAGCATATTTCTGATTCTGACTTTCTCTTCTTAGAGTCAAATCATGATGAGAAGATGCTTGAGAAAGGACCATATCCCTATTTTTTGAAGAAGTTGATTTCTAGTGATCTGGGGCACTTATCTAATCTTCAAGCTGGACTTTGTGTTTTAGAATGTGCATCTCCAAATCTTCTTCACGTTATATTGTCTCATTTAAGCAGAACAAACAACACTCCAGAACTTGCATTAAAGACTTTTAATTCTTTACTTAAGGAAAGAAAAGATTTCAGAGCCGAAGTCCATGTTTCATTAGGTGAAGAACCTACAAAGTTGTTTAATTTATAGTTATTTATATTTTGACATTTCTTTCTTTTCGATGAACCATTTTAATATGCTTGGAATAAATCCAGTAATGACTATATTATTATATTCTAAAACTCCTTTTCTTTTTCCAAGACTAATCACTACTGGATTTTTTCTATTATGATATTCTATTAAAGGTTTATTTTTTTCAAGTGATCTAATGTTTTTATAAATAATATTTGCTTGTTGCTCTGCGTTTTGCGCCGTTTTTTCTACAGGAATATTATTTACATCTCCTGCAGAAAAGATATTTTGATATTTTGATACTTGAAGAAAAGAATTTACTTCTATTTTATTTTCATTAATCGAAGGTATTTTAAGAGTATTTTCTTTAAGATATTCCGTATTTGGAATAATCCCTGTACAGAAGAAGGCCATATCTGCTTGTATTTTTTCCCCCTTATCTGTGAAGTATGAGTTTTTGCTCCATTTAACTATGCGCTGATTTGTTCTTACTTGAACTTTTTTGTTTACTAAATAATTTATCACATATTTTCGTGTTTTTTTATTGTGTCTTTCTAGTATCTCTGGAGAAGCGTGAACAAGAGTTATAAGCTTATCTGGATATTTTTCACAGATTTCTCCTGCAAGTTCTATCCCTACTAAACCTCCCCCAATTATTAAAATTTTAGTTGCCTTTTCTAGATTTTTAGATGCTTGAAAAAGTGTTTTTGCTCTCGAAGGAATAATTGCGTGATTTGCTTTAATAGGAGACGAATACCTTGAACCGGAACATAGGGCAAGATAATCAAACGGTATTTTTTTCTTATTAACTAAAACTTCCTTTAAATTAATACTCTTTACTTCTCCCAAAATTATTTTTGATTTTTTTAGATAATCTTTATGTAATACTTGAATTTTTTTTAAGTGTTTTGGTTCTACAATTACTCTTAAAATGCTTGGAGTGAATTCAAAATATTCTTTATTGTCTATAAGAGTTACATCAAAATCACCTTCTAATTTTCTTGCAATTGTTGATCCTGCAAATCCTCCTCCAATTACAACTACTTTTTTTTTATTTTTCATATATCTTTATTGTTAATTGAACTTAAAAATGTGATTGATTTCAAGATTGATTATTGTTAAAGGTAAAATGCGGGAGGAAGCATCTGGACACTTTTGGCATCTTCATGTGAATAAATAAGCGATGTATGGATTATTACTAAATTGATTTCTTAAATTCTTCTAATGAAGAAGTTATTATTGTACCATGCAACTCATCCAGCTTTGACTTTTTAGCTAGGTCAACAAACATTTTCTCTCCAAAAAGTACATCTTTCCCATCAGTCCACCTGTGGTGAACCGCTATTTGAAACGATTGGCTAAAAGAGTTCTAGGAGATGCTGAGAGTCCTGCGCGGCAGAAGTATTGTGAATTAACGATGTATGACTTCAGACATTGTTCCTCCTGTTATTGGTTGCCACGCTATAAATCCGAGTCTGCGTTGAAATATCGTTTCGGTTGGAAAAAGAGTGAGAAGATCCATTATTATTCTGAACTCTTAGGTATGAAAGACACCATTAATGAAGAAGACATGCTGATGGATGTGACTCGGACTGAGATTGAGAAAGATTTGGTTGCTACAAAGAAGCAGAATGATATTTTACAGGAAGAGGTTAAGGATTTGCATCGGCAGATGACTTATATTTCTGAATTGACGCAGCAGTTGCAAGAACAGATGATGCAAGAAGAGATTATAGTGAATTAATGGTAAAGTTGCCCATCGATTTTTAGAGTATTTTTGGCTTTCTCTTCTTTGAATTCTTCGAAAGAGTGAAATTTGCCCACAGACATATTCTTTCTCTGTGCCTGATGGGCTTTTTCGAGGAAAATGGATTAAATAGGTTTAAGCAGCAGAAATCATCTGAGAATTAGGTAATTGTTCTGTATTTTGCTGAACAATGATTGGATTAAGCTCTCTAATCTTATTTCTAATATTCACTTGGCATGTAAGCCTAATCTCAATAGACTCGGGGGTAATTCTTGATTTAAATTGCCATTTGTTTATTTTAAGATTAGCCTTTGAAATATTCAAGAATTGAGAAGCATCTAATATTTGCAAACCTACAACAAAATCTTCTTTATCAATATCTATCACCATATTATTAAACTCTAATGACCTGTCATACTCGCGATCATCTATTTTAAAGAATAGAATATCATTTACATAATCATAATCCATTACTCCTTTGCCTTCTAAATGTCGTTCTTCATTCTTCATAGTTTGGGTACCTGCCACTCGTTGATAAAATAGAAAGTTACTATATTAATCTTTCTAGTCTCGAGAGCTACAAGAATTTTGAGGATTTTGCCTTGGTATTTGTAAAAAACCGCATGGTTACCATTGGATTGTAAACCTACTAGAAATGGTCTTTCTTGAATAATGATACGACAAATTTCTTTTTCAGTATAAATCTGTCTTTGTTTTTCATTGAGTCTAAAAAAAGTATGCCGCGTGCATTCTATTTGATGCGGTAGATACTTTGCTATTAACGCAAGAAACTTCTCCACCTCTACTTTTTCAATAATTTTGTTCCCATACATAGAGTATATGATTGGAGGTAGTTTTTATTCTTTTTGAGGGGTGCGTGGTGAAAATGCGTGAAATTCGCCTGCGATTTTTCCACTACTTTTTCAGATTCTCGTCGGTAAATTGAGGGAAAAAGGCAGAAGAGTCAGCCCCCATATACTCCTTTTGGGCGCTACTGACTCTTTAGGTAAGATAATAAAATCTGTAATTCTAGCCCTGCGATAATCTGCCTTTTTTGAGTGCTTCATCGTCGCTATTTTACCTTCAAAAATGTGAAATAGCCCACAGACATATTCTATCTTGCTGCGCAAGGGGCTAAAAAGAAGAAAAGTTACTTTTTTGAGATCTTCCAAAGAATCTCAAATATCTTTTTCTGCTGTTCTAATATCTCCGAATTTATAATAATAATTCCAACAGGATTCTGCCCAGAGCTCATAAACGCCACACGATTTCCATAGATGAACACGTTTGAAGTTATATCTTTAAGCTCTTTAGAAAATCGTACATCTGATAACTTTATTATTTCTTTTTCTTTATATGCTTGATGTCCTCTATCTTCTTCCGCAAGAACTGCTCTTAAAAATACCTTATGTTGAGCTCTTTTTAAGATAAAATCATCTGGATAATGTTCTAATACTATAGATGCCTTCTTTCTGGAACCATAAAACCATAATTCTTTCTTTTGATAGAGAATATCATTAAGTACTGTAAGCACTCCTTTCTTACCTTCAAAGTATGTTACGCCAGTTTTTTCTTTTATACTCTCTTTCAGATTCTTTAGCTTGGGGATAATTTGTTGTATTCTAGACTTCTTCTCATCCAAGAGATAAATCAATTTATCTGGATCAGCTGGTTCGTAGTAATGTGTGGTTCCTTTGATTATTGTAGAAACAATACCTTTGGATATCAGAAGATTCAGATTGTCGTAGGTTGTGCTTCTTTTTAATCCCGTTATTTCAGCTACTCGATTAGCGGTGCTATTTCCTATCTTTAATAGCGCTATGTAGACAGTTGCTTCGTTGTCAGAAAGTCCAAATTCTTTAAGTATTTCTTGCATAGTTCTCTTTGATTTTTTGAGAATATAAACCTTTCTAAGCCGTTGTAAAGCGACGGCTTATGTTTAAATGAGACATTGTTGCCGCCTCTGTATGGCATACCAAGCGAAAGAAGCAGAATTCAGTAGAGAAAGAGCTAAACTCTATGAAGAAGCATTGAAAGAATACCCTTTAGCAAGAGCAATGGATATACAATCTATGTTCAAACACCTTCGTCCAAAGTCTGGGGATAATATTCTAGGTATTGGTGAAGGAAATGGGTATTTCTGTCAGTCAATAGTATATGCCGTTGGTGGGGAAGGAAAGTACACTGTAACTGATCCCTCACAATACCAACTATCTAACCTAAAAAACAGAGTTAACGTTTCACAACTTGAAGTACTTACTTCGGGAGCAGAGGAGATACCTCTAAGAAAAGGTTCATATGATAAAGTCTGGTCTTTTGGAGCATTTCACCATTGTTCAAATCAAACAGAAGCAATGAAACGCATTTATGGCTCTTTGAAATCTGGAGGAACTGCCGTAATATGTGACGTCTTTCAAGGATCAAAGCTTGCAGAGCACTTTGATTCTCAAGTAGCTCAATATTGCAATACAGGGCATGAAGTTAAATTTCTCTCTGATGCTTTTGCTCAAACGCTTTGTAAGCTTGCTGGATTTAAAGAGCATTATGTGAACATAGAATCTTTACCTCAAGAGTGGGTATTTCAATCTCCGCTTGATTTGGGAAGATTCATCTATAAACTTCATGCTATGACTTTCTTACCAGGAGATGAAACTAAAAAGTATCAAGCTACATTAGAAGGATGTAAGAAAATTCTAGGGGTAACTAAAAATTCTCTCAGTCAATATGTGCTTAACTGGCCGATGAAGGTGTTAACGGCAACAAAATGAACGCCTTAATCATTGGTGGAACGAGTAGTTTAGGAAAATACGTTTCGGAAGAGCTTTTAAATAGAGCAGCGAAGATAACGACTGTTAGTAGATCATTAAACGGACTGGAGAATTCACCTCATTTCTCATGCGATGTGGCTGATGAAGAGAAATTACATAATATCTTTTTAACTATTAAAGAATGTAATCCAGTTATTGATTCTCTTTGGTGTATTGCAGGCTACGCTTATCCGAGAAAAGTTGAAAAACAAACACCCGAAGTCTATAAAAAACATCTTGATAGAAATATTACGTATGTACAAATAGCTTTGAGTATTCTTGAAGAATCCCTGATGAAGAGTACTCATCCACTTGTTGTGACGTTTGGAAGTCAATGGTCATACAGATCAGCTAGTGAATGTCCTGAACTTATTCCTTATGCAGAGGCAAAACATGCTTTAAGAGAATATACTCAAAACTTTGCTTTAAGGAATCAAAGAATACGAGCAAATCATTACTGTATTCCTACTTGCGATACACTCTCCTTTAGAAGGATAGAAGATTCGTTGAGAAATATGAACGGTCTAGAAATAATGAAGAGTCATGCAGTTTTAGCTCAACCTTCTCTTGTTGCTAAAAAACTCGTTGAACATGTGCTAGAGTTTAAAGATTCAGGACAGACGATGGTTTGTCAACCCGATGGATATATACAAATACTTGAAAATATGCGCATCAAGATGCCTCAATAGTATAATGCGGGAGGGAGGATTCGAACCTCCGTAGGCACTAAGCCACAGGATTTCCTAACGATTTCCTGATCTATATTCGTTCTAACGAACGAGTGACTTCTTAAGTCCTGCCCTTTTAACCGCTCAGGCACCCCCGCATAGTGCAATGAAAGAGGAAGGGCTTTTAAACATTTCCAGTGACAAGTTAATTAGCTTTGCTAATTGTTCTAGATGATAAATTCAGAGATTATATACTAAGAATTATTGCACTGTGTTAATTTTACTTACTACTTCTGATGAGTTCGCGCTTACATGTCGAATGACTTCTTCGGTAGATGCAGAAGGATGCTCATTTTTATATTTCATAGCTTCAGAAGCTCCTGCAATTAAGGCCATTTTCAACATCTTTTTTTCATCCATAGTTCTTTGCAGAATAAGGAGTATAAAAGGTTTGTGGCGATTTTGGACTTATTCCTGTATTGCTCTTCCAACTATAGAAACGCTGTTTTCTTTTTTCTCAGGCATTGGTTTAGAAAGACTAGAAATTGAGACGTTTGAAGAATTGGTTTTTTTGAAAGTTTCCACAGTACTATCGACGATTGCTTTCGCCGCTTGTCCGCTTATTTGTAGACTCTCTTTTGGATTTGAAATAATATAAAAAAATAAAGCACTAAGAATGAGAAGGGTTATTGTGGTCGATAAGAGTATTTTGAAAAAACCTTTATTATTCATAAGTTTTATAGACTTTGAGAGTATAAATAGCTTGGGAAACCTGAAGCTTTAAATACAAGTTCGTTTTATTTCAATTAGATAAAAAAGATGGAATCATTAAATCAACTTAAAAGTGAATTACGTTTGCGAGGACTTTCTCCATTGACTGTGAGGAATTATAGTTTTTTTGTTGAAAAATTTTTAAAGAAATCTGGTAAAGAAGCAGAGAGCTTGAATATTGATGATGCTAAACTATATTTATCTGAATTGTTTGAAACTAAATCAAAAAACACGATTATGCTTGCAGCCGCCGCGCTAAAATTCTTTTATGTGGAAATTTTGAAAAAAGATTTTGCTCAGATCAAAATGCCTAAGAAAGATAAGAAATTGCCGGAAGTTTTAAGTCAAGAAGAAATGAAAATGGTAATTGGAAATACAGATAGTGAGAAATCTCGATTAATGGTTTCTCTTTTATATTCTTCTGGCTTAAGAGTTTCTGAATTAGTTAATTTGAAAGTTCAGGATATGAATTTTAGAGAAAATACTGGATGGGTTAGAAGAGGTAAGGGCGCCAAAGATAGAATGTTCGTTCTTTCTGAAGGACTAGGTAAAGATATTGAGGGATATTTGAAAGATAGAAATTATGTTTATCTTTTTTCTAAGGAAAAACCATTGACTACTAGAAATGTGCAGAAAATTATAATGGGCATAAGAAAAAGGACGGGAATTACGAAAAAAATTACTCCGCATACTTTGAGACATAGTTTTGCTACACATTTGCTTGAACAAGGGACGGATATAAGAATGATTCAAGCATTACTGGGACATAGTTCACTTAGCACTACACAAATTTATACTCATATTTCAGGAGATCAATTAAGGAAAGTTAAAAATCCACTAGATAGTTTGTCTAAGCAAGAGCAACCGATACATTAGAACCGCATTACATTTAAATAAGAAATTTATTATCCTTTTTTATGGAAAATAATCAAGAAGTTTTGGAAAAAAGATATTTTTTTGCTAGAAATTGCGCTCTTGGTGGAGATATAGATACAGTTAGGGCGATTTTACCCTCTTTAAAAAATTTTATTCCTCGAGAAGAGCTTGAGAAACTTCTCTTGATTGGAACTGATAAGGCTCGTGAATTATGGTACGATGAAGCACTTACATGCCTTGCCGGAGGAAATTTAAGAGATGGAAAAGATTATTTAAATCATGCAGAAAGATATGGAAAAGAAATGAATTCTCCCCTCGATTCTTTTGAAATAAAGAAAAGCTTTTATTTTGCATGGAAGAGTCCTGCCCCCATATTAGATAAATTTATTTTTACTTTGAGAATTGTTTCTCTTTCATTAAGATCATATGGTGTGTAAAGTTTACAGCTATTTCAATAGATATTTTATGCAAGTTTATCAAGAAGCTTTTTTAATTCAGAATAAGGTAAGATGCCTTCAATGAATTTGCCGTTAATTGCAAATGAAGGAGTTCCCTTTACGCCTATGAGATTTCCATCATCCATATCTTTTAGAACTTCTGTTCGAAAAGTGTGACTATCTAGGCAAGTTGAAATATTAAATCCCGCATCATTTGCCCAAGATTTCAGATTTTCTGAAGTTAGAGATTCTGAATTTGCAAATAATTTTTCGTGATATGGGAAGTATGAATCCTTACCTCCTTGTTGATAGACGCAAAGTGATGCTTCTGCCGCAGACATGGCGTTAGGATGGGCTTGGAAAATTGGATAGTTTCTAAAAATAAGTTTTACTTTTCCTGCGTCTATATATTCTTTTTTAAGTAGAGGATAAATTTCTTCTGCAAATTTTGCACAATAGGGACATTGAAAGTCTGAAAATTCTACCATTGTTACCTTTGCATCAGGATTGCCTAAAGTTGGTCTGCCTGTGCCCATTGCTATTGTCATGTTAACTGTTGTTTCTATTTGAGGAGAAGATTTGAAAAACCAAATAAGAGCTATTGCTAGAAATATTCCTAAAATTATTAAGTAAGTTTTTTTTCCAGAATATGAAAGAGAATCTATCGAAGATGGAATTTGTGGCGAATGTGACTTATGAGGTGTATGAGATAAGGAGTTGTTAGAATGTTTGGCATTTTGATGTTGGGTTAAGCCATCTGCATTTTTGAATTCAGTATTACAGATTTCACATTTTACTCTTTCAGCCATCTTTCTTTTAGGAAATGGAGTTTTTTAAGTCTTTGTAAAAATTTTTAGGAAGATTTATATATCTCTTGTTATTATTTTGTATTATGAAAAGAATTGGTGGAAGTTTTTTTGTTTTGTTTTTATTGATTTTATCTTTTAGTTTTGCTATTGCTGTTGAAAGCGAGGCAGGTGCGACCGTTGCTACAGATACTAGTACAACTGCTATAGTGGAGAAATCCTCGACCGCGAGCTCTCAAACAACAACTTCTTCTGCGGCAACTGATGTGAAAACTGTGACAGATACGAAGACTTCTACGATGACTCCATCTTCCTCAACTACTACTACTAAATCAGATGTAAATACAGAAACTAAGACTGAAGTTAAAAAAGAAACTATTTCTACCTCTGCTATTCCAGAAGAATATAAAGATGAGAAACTGGATAGAAGTACCGGTCTTACTCCGGGAAGTTTCTTTTATTTTTGGGAAGAGTATGCTAGAGCACCATTTAGATCTGATGATGAAAATGCGAAGCAGAAAATTGCTGAAGTTAAATCTGCGGTTGAAAGTGGAGATTTTAAATCTGCTAAGAAAGCACTCGAAAAATATAAGGGATATGCCTCCAAAATAGAAAAGGAAGCTGATCCTGAAAAAAAAGAGAAGATTCAGAGAGATTCTGCAGCGATTAGAAATACTATAAAAGAAGTGGAAGATAAAGTTCCTCAAGTAGATAGAAAGGAACTTGTAGAGGGGGTTGTTAAGCAGGCAGAGCTTAATGCTAAAGCAGTTGAAGTTGCAGATAAGATTAATACCCTTTGTAATGAGTTGGCAAAACTCGATCCTGCTCAGTATGCTACTATCTGTAAACTTGATAAGGATGCTCCCGAGTGGAGACAAAAACAGGATAAGAAATTGACTGATTCTCAAAAAGAAGATGTTAAGAAATTCAAAGACGTTATGATTCAATGTATGGAAACTCAAGGGAAGAATTGCAAATGCGATGATATTAATGTCAAGGATTTTTCACTTCGATGTAAAATTGTAGCTCCCCTTGCTGATGCTTGTCAAAATAAGAAGGATCAATCCGCATGTGAGAAAATGGATGATGCTACACGTGGAATGGAAGATTTACTTCCTGAATATTTGCAGGATACTTTTGCCGAAGTACAAGAGGAGATGAGTAAAGAACAGTTTGGTAGATTCATGCCAGAAGAATGCGTAAAAGCTGGAGCAAAGACTCCAGAAGAATGCGCCCCAATTATGATTCGAACACACGCTCCTGAAGAATGTAAAGCAGAATTAAATAAGCAGAAAATTACTAATGAACGCGACGCTAGAAAATTATGCGAAGAGATTATGTTTAAACAAAATGCTCCCAAAGAGTGCATGGATGCTGGAGTTAAAGATCATAAGGAATGCGGTAAGTTGATGTTTGTTCAAAAGGCGCCTCAAGAATGTAAGGATGCTGGATTGACTGGAGAAAATCCTAGTGACTCTAGAAAATGCCAAGAAATTATGCAGTCTAAAGGTGGCCAAGGAAAACCTGGACAAGGATTTGCTTTTGGAAAGAGTTGTTCAGATGTTAAGGACAAAGAAGAGCGTCTAAAGTGTTTTGATGAGATGTCGAATCATGTTCAGGATGCAGGGAAAGAATTTTCAGGACAGTTTGGTTCAGATAATTTTGGAAGTTTTAATGGTGACTTTAAGTCTGGAGGTTCTTTTGGTGGATCAAATCAAGGAGGAGGAAACTGGCCGAATGAATGTACTAAAGTAGGTGCAACGACTAAAGAGACATGTGAGAAAATTATGATGCAAGGTAGACAAGATCAATTTAAGAAGCAAAAAGATTATGAGGAGAATTTTGCTAAGGAATGTATGAATAAGGGCGGTAGATGGGATTGTGGGTTTAGCAGTATAGATAGATCAAATCCTTGTAGATGTTTTAATGATGATCAACAAAGACAACAACCAGACCAATTTAAAAATAATCAACAATTTAATCAAGTAGGACAACCAGGCAATTTTCCTGAACAATGTAGACAAGCAAATGCTCTTACCGCTGAATCTTGTAGGAAAGTTATGGATCAACAAGGGCAACAACAGAGAGAACAAGGAGATCAGATGAGAAAGGAAAACGAGCAACGTATGCGTGAGCAACAGGATCAATTTAAGCAACAACCAGATCAGTTTAGAAATCAACAACCACCTGGACAATCTTTCTGTCCACCAGGGCAAGTATGTCCTCCTCAAGGTCAGATGCCTCCTTCAGGACAACAGTTCCAGCAACCTCCAGCAGGAACTCAACCGCCTCAGCAACAGCCACCTCAGGGACAGTTCCAGCAACCTCCAGCAGGAACTCAAACACAGACTAGTCCACCACCTTCATCTTCTCCACCGCCATCAGAACCTGCTTCATCTACTTCACCACCTCCTGTGACTGGCGGAGTAATTACAGGTAATGTAGTTGGAGATAATGGTTTCTTAAAGTATTATTTTAGATGATAGAAATTGCAAAGATTAAAATATCTTGATTTTTATCAGATTCTATGTATCCATTTTCTTTTAAAATAAGTTTATCTATGTTAGTCATTATTATTTTTGTTTCTAGTTTTGTGATGGCTTATGAAGAAGATAGTTCTTCATTAGAAGATGCAACAGTTACTGTTATTTTAGATCAGAAAGGAATTAAACTCACTTTAGAATTTATTAAAGACGCTTATGAACAAGGAAATTTGACGAGTGATGAATGTCATTTTCTTTTACATAGACTTGGAGAAATTTCTTCAGGTAAATTTGGAATTAAAAAATCGATGCATGAAGCAAGTGAAGTTATTGAATTATGCAGAACAGGATTTATTCATGGGCTTTTCTTAGGTGCGGACTTTGAAGATATTAACGTTAGCGATCTGTGTATTCAAAGTCTTAAAAGTTCAGCTTTACGACTTCAGTGTTTTCATGGACTGGGACACGGACTTGAGGTTTTCTTCAATTATAACCTGAATGAAGCACTAAGCGTCTGTAAACTAGAGAATAATGTTGCGTATCGGAGCGCATGCCTATCTGGAGTTTTTATGGAAGAGTTTAGTCCTCGTATGCATCTATCGAGAAATTCTACAAATGAAACTTTTAGTATTTGTGAAGAAAACGAATTTATGCGAGAATGTTTTTGGTATGTAGGGATACGAGTTACGGAGCAGAATGTTTCTTTGTCTGAAGGGTTAAAGAAATGTAATACTTTAGATGTAAAGTATAAGCTTGATTGTGAAAAGGGATTTGGTGTTTTGGCTGCTAGAAGATCAAATTATAAACTAAGTGAAATTCTTTTCGTTTGCAATGATTCGAAGGCTTGCTTATTGGGAGCAGCAAGTGAGTTTGGACTTTCAAAAGAGATACCTAGAGGATTGTCTCTTTGTACTCGAGTTTCTTGGAATAGTACACTTGGATGTTTTTCTGAACTCATATCGGGATATTCCAAGCATTTTTAAACTCCTAGTTTCTTATTAGTATATGAAACTGAAGAGTTTATTATTGTTTGTTATTCTTATGCTTGCCCCATTTGTGAATGCAGATCTCATTGCTCCAGATGCAAGTACTTCTTATTCATTACTCTATTTGGTACTATTTCTTATTATAAATTTCTTGATAAACTTAGTTATTGTTTATGCTTTGTTATTTTCTTTTAAGAAATTTGAACAAAGAAATAAAATTGGAAAAGTATCTAGAATTATTTATATTACCATTATAGGTATAGTAATCGATATATTGGCTTTAGCTATTGCAGGTCAGGTTTCCAATTATTATCTTAAAATATCGATAATAGGTATGACTGTGTTTGTTGTAGCTGGAATGGCTTCTTATGCACTTCTATTTAGACAGACTTTAGAACAGAAACAAGCAGTTATTTCATCGATAATCTTTGGAATTATTAGTAATCCTGTTTGGATTTATCTTCTTAATTTTAATAATACTTATTAAAATTTCTTTTATGTAACGAGCGCCATATCAAACTCCACTTATTAAGAATCTCTGATTCTTGAGTGCCGTCAAGGACGTATGTTCTTGACATCCTGGAGGTTTAAGCTAGAGGGGCGTATCGTTTTTATGATTACAAATTTATAGATATAGTTCTTGATTCTCTCACTTCCGAAGTCTTACGGTCTTTGTGATTAAATACAAGATAATACGTTTGTGCCTTAGTAAGGGAGAGCTTGATTTCTAACTGTATTTGAAGATGAAAAGGAGATTGACGAGGCCCCTCTTCAGGATTCTCTTTAAAATAGCTTGCTAGGCGTTCACGCAAATCTATGGGCTGAATATGCTTTCCATATGTATTAAGCATTTCTTCCAGTCCCTCCATTGCATACTTAGCTGTAGCATGGTGTTTATGTGTTAGTCTTCCTATTAAAGAATATTCTAATTTGAATTTTTTTCTCAATAAGTACTGTATTGCTTGTCGAATGCTAAATATTTCTTCTGTTCTTCCGCCTTTTTCTTTAGTAAATATCTCTTCTCTTTCTTTGTCGCTTATTTCACAAACAAAATTTATCAATGAATCAGGAGAAGGAAACTCTACATTTTCAAGAGATTTAACAATTTCAATTCTTTTTTGTACATAATAAGGAAGAATCATATTAGGTGTGCGATATAATAGGGTATATAAAATTATCTTGCAGCGTCTGCTTGCTTTTCGGCTTCGTTCTTTTTACCCATGGCGAAACTATCCATTGTTCCTTTTGCTGCGTTCATGATTTCATTGGCTAATGCATCCGCCATTTTTGTTTTCTTTCCGAAAGCTTTTCCATAAGAACCTTGAATCATCCAGCGAATTGCTAAATTAATTCTTCTTAACGGACTACAATCAACCGCTTGAGGATAACGTGCACCACCTGATTCTATAACGGTTATTTCATCTCTTGGAGAACAATTTTCTATTGCTTCGACTAAAACTTGGATAGGATTTTTTGTTGTTTTCTTTTGAATAATTTCGAGTGTCTGTAGCATAGTTTTCATATTTCTATTATATTTACCTGAACTCCAACTAGTAATTATTTTATGCTTTTTACCAACATGACCTGGAACGGCTAATCTATTTGCAATACGTTCTATTATTGGAATTTTTCCAACTGCAAATTTATCTTTTCTTCTTCCGTATGATTTTAAAAGTAATTTTGAACCTATGTTCAAATAAGGTTTTAATGCAGGATCTTTTACAATTACTTCATTTGTGCTATAGATGTCAAAGATTTTGAAGGATTCTTCGGTTTTTTGTTCAGTCATTTTATCTACGTCCCTTCTCTATCTTGCCCTTAACGAGAAGATGTAGAGGCTGTTCATTTACTTTAATTACTTGGAAACGAATTCCTGGAATATCTCCTTTGGAACGACCCATACGACCGCCGATTCTTTCGATAATGACTTCGTCGTGTTCATCTATAAATCTTTGTGCTAAATTGCGCGGAATAAAAGCACCAACTTGAATACTATTTTTAATAAGCTGTACTTTGCAGCATTTTCTCATAGCCGAGTTTGGCTGACGAGCTTCTTTTTGAAATTTAGAAATAACAATACCTTTTGCCTGAGAAGAACCTTCAAGAGGGTCTACTTTTTCACGTAGTCCCAACATTCTTTTTTTGTAGGCTCGCTGACTCCATCTGAACTTTTTTTGCCTTTTCAAGAACATACGTGCATTCATTAAACCCATATTCAATGGAGAGAAAAGTGGTTTTTAAACCCTTCTTTTTTGTTAAGTCAAGTTTTATAAATCTCATTACTTCAAAATTATATGGGAAATAATCTTGATCGCGAAAGTTCAAAGGCCATATTTTAAAGAGGTTCTTTTCTTTACAGAAACCGTTCAAAAACAATTAAGCAGGTAAGAGAGATTGTTGAAGATTATTTCGATGTTCATCTTTCACTGAGCGATCGTATGTATTTGAGAAGATATGTAATCGAGACTTTTGAAGCGCATGAAAGTTTATCTTTTGAAGATCGTCAGCTTGTCGATCCTCTTTCTGAAGCAACTGGTAAGTATATTATGATAAGATATGGAATTAACGATGTGAATCTTATTTTTGAAAGACTTTATCATGGTCATCAACAAGCTACTAAAATGGTACGTGAATATGAAGATCGATTTGATAGACGTGATTTTTAGAGAAGTTTGCAAATGATTAAACTACCTCCTAGAGGTATTTTTAAACTTTAATAAAATAAGATTTATATGCAAATTCCATTCGGTCATTTAGGTCTAAGGTCTCCAGTAAATATAACGGATAAAGTAAGACCATATATGAATAAAACTGTAAGCATTAGTTCAAATAATAGTCGGACAGATAATCTATGTTCACAACTCAATACTACGAGAGGTCAAGTTTACAAAGTGATTTATGCTCGGTATGAAGAATCTTCTAAAAAAACTATTTGTTCACTTCGTAAATATCTCTTAAATCTTAGTCTTAGAACTATCTTTTTGGATGTAGACTTTCTTGAAAGTTATGAATTTGGTTATTGGAGAAATTTAATATAATTTTCTATACTGAGATGGGTTTGTAAATGATTAAACTTTTCTACACAATCTTCAAATCCATTCCAAAAGTATCTTTGATTATTTGCTGAAGTTCTGCTTCACGTCGACGATTACGGCCTATTAGAGAAGCTTTGCTTTGACTTCCAGCTGTAAGAACAATTGTGTTTTCTTTTATTTCTAGAGAATGAAATAAGACTGGAGAAACAATTCCCTTGATAAAATTTTCAACATTATTGATAGATTGTGCTTCTTCAATTATACGTATTTTTTTTCCTAATTTTTCTTGAATGTTATGAACATGTGTTGCGCCAGGACCAATAGCTTTTGCCATTAGTTCTTTAGGTACTGCGAATACGACCATATTATTATAAAGAAAACACCTTCTAGTTTTAACGCGAGAAATACTATCTAGAAGATTAATATATCGAATTGTTTGCAAATCAAATGTTGTCATGAGCTTTCTTTTTCCCTATTCTTTTTTCTTTGAGTAAGTTTATAAATCTATCTATCGTTTTTCCGACGGTAATTACTCTGTAGACTTCTTTTTTTTAGCATTTGCCTTCTCTTTTTCTAGATCTTTATTTACAAGTGGACCGGTAATTTTCACTAGAAGACCTGGAAGACCGGTTCCAACTGGAATTGCTTGATTGAGTAAGATATTTTCAATTACAGAACTTAATTCATCGCGACCACCCTGTATTGTTGCGTTAATGAATTGCTTATCTGGTGTTTCGAAAGTTGCCCTTGCAAGAATACTTGCTTTTTCTGAAATAATTCCCATTCTTGTTACCCCTTTTACAACTCCGGATGAAGTCATTGCGTCTGCGATAAGTTTAGAGTGTCGTTCATTAATATCCAGACCCTGTGATTGAAGTACATCTTTTATTTCATTGATGATTGCTTGTCTTGCTGCTTCAATTCCAAGAACTGCAGCAGTGTCGTGAATATCATTCGATTTAACTTTGTCTTTATCTACTCCTTTCACTAGGATAATCTCTTCCAAATTAGATCCAGAAGTTATAATTATATAATCCTTTCCTCTATTTGCAATAACTACTTGAGTTACATTTTTTACTCCAGAGACTATTGTTTCTTTCATCTTTTCTTTTAATTTGTAAATAGCCTTATAATCTAAATCTGGGACATAGATACTTATTTTTGTATCATTGCCTTTTACACTAAATCCTTTTTCTTGCAATCTTTCTAAGATCTTCTGAGCATTAGTGTGGACACTCTTAATTGCTTTTAGGTCTAATTGAATTTCAATTTTCTTATTTGCAAAATCTATTTTAATTTCTGAGATAATTTCTTTGAGTTTTATTTCTTTAATTTTTTCTGCTATTGTTTTTGCATCTTTTTCATTATTATTCTCCTTATCTAATGTAATTTCCATAAGAGGAGTAGATGGTTGTTTTCTAGCATCTAGAATTTCTATAATTCTTGGCAATCCTTGTGTGATCTGCATTTGAGCAACTCCTGCGAAGTGGAATACGTTGAGAACCATTTGTGTTGAAGCTTCTCCGAAACTTTGCGCAGTTATGACTCCAACTGCTTCTCCAGGAGAAACTTTATTTTCTTTCAAATGTAGTCTTGCAACATCTTTTCCGTCGTCTCCGTAAACAAATTGAACGATATTTTCCGAAGCGTCACGAACAGTGCCATCGTAAGCAATTTTTAAATCTTGTAATGCACTAACTAGTCTCCTATACAAGTATCCAGATTTTGGAGTTCTCAATGCTAAGTCCATTAAAGAGTCTCTTCCAGTAATTGCTCCGAAGAAGAATTCACTTGGTTTTAGTCCTTCAAAGAAAGAGGATTTGACAAATCCTCTTGCTTCTGGTCCAATATCTCCTGCTTTGAAAAATGATAATGTTCTTTCTGTATATCCGAAACTAATACGCTTATTCCATAAAGATTGTTGCCCTACGCAACATCCAATTTGAGTTATATTCAACATACTTCCAGCTGCCTTTGCGCTAATCATTTTATTCACATTACCATCTACCGGAAAGTTTGCTTGTACAACTTTACCTATTTCAGATCTAACTTCATTAAGTATCTGTGCGATTTTTATTTCTCTTGTTTCTTCTAATGTTTTACCTGGAAGAGAATTTAATCTACCTTCTCTAAATTCTTTAATTATTTCTTGAGTTTTAACTTCTGCTTGGATTACTATTTCATCAGTTATTTTTTTAACTTTGTCTGAAACATTTAAGTCTTGCACCGATAAAGTATATCCTCTTCTTGAAAGATAAACTGCGCCAAGAATAAATGCCTTCATTAGTGAATCTACAGCTACTTCTCTTCCAAATTCTTTATCTAATTCTTTGATCATTTCGCTGTCTTCTACTCCAAATGAACTACTTCCCGTTAATTCTAATGGAATTTTTATTCCTGAATTTTTAGGCATAACTTGAGCAAAAATATCTTGTCCTTTTTGTTCACTATTTTTAGAAGAGTTTATTATTCCTGCTGAAAATAATGACTGATCTGCATCGCTTCTCTTTAGAGTATCTTTTGCAAGAAGATATGCACCAGTAACTGCATCTCCAATTGTTCCAACTAAGTTCATATTATTTTTTGAAGAAATAATATTTGCATTGACATCTAGAAGAATTTTTGCTTCAGCTAGAGCCTCTTCAGTTTGAGGACTGTGAAGATTCATTTCGTCTCCGTCATAGTCTGCATTGTATGGAGTTGCTGCTGCAGGATGCAATCTAAATGTTCTATTTGGCAATACTCTTACATAATGGGCCATAAGACTCTGTTTATGTAAGCTAGGGTGTCTATTGAATAAAACTACATCTCCATCTCGAATGTGTCTTTCAATTTTATAACCTGGAACTATTTCAGCACAAAGTTCCTCTTTAAGATCTTCAGTTATTCTTTTACGTTTTCCATCAGTTCTAATAACATAATTTGCTCCAGGATATTTCTCTCCCTTTCTTATAAGGTCTTTCATTGCTTCTATATTTAAGGTTGTAACTGTCTCAGCCATTGTAATAATTTTTGCAATCTCGAAAGGAACTCCAACTTCGTTGATCCTGATGAAAGGATCAGGAGAAACTACTGTTCTTGCAGAATAATTTACACGCTTTCCTGCTAAGTTTTGTCTAATTCTTCCTTCTTTTCCTTTTATTCTTTCTGTGATTGTTTTAAGAGGTTGACCAGACCTGTGCCTAGCTGGAGGTATACGAGAAATGTTATTATCAAAGAAAGTTGTGATGTGATATTGCAAAAGATCCCAAAGATCTTCTATAATTACTTCTGGAGCTCCCGCGTTTAAATTTTCCCATAGACGTTGATTTGAACGAATAATATCTGAAAGTTTGTGAGTAAGATCATCTTCGCTTCTTTCTCCAGTATCTAAAGTTATACTTGGACGTACAGTTACTGAAGGAACAAGTAGAAGAGAAAGCACTGCCCACTCAGGTCTACAGGTTTTAGGATTGACTCCTATTTTTTTTAATTCATCGTCTTTAATTAATAGGAGTCTTTCTCTAACTTCAATAGAAGATATTCTTTTCTTTCCAATCATAAAAGTGCTTGGTTTTTCTAATCTAACACGTTCAAGATTTTCTGAACAAAAAGGACACTTTTTTGAGTCTCTGGCTTTTTTTGCTCTTTGACTAGGAATGTAATCTTTTTGTTTTTCTTCGCTAAGTGTAAGTCTGCCACACTTGTAGCAGAAACTTCTTAAACAAAGTTCAATCAACGGAATATATTTTATATGGAATGCCGGTCTAGCAAGTTCAATACTTCCAGGATGACCGGTACATTCTTTAACTCTTTTTCCACAGGTTCTACAACGTACTCCCGGATCAATCGCTCCAAGACGTAAATCCATCAGACCTCCATCAACTGGAAATCCATCAATATCGTAAAGTTCTGGAGTTACAATTTTTGCTGTGCTTAATTTCTTAATCTTTTCAGGACTGAGTAAACTAAACTTTAATGCGCGCACTTGTTTTCTGAAATAATTTGTTCTCATTTTATTGTTCGTATTTGTTTTTTAATTCGAAGTCAGTTTGAATTCCTAGACCGAGGAGTTCATCTACTAGGAGCTTGAATGCATAGGACATTTCTAAAAGTTCTGCTTCATTGCTTCCACATAAGTTACAGGAGATTTTGTTACGAATTATATCTTCGTAAGTCATACTTCCACATTCTTTACAAACATAAACTACTGTTTTGTCTGAATCATATCTTTCCTTTAATAATAGTGAAGCTCCATGCCCTACAAGAGCTTGTTGTTCCATTTCTCCTAGTCTAAGTGCTCCTCCTCGAGCTCTTCCTTCTATTGGTTGTCTAGTTAATAACGTTACTTTTCCTGAAGCACGTGCATGCATTTTATTCTTGACCATATGCTTGAGTTTGAGATAATACATATTTCCAATGTAAATTTTAGCATCCATTTTCTTGCCAGTTATTCCATTATACATTGTTTCTTTTCCGTCATAACTGAATCCTAATTCTCTTAACTGATCTTCTAACTCTTGAACGCTACAACCTGTAAAGGATGTTCCGTCCACGATTTTTCCAGTAATTGCTCCAGTTTTTCCTGCGAGAAGTTCTATAAGATAACCTACAGTCATTCTGCTTGGAATACCGTGTGGATTAAACATTAAATCAGGTTTGACTCCTCTAGAAGTAAATGGAATGTCTTCTGAATCTGCGATTAGTCCAATGACTCCTTTTTGTCCGTGAGGTGTAGAGAATTTGTCTCCAGGTTCTGGAAGTCTTGAGTCTCTTGTACGTACTTGAGCGATTTTATTTCCTTCTTCATTTACTGTAACGAATACTGCATCTACTACTCCTCTTTCTTCCTGTCTGATTGCGGCACTCGCTTCTTTTTTAGATTGAATACTAATATCTTTTGCTTCACTAAGGAATTTTGGAGGCGTGGTCTTTCCAATAACTACCTCTCCTTCCTTCATACTTGCTTCAGGATAAGCTATTCCATCATCTTCAAGGAATCTATAGGAGTTTTCAGTTCTGTAGCCTGAAACGTCTTTATCAGGTACAACGATTTCATCTGATAAGCCTCCCGCATATTGTAATTCAGTTACACAGTATGGTCTAAAATAAGTGCTTCTTCCCATTCCCCGATCTATACTTCCTTTATTTAGAACTACGGCATCTTCCATATTATACCCTTCAAATGGCATAATTGCGACTACAATATTTTGACCAGCTGGATAAACTTCTAAAGTATCATAAATAAAACTGCGCACTAAAGGTTTTTGAGGATAATGAAGAACTGAGACATCAGTATCAAGTCTAACTAAATAATTTGCTGCATAAATGCCCAGGCTTTGCTTAAGCGTTTTACTTCCTCGGTTTAGACGAGATGATTGGTCGTGATTTCCGAATGGAACTAAGCTTGTAATTAGTCCGAACAAATCTATTTGATGGACTTCAGTATGAGTATGATTTTGAGTTGCTTCTTCAGGATAAAGCGCAACTAGAGCATTTTCTTCTTCTGCAGCGTCTATATATTCAATAATGCCTTCTTTAATAAGATCCACCCATTTTAGTTTTCCAGAAGTTAAAAGAACTAGATGTTCGTCTTTAAGCAAAGAAATACCTTTATCGATTACAACAAGAGGTCTGAGAACTCTTCCAATTTCAGTTGACATAAGAATCTGACTTGTTTGGGACATTACTCTAATGCTGAGTTCCTTTGGAAGTTTTCCTTCACGACGAGATCTTCTAACAACTTCGGCAAATTTAGTTGCATCTTCCGTATATCCTAAAAATCTTCCGTTGAAGAAAACATCATTTGCTGTGTCACTAGATTCTTTCTTTAAACCAAATCCAGAAAATATTTGTAAGACTGTTTGTTCATTGAAATTCGCAGCAGTTGAAATTTTACTTAATAATGCGAGATTCTTACGGAGTCCAATTTCTCCTCCTTCTGGAGTTTCTGTTGGACAGAATCGCCCATAGTGAGTTGGATGAAGAGTTCTTGCCATGAAGTTCTCTTGTTCTCCTGGAAGCATACTCGATACTCTTTGAAGTTGAGAAAGCATGGCTAGGTAATTTGTCTTGTCCATATTTTGTGTAACTCCAGAACGCTCACCAATCCAACTTCCTGTTGCGATAGCGCTTTCAATTCTTTGTGTAAATAATGTAGATTTTGCAATTGTTTTAATAGAATAAAACTTTTTACGCTTTGCAACTTTTTGTAAAGAATATTGAATGTCTCGGATTAATATTCCCAGATTTACTCTAAATAAATCAGACATAAGATCTCCAGATAATTTAATACGTTTACTTGCATAATGATCTTTGTCCGTTCTGATTTGAGGATTTTCTTTTGCTTTCAGATATAAACTAATTAATCTACTTAAGGTATGGGCTTTTTCTACTCTTGCATTTTTATCTAGTCCAATATGAGGCAAGAAAAATGAATCGAGTCTTTGTTTTACTCTGTCTAGAATTTCTTTTTTTGTTCCTTGAATTCCAGATTTCTCCGCAATAACCATCATGGCATCTTCAGAACTCTGAGTTTTTGCATATTCATATAGATTTACGATTAAGCAATCGTTTTCGTGATTAATTTTATTTGCAATATCGGCTTCTTTTACCATTCCAAGAGCTTTTAATACAACTATTGCAGGAATATTCTTTAATCTACTAAATGTTAATTCCAATATCCCCTCGTTGGTTTCTGAGATAGTTGTTGGAATTCTATAAGATCCTCTTTGTGAAAATAATCTAAGTGTTAATCCAAGTCTGCCTTCTTCAATAAATGGTTGGTTTGCAGCCAAATCTTCACTCATGACCATGACTCTTTCGTTACCATTAATGATAAAATATCCGCCGGGGTCTAACGGATCCATATAATGCTCTCGTAACTGATCTCTTGACATTCCGTAAACGTTACACGCTGCGCTTTTTACCATCACAGGAATTCTTCCAACTTCTACTTCGGAACTATCTGTTTGTCCGCCAAATTTGACAGTTAGTTCTACATAAACTGGCGCGGAATATGTTAGATTTCTTAGACGAGCTATACCTGGAGTAACTGGATTAGTACTTCCATCTGATTCTATAATATTTGGCTTTTCCATTCTTATTTTGCCTAGTTTAATATCTACTTCTTCTACATTAATTGTTTCATTTAATTCTCCAACAATTTGCTGCATTCTGTTCTGAATGAAGTCGTTGAATGAAATGACATTAGATTCTACTAGAGAATGTTGCTCGAGGTATTTTTCAATTAGAATATTTCTTTTTGATCTCATGCAGCCACGACGCGAAAGTAAACATTTACTACGTCTCCCTCCTTTCTTTCAATTTTTAAAACATCCCCTACTTGTGAACCTTCTGGAACACACACGTCAGTAATTTTTATTTTTGGAATTTGAGCAACAGAAACATGATATTTTTCTAAAAGAGTCTTAGATTCTTCGGATTTTAGGCGGATATGTTTAGGCTGATGAATATGCATGAAGGGTTTTCCTCACCAATAAAATATTGTTGGTGATTCTTTTTAAAAGTTGCAAAAACAGCTTTTTAAACCTTTCTACCTAGAGGTTTTTTGTTCATGATTTTTCTTAATTCAACTTCCCCTAGAGGAGTTTTGTTTTTTACTGAAAAACTAGATTCTAAGTCTTTTTCAAAGTTCTTTTTGTACTTCCAATTGATGCAAAAAGTTACAAACATAGTAACTATTCCTCCAAGAATTGCTAAAAACATATCTTTATGTGCATCCCATTTATCTCCTTGTTCCCCATTATAGTTTGCAGCCACGTCGCCACTGAACATTACGGCAACTCCAAATTCCATTAATTCATAGATGACACTAAAAGAAGCCATTACATCTAAAGGAAGATAATATCCCCAGATTCCTCTTGTTGTGACAACACGCATAAAAAATTCTCTAACTGGATAAACAAAAAATAGACCGAAAGAAAAGTGAACTAAGCGATCATACATATTTCTTGTAAATCCAAAATATGCATCTATGCTAAATCCGAAAAGAGATTTACTCCAAGCGTTGTACGGTACTAGCGAATAGGTGTAATGTGCGCCTAGTATATGCAGAAGCATAAATGCGAAAATGAGCGTGTATGAAATGTTACTGAGGCGGAAATTTTTATATGTAAAAATTAGAAGTGCGAGCACTAAAACTGTAAGAATATGCTCTAGGAAAAAGTCAAATTGGAACTGAACTCCTATTGAAGAAATTGCAAAAAGAATGAGGAATATTATTAAGAGTGTTTTTGGATAGCCTTCGTTTTTTTGATTCATACTTATTTTAATTAAATGATATTTAAATAGATTGTCTAAATTGAGCATTAGAATTTACACAGGGTTTTTGTGAACGTAACAGTTAAATATACTAGTAGTAATAGTAAGAAAGAATAATCATGAAAATAGAAGTCGATACAGTTAAAGGATTTGCAGATTACTTGCCCCCAGTTTCTTTGAAAAGAAATAAGGTGCAGAAAATTATTGAGTCTCACTTTCAAAGATATGGATTTGTTCCTATAGAAACGCCAGTTATAGAATTTGATGAACTGATGCGTTCTGAATTACCTGGAGAAGAAGATGAAGCTGTTTCAGATAGATTTCGACTTAGAGATCGTGCCGGAAGAAATTTAGGATTACGATACGAATTTACGTTTCAGCTCGCTCGAATTATTAAACAGAATACGAATATTAAATTACCTTTTAAGAGATATCAAATCGGGCCAGTTTTTAGAGATGAACCCACCGGTACTGGAAGATATAGACAATTTACACAATGCGATATTGACTGCGTTGGAGATTCATCAATTAAATCAGACGCGGAGATACTTGCTTGCGTCATGGATATTCTTAAAGAACTAAACATCTCTGCAGAAATATTAGTTAATAATCGTAAGTTATTACAAGCAATTATTGAAAGTGTTGAAATTAAAGAAGTAAAGCAAGTTATGCGAGAATTAGATAAAATGACTAAAATTGGAGAAGATCAAGTTAAAGTTAATCTTAAGAGATATGCAGATTCAAATCAAATTCTTACATTATTTAAACTTCTTGAAAAAAATTTATCTTTTTTTATTGAAAATTCTTTTGATGGCGCAAATGAACTTGCAGACTTAAAAAAAGAATGTGCACATTATGGCCTCGATATTAAAATTAATTTTAATATGATTAGAGGTTTAAGTTACTATACTGGAAATATATTTGAAGTGAGTGCTCCAGGCAAGTTCACGATAGCTGCGGGCGGAAGATATGATAAAAGTGTTGGAAAATATTTAGGACGCGATATTTCGGCAGTTGGAATTTCTTTTGGTCTTGATAGAGTTGCTGACCTGGCAAATATTTCAACTCCTGCTTTACCTCGAGTTCTTCTTTTATCAATCGAACAGAATGCTAAGAGTATTAAACTAGCGCAGAAATTAAGAAAAGCCGAAATATCTTGTACTCTTTCCTTTGAGAAAGTTGGTAAAGCCCTAGAATATGCAAACTATTATTCTATTCCTTATGTTGTTTTTGTCGGAGAGAATGAGATTCTCAATAAGAAATTTAAATTAAGAGATATGAAAACGGGTAAAGAAGAAGGGTTGAGCGAGAAAGCGCTAATTAAGATTTTAAAAAAATAAGTTTATTCTTCATCTTCATCGGAATTATCTAGACGTGAATTTTCTTTTGTATTTTGACCCAAGGGATCATTAAAATCTTCTTCGACTTTTTCTGCGCGAGCTAGTTCTTCTGGAGTGAAGTCTTTCATCTCGAGAATTGCTTGAGATTCAGCTTCTTTTTTCATGCTGGCTAGTTCTTCGGCATTTTGTTTTTCATAAATATGTTTGAGAAGAATCCAAATTTCTTCAAAATGTTGATCTTGTTCTAGCCAGACTTTTTGTTGATTGTCTAGATGGAGAAGAGGGACAAATACGGCTACTTTTTCCTCTGTACTTTTACCAGCTAATTCTGAGAAAGGGTAGCGAGTGTCTCTTTTTGAGAAAATTTCTTTTAATCTTCTATAAATACTTGTAATTTGGTCTTTAAGATTGACCTTAGTTTTTGGCATAGAAAGCGAAGTTTCAAATTCTTGTTGTTTGGTTATGACAATTCTTCTAATGCGCCTATTTTCAGTTTTAATTGCTTTTCCTAGAGCATGCATTAATTCTTCCAGAGTTACTTTTTTGTATCGAGGAAGTGGAGTACGTACCATCAGGCCGGGAATTTCACCATCAAGTTCTATTCTCTCCTGATGATATTTTTTATCTTCTTTATGACCATATAATATTGCGTCAAGACCAGGAATATCCTGATTAAGAAGAATTTCTGATTTCAAACGTAATAAAAGCGCGGCTGCAAGAAGAACTTTACTTGAAATAAAGAAGTTTTCTTCTTCTAATAACTTTATTTTTCCTAGATACTTTTGTGATAAAATAGATAAGTCAATGTCCCAAGGATCAAGTTGTTCAGTATTTATTAAATCGTAAATTATTGATTGCCAGCTAAGTGAATCACTAAATAATAAGCCGTGAATTTGTTCTTGTCCGATTTTTTGTACAGGCGGTTTTTCTTTTTCATTAATTTCTTGAGAAAACTCCTCTTCATCCATTAATTGTGGAATTTCCCGTTCTTTATATGCCTTCTTATTTATTCAGAGTAAATGTTTTCATTTAATAGTTACAACAGACCGAAAGATTTAAATAGCCACTAGATATAGTATAAGTATCACCTCTTTTTCCCAGGAGAGGACGTTTCATCGCTCTTTTTGATTGGTGAAGCCTCCTCTCTATGGGTTTGAAACTTGATATTGTATGCGTTAAGATTTATTCTTCAAAACACTCAACACAAGACCTTTGTATAAGGCACGAGTGTTTATCCGAATGAATGTATGATTCCTCGTGAATTTTTTAATTCACGATGGAACTCAAGAATAAAAAAATTCCTGATTCTTCAAGACTCTTCACTAAGTCCTTAGTTAAGGCAGAAGAGTATATCCGAATCAGATAGGGAGGTGATTAATTTTTATTACATTTTGAGTAGACATACTCCGCAGCTCGTCAGAAACATCTTGTTTCTGAACGCTTCGAGAACTCTGAGTTCTCTCAGCATCCAAAAACGAGTGTTACCGCAAGGCTCTTAAAGACCCATTTATTGCTCAAATTATGAGTTTAGTTAAACGTTTAGCAGAAAATACTGTCCTTGCAGCATTGACAGTTTCAACTGTCTTGGGAGACCTAGGTAAGTCTGGAATTTTAAATCTAAGAGATTTTAGTTCAAGTACAAATATTCCTTCTGTTTTGCGTCCAAATGAAGATATTAATCTCGAAAGAAAACTAATTATTGATTATGCAACTATTGGCTATTTTTTGGATGAAAATAGAAATGGGAAAAGAGATTATGGAGAATTCTCAAATTTTTTACCATTTATGACTGTTCAAAATATTCCCCCAGAGGCCGTTGTCGGAGTATTTATTCCAGAAGATAAATGTTGGGGTAAGAAATTTAGAGTGATATTCAGAGACACTTATACTGATGCAATTTTACTTAATCAAAGTTTGGATTGTTCTGATAAAAATTCAAGTAACTCTTACAAGGGAAAACCTTTAGGGGTATTTACTTTTAAACCTAGACATTTTAGAGAAGGAATATTAAATTCTATTAATCGTGTAAAATTTAATACTTCCAATGGAATTAATAAGGTCGACCCTGAAGAATTAATTAGTGGAAAGAGATTATATTCTTTTGAATGTATTGTCGAACAAGACTTTGGAAAAGGAGTAGTTATTGGAAGAGGTAACTTTTATATTGAATATAAGGAAGATAAAGTTGAATCACCAAGTGAAAAATAAAGGGAACTTTGAATACGTAAATTTTATTATTTAAATTCAGTATATTTGCATTTACCACAAGTTAATCTACCTTTATGATTAGCTAAGAAAATTCCTGGACCGCATCTTGGACAGTTCGCTCTACGTTTTATTTTATCTCCATCAATAGTGTACATTTTGTATTTCTCACTTGTTGGTTTGTTTATATGGGGTTTCTTTCCTTCACCACCCTTTTGCGTTCCTCCGCCTCTCTCACTCATTATGCAGCCCCCTCAACTTTTTTCTTTACTTTCTTCTTAGGTTCTATTCTTTCTTTATCTTGAACATTTTCATAAATAAATGCTTCAATTAGAAATTGATTTGTTCCAAAATTTCCCCTTACTGCTCTTAGTACGATCGTTTCTGCAGGGGCTTTTAGTTCTTCTGCTAGAAGTTGTGTTACTTTTTGAAATCCAGGATTACTTGAGGATTCCATTGTTGCCTCTATTTCTTTTCTTTTCAAAATTGGGTTATTGGTCTGTTTTAAGATATTCATCCTGTTCTCACGGCATAAACGCCTTTTTTATTTAATTTTAAATTCTTTGCAATTTCCGATTGTTCTGGATCTAGAATCGCTACTCTTCCTTTAAATGATTCTCCTATTTCATCTGAACCACATTCAGGACATTTTGCTCCATGTTCAATGATGGTTTTGCATTGCTTACAGACTTTGTGCGGAGGCATTATTTCTTGCCCCCTTTCTTTTCGTTTTTCTCGCCTTTCTTTGCTAGTGCTTTTGCTGCACCTTCTCTCTTTCTCTTGTCTTCTTTAGCCCATTCTATTTTTCCTAGGCCGGGTTGACGCATTGTAAGTCCTATTTTAGGTTCTCCAGATTTATAACTAATTGCGACAATGCGCGCGATGCATTCGTCTCCTTTTGAAATACTTCGCTTACTCATTTTTCCAGAGAGCGTACCTGTTTTGCTAACAGATACATAATCTTCCATAGTCTGAGAAATATGAATCATTCCTTGAGCCGGACCAATCTGAATAAATGCACCGAAATTAGCAATTTCTACTATTGTACCATGAACTAATTCGTGTAATTCAGGTTTCCAAATTAATAATTTAAATAATGAGCGATAAAATGGAGCTCCATCTCCTGGAATAATAACTCCGTCTTCAACACTGTCTACAGAAACTACATTGATAACAAAACCGAGCTCCTTGGTTACACTATTAACATAACTTTCTTTGAGTTGTCTTTCTACTGCTTCTTTTGTTGGAAGACCAAAGTGCCTTGGCTCTACACGAATATGATCTTCGACTTCTACAAGATAGAACATACTCTAAGCAGAAAAAAGCGATTTAAAAAGGTTGCGCCTGCAACATTTTGTAGAAATTTGTATAAAACTAGCAAATAATATTTTAAAAATACAAAAATAATCTGCGAAAATTTAAAAATAATATTTTTAATGATGTGAGAAAAGATTTATATATCTGAGAGATTTTGTTGGAGTAGTAAAAAAGGTGTATGAATTTGAAAAAATTGAGTTTTCTCGTCGGATTGTCATTTTTTAATTTAATTACTATTTTATCTCTTATTTCATCAGTTAGTGCAAATGGTTATTTTGCAGATGTTTCAATTTCTTTACCAGACGGAGTTTTTTTTACTAATGAGAATATTACCCTCAAGGGAAAAATAATTCAGTCAAATTATTCTTCTAATGGGACTCTTGTGAGTTCCAATGTTATTGCAACTAGTCAAAATGTGAATGTCACTATCGTCAATAAGAACGGCACTTTTTATGCGAATTATTCGATGGTCACAGATTCTAGCGGATATTTTTATTCAAGAAGTTCTTATTCGTCTAGCAGCGTTTTAGTAAATGCCCCACTTTCAACAGGATATTATTATTTGACTGCAGCTTATACGGATCCTAATAGTACCCGATGGGTTTCTAGTGTTGAATTTCAAGTGGTGAATCAAAGTGTTGATAGTTTACGAATAAGTACTGAAAAGGCAACATATACTTCTGGAGATACAGTAGTTATTCAAGTCGAAGCAGTTAGAGTTGTTGGAGACAATACATTATATGTGAGTAATGTAACTATCAATGGTAGCGTACGAAATTCCACTCTTTCTCAAATTGGAAGTAATTTTAGTTGTACAACTGGAAGTAATGGAAAATGTACAGTAAGTGTTAGTGCTCAATCTACTTCAGGAAAATATATTGTTGAACTGGGTAACTTTAAGTCTTTCGGTTCATTTTACGTTGTTCCTTATAACTATGCGATATATATGAAAGATGAACTGGGAAAATCAGTTAAGAATGTATTTGCCATAGCTGAACAGGGCAGCGTTGAAGTTAATGTTGTTAATACTTCATTTACTTCAGATGTTTATAATTTTTCAGGTTATATTGTGGATTCTTCGGGAAACGTAGTTAAGACTATTAACTCAACTTCTTTAAACAGTAATAATTCATTCACAAATACTTTTACATTTACTTTTGATGCACTTACTTTTAGTTATGGGGCATATCGAGCCATAATTTCTTTACAGAAAGAAGGAGGATCCGTCATTACAAGTTATGCAGTTTTTGAAGTTAAAGATTGGGTTCTTTCAATTAATAAACGCTCAACTTCTTCAGGGTTCGAATATGACTTTAGCGCTTTTCCAAATAAGACATTATATTTTGAAGTTTATCCGACGTATAGAACTAATGGTTCAGTCATTCCCGGAATTAATGAAACTTTCTTTAGTGTTAGTTTAAAAGATGGACTAAATAATTTAGTTGATAGTCGTAATGTTTCTTGGAATTCTACTTGTGCTAAAGCGGGATGTTATGAATTTTATATCAATGCTTCTTCTTTGCCAGGTAAGTACACTCTTTATACTTCATTGTCTTTTTCTGGAAGCACTCAAACTAAGGGTCAAGTTCTGAATGTTATCTCTGGAGTAATGTCTGTACAATCTACAGATATGGAAGGTACAATTAAGGAACTTTTTGGAGCCAATGATTATGTTTATCTTACTTTTACTAATTACAATTCTTCTTCTTTCTTCAATATAAGTGATAGTGAACTCTTTAGCATTACTTACATGAATGGTACTGAACTAAATTATACTCAAGTTGCAAATTGGAGCGTAGTGAATTCAAGTAATACTGTTAATGAATGGGCATGGAATGTGACTTCACAACGTTTAAAAATTGATGCTCCTAAAACTGGAGGAATGTATTCTATAACTTTATTTGGAAATAATAAAACTTTTGGTACGACTTCAAGGTTTATTATTAACCCATTTGAAATTTGTAGTTCTGCTAAAGATACTCCTGGATCAGTTACAAGCGGCAATTATTATACCAAGCAATTTAAGAAAACAGACTCTATTTATTTCGAGATTAAGATATTACAGGCAAGTAACCCTACAGGTCGAGCCACTGCACTAAATAATAGCGCAGGTAATTCTAGTGCTGGCGGATTAGGTAGTGCATGTACTGTAGATACTACGACAAAACAAGCAGTCACTAATGCCACATTGTTAGTTTTAGCAGTCCGTAATACTGAATCTGGAGTTTTGCAAAATATCAATACTACTAGTTCTGTTTGTCAAGCTAGCGATAGTTCAGGTACATATAGTTGCACCATACAACCATTGACTAAATGGGACGGTGGACTAAATAGTGTTTCTTTTTCTATAGCTGGTACCGATGGAACTAGCGGTGTTGCAACTTCTCAATTTGAGGCTCGTTCATTTTATATTTATGGATATGCTTCAACTTGGCAAAATAATCCAGGCAGTAATATTACTCTAAATGTTCAAATTTATGAAGCTGGAGGGAATTGGTGGGGTGGTGGAGGTACTGGAGGTTTAGGCGGAACTGTTACAGTGAAGAAGATTGAGTATATGGGAAGAGATGGAGAATGGGTTTGGCCACCAGTTTCTTCAGATTATAATGCTTCAGCTTTAAATTCATCCACGATTACTTCTGGATCTGGAACTATAAGTCTTCCATCCTCTTTTAATACTGACGGTTCTTGGAAGAGTGGAAATTATAGAGTAGTTATGCAAGCAACTACGACTTCCGGAGATAGTGATTATGGATATGCTTGGTTTGGAGTTAAACTCTTTGATGTTTATGGGATGCCTATTGAGTGCACAACATTCGGATGCAGTTATAAGAGCTATTTCAATTCTAAAGAAAATATCTCTCTCTATGTAAAAGTTTCTAAAGCTGGAGATTATAATTATAATGCTCAACGTGGACAAAGTATTGGAGTTGGAAATATGAGCAATAATATTTCTATTAGCGTAAAGAAGATTCAAGACTGTAGAAGTTGGCCATGTAAAGAATTAAATTCTAGCGATTATACCGCAACTAGTATTCGCGTTAATGAATCTAGTCCATGGTATTGGAGTGCATCTCTAAATCAAAGTAATTATATTATCTGGATTAATAGTACTAAAGGTAGTTGGAATACCGGATATTATTCAGTGGTTTTAGATATTAATGGATCGGATACTGGATCTGCATGGTTTAATACAATCGCATTTTATACAGAAACTCAGCCAGTAGATAGAAATGGATCTACATACAAGTATAGTATTCGCGGTAATCAACCAGCTTACTTTAATATTACTAGTGTCAAGAGTTATAAGTCTGGATATTATTTCTCAAATAATCTGATTCGTTATAATACTACAGATTATGTTAATACTACTGTAACTGCTGCGACATTACGTTTATGGGATCAGACTGCACAGAAACAATTAGAATATTCTTATCCAACTAGTTTGAGTATTCCGACTTTAGGAGTTAATGGAAGTGGATTATTAAATATTTCATTTTCTAATGGAACTTGGCCTAGCGGATATTATTGGGGAGAAGTTACGCTTAAAAATGCACAGAGTGAAACTTCGAATAGCTGGCTTTGGTTTAATGTTCAGCCATTTAGAGTTCAAATGAGTTCTAGTACATACAGTTTAGACACTGATCAGTGTATCAATGCTACAATTAATGTTTATGATCCTGACTGGAGTTCTTCTTCATTACTTAGAGGGCACAATTATTCTATTGCAAGTGTGAGTGAGACAAGTTATAATGGGGGAAGTAACAGTGTGATTAGTTATACTAATTTTACAAATTCAACTTTCAATGCGACTATTGGCGCAGTCTTCTGTCCTAATTCTGGTTCTTGGGGAGCAGGAAGTTGGGGAGGATATCATTATTTGAATGTTTTAGTAAAGAATAATGTTACGGAAGAATCTAATGTCGGTTGGTTATCTTTTAGAACCATTCCTTTCCAAATAGCCTGGGGCAGCGTTATAGGTGGAACAAGTAAAGGTTCTACAGCAAATCTAACTGTTCCAGTTAATATTTCTAGATCTACTACTGGATCTTCGACCACCGGTAACTTAACTAAAATTTATCAATTAAGATCTGATTCAACAACTCAATATAGCAGTGTTAAGCAAGAGTATATATTTAGTGTTGGGAATTGTTGGTCTAACGTTTCTGGACAGTGTAATATTACTGGATTACAGAATGTAACTATCTGGCCCCCTAGTACTGGATGGAAAGTAGGATATAATTATCTACAAGCAGATTGGGCAAAGACGACAGATGCCACTTCCACATTACAAGATTGGAGTGGAATCTATTTTGAAGGAAAAGATGCGTATAATGGATATTTCACTAGCCAAGATACTAATGGTAATTGGAAATATTATTTTAATACTACAGAAAATATGACTATTAAATTATTTGCTAGAGATAGTAGTTATAGCGGTGTTGCTCTTAATATTTCCAGTATTCAATATTCTTCAACATCATCAAATTGTTATAGTGAAACTTGTAGATCTTATACTACGCCTAGTAGTTCTAATTGGGCGGTTGTAAGTGGAGATGGAAGATCAACTGCAGCAGCAGGTAGTGTTATAACTATTAAAGCCCCTTCTGGAGGATGGACAAAGGGAGATTACGCATTAAAAGCAGTTGTTAGCGGAAGTTCTGGAACTGCTACAATTACTGGAGGAAGCACAAAAGTGAAGTCTTTTGTTGTTCCAAACGTAACAGTAATATCTCCTCTCAACAATGCAACTTATAATGCTACAAATCTTACTTTTAGTATAACTACTTCCTTAAGTGCTCAATGTTCTTTAAGTTTGGCTAATTATCAGAATGCATATAGTTGGTATTGTGGTGGATGGAATTCAACGTCTTCAAATTCGAGTAATTCAACTGTTCCTACTCCACAAGCTAAGGGCGCCTGCAATACTACGTTATATAGTTATAATGGAACAAGATATTATAATGAATATCTAGGAAATAATTACCGTTCCACCTATAATGGAACTACTTCAACATGGGGATCAGGAACTTACCTTACAACTGGTTCGACCAGCCATACTTATACCTTCAATACAACTGGTTGGCCAACAAATCAAGATTATGGTATGGGTATATGGTGTTGGGATTCAGAAAATAATTTTGGGAGTGCCCTTGCTGCATTCAGGTATAGAACATGAAAAAACAATTTGTGATTTTTTCTGCATTTGTAGTCTTTATGAGTATAAATTTAGCTGTTGGGGCTGCAGATTTTTCAATTAGTACTTTTTCTTGCACTCCATCAGAGGCAGTTATTAATGACGTGTTTTCTTGTACGGCTCAAATTGAGAATGTTGGAGATTCTTCTGGAAGCGTAAATGAAGTTAGACTTTATCCAGATTCAAGTAGTTGGCTTGAGCAAACAAATTATCTAAAAAATTCTGGATCTAGTGTAAGTCCAGGACAAACTACGGAAGTGACCTTCACAGGTTTAAGAGCAACAAAGTCCGGAAATAATGGATTTTCTCGTATCACACTAGATAATCAAGCAGATACATGGGTCGCAGATAATAATGTTAAAGAAAATATAATTGATGCTAGTATCGGAGTTACGAATTCAGTTTCTAGTACTACTTCAGGAAATACTTTTACAGTCACACCAGAAGTTACTGCTGGAGGTAATATTGATGCCACACTTACCTTTGTAGTTGATTCTGGAGCATGTAGTATAGGTATACAGAGTTCTACAAGATCTACTACTGGATTACTTGATCAGCAAAAGTGGACTCCTAGTGCTTGGACTGTAACAATGGGTAGTGGAAATTGTAGATATACTCTTACTGCTTCTTTAACTGGAGCAAATGGGGTTGCATCTACTACGATTTCTTCTGGTAACACTATTACTTGTAGTGATTGTTCAAGTAGCAGTTCTAGTAGTTCTAGCGGAGGTGGTGGTGGAAGCGGCGGCGGCGCGTCACCTACTTTGGGAGAATTGAAAACTGCAGTTGCTTATGAGTTGGGAGCAGACTTTACAGTTAGATTTAGTTTTGGAACAATAAACCATACTTTTTCAGTTCTTTCAATTACAGACACTACTGCTACTGTGACTATAAAGAGTGAACCGCAAACTTTTGTATTTAATGTTGGAGATGAGAAGTCTATTGACATCAATGACGATAATATAATGGATATTTCAGTTAAGTTAAAATCCATAAATATTATTACTAAGAAAGCTAATTTTATTTTTACACCATTATATGCTCCAGCTTCATCTGTAACTGGTAGTGCAATTGATACTCCCAAAGTAAATGAGCAGAAAACAGATTCTTCAGCTAATGGTGGAACGACAGATAATTCTAATAGTGTTTCTTCTGGATTTTCACCAGAAGAAAATAGCGGAAATTGGTTGTCTATTCTTAAAATACTTGGAATTCTTTGTGTTATAGTTTTGGTTTTGATTGCAGGATATCATTTCTGGAATAATTCTACCGAGAGACGTTTGATAAGATCAGTTAATATGAAGCGCTTTACTCCTGAGAGATTGAATTTGGGGAATAAATAATTATGTCAAGTTTTTTGATATGATGGAAATTTACTCAGTCTTTTGTGGAAGTTCGTAGATATAAGAATATTTCATATCAACTCCTAGGCGTGCTGTTTTGCCTCTTTTATCTCCTACGCGTAAAGCAATTGGAATTATACTCATCCAGCCCCTAAATTTTTCTTCTTCAGGCCAATATTCTTCAGGACGATATAATGCAAGTGCGGCATCAACAACCTCAGATAATCCTTTACAATCTGAGAAATCATCGGCATTATATGGTACTTTCCCTCTACTTTTTTCAACATCTCCCTTTAGCTGAGCGTTTATTATTGTTGTAAGCTCTAATTTTTCTGAAATATCTCCTTTGAGACGTTTAAGAATATCATAATAAACATCAGATTTATTGCCTTGATAAGGAACATGACCTTTGAAAGCTTGCATACCATCAATTATAACAAGTCTAATTTCTGGATGAAGCATCTTAAGTTCTGTTGCTCGACCCACTATTGTAGCAATATCTGGTTTACCAGTCTCAATATATATTGGAAATCCTTTAAGTTGTTCAACTGCAGAACTTATTTTTTCAGGAGTACCCTTAGGAAGATTATTAAAATAATGAAACCATTCTGAATCGATCATTGCATGACGTGCAATGAATCTTTCTAAGTATTCTTTTCTAGAAGTTTCATAAGTGAATATTGCCGTTCCAAATTTTTGCAGAGCAAGATTATATGCAATATTAATATTGAAAGTAGATTTTCCCATCTTTGGACGTGCACCAGTTGCAATTAAACGATTGGGGACAATACCGTGCGTTATTTTATCAAGACTTGGTAAGCCAGTAGATATTGCAGGTTTTCCATCTCTCATAACTAATGCGTTGAAATCGCTTTCAATATCATCAAGGGTAGTTTTAATATCTGCGTAGAGTTTGAAGCGATAAGGTAAAAGTTCAAGGAATCTTCCAGCGACTACACGAATATACTCGGGCATTGAATCAATTTTTTTATCTACTTTTGAACCATCCTCATCTGTTTGTATTTTTCCTTCATACAGTTCGCCAACTGCTTGCGTTGCTGTTTGAATTAATTTTCTCTGTAGATATAAGAATTCAAGGCTTTCAAAAAGAGAATTTGCAGAGAGCTCTCCTGATCCTGCTCCGATTTTTTTAATTTCATCTAGATAATTAAATCCTCCAACAGCGTCAAAATTATTACGTTGTTTAAGATGTACTTCTAGAATAGGTAAAGTTAATTTCTGTCCCAGATCAATCATGCTTTGATGAATTGTTGCATGTCGTAAGTCATAGAACATAAGTTGAACATATGGTTGACTGTGAAAAGCCATTAACGATGGATCGTATAAATATGCGCCTAAAAGAGATTGTTCAATTAGAGTCTCATTTGGAGGCAGGCGATTGGCTAATTGAGTGCGAAGGTTTGGTCTTCTGCGTGGTTTGAAATCTATTGACGCATCAAAAGTTTCTGAACTTTCTTGTCCTAAATTTTTATTAACTCTTTTTGCAGTTGTTAATTGCCTATGTGTTTCTTGTAGTGCCTCTACAACTCGGACATTTTCCGTACGAAGTTTAGTATTCTTTTCACGTAAACGTTCATTCATCCCCCTTATACGTAGCATTTCATCTTCATTTTCAAAATTATTAATTAAAGAAGTATCTGGAAATTCATAGTGAAAGTGAGCTATTGTTTCTGGATCATTTTCATGTCCTAGATAATGTGGAGCTTGAATTTTTTCTTCACTCTCATCTGGATGATTTATAATTAATATTTCTTCTAAATTTGACAAAGAAATTCCTTGAATTGGATCAAGCCAAATTGGACATTCTGGAAGAAACTCCGCTTTAGTCTGTTGTAATTTGTTCATTTTATATAATTTCAGCCATAATGACATTTAAATGATTTATGGTACTATTGTGATTTCAAGGAACTTGACGCAAATCACTCCCTTTACAGAATAAGGTGACATATATTTTTTATGATCTCGACGTTAACGAAGGATATTTAAAGCTAATTTTCCTACTGTAAATTGATGAAAGGAGGTTATTGTGAAAGGAAATAGTGGTGCGCAATGCTTGATGGGTGTTTGTCCAAGATGTCATGCAGGTATGATGCTCATGGTAGGTATTGTTATACTTATTAATGCATATTGGCCATTTGCTAATTGGTGGGTTCTAGTGGGCTGGCTTCTTGTAATTAAGGGACTAATGAAAATGGTTGTGCCTTGCTGCCCTCACTGCAAGTAATTTGCAGTATTTTTTTGTTTTTTTTTGGAATTTATTTATTCAATAGGAGAATATTTATAGCTTTAATTTGGATAAGCATCATGTCTTCAATTGTTAGTTTATCTCAGAGAGTTATTGAAAATGAGCTTTCTAGTAGAACTTGCAATCATCTAAATTATACTTTAGTACATTATATTTTGCCTACACGAGAGGCTAGAATGAAATGTATATCTTGCGATGAAACTTATATTAGACACATGACTCAAACTGAGATATTTACTTTTCGTGATGAAGTTAAATGTTTGGTCGAACCTTTTAAGAATAGAGGTTGAATTTAAGTTTATTTGATTTTCCAGAGCGTTTATATATTGAATCTTCTTTAATTAAATATGCAAAGAGTTAAAGTTGTTATTGGCGCAGATCATGCAGGTTTTGATTTAAAGGAGAAAATTAAAATATTTTTAGAGAAGAAAGGAATTGAAGTTGAAGATGCAGGTTCTCTTGCTTTAAAGAAAGAAGACGATTATCCAGATTACGCTTTTAATGTTGGTGAGAAAGTTTCGAAAAATAAAAATTTGAAAGGAATTCTTATTTGTCATACTGGTATGGGGATGGTTATAGCTGCAAATAAAGTTAAGGGAATACGTGCAATTGAAGCTTATGATATTTATTCTGCTAAAATGTCAAGACTAGATAATGATGCTAATGTTCTTAGTTTGCCCGCTCATAAATTATCTATTTCTAAAATGATGAAAATAATTTCAACATGGTTAAAAACTCCTTTTAGTGACAAGGCAAGACACATACGGAGGATTAAAAAAATTCATGATTACGAATAGAGTTATACCTACAGTATTTGCCCTTTCCATTGATGAATTTAATGAAAAGTTTTCCAAGCTAGTTAAATTTGCTTCAGCAATGCAAATTGATTTTATGGATGGCGTTTTTGTTCCTGCTAAGTCTATACCTCTATCTATTATTCTAGATTTGAAAAAATATAAAATTGCATTTGAGGCTCATTTGATGGTTAGTGATCCTGAAAGATGGATTGTAGAATGCGGAGAAAAAGGATTTAACACGATCATTATTCATATAGAATCATTAAAAAATACAGAAAGAGGACTTGATTTAATTCATAGGATTAGACGAGTTGGAGCAAGACCGCTAATTGCAATAAATCCCGAGACTTCTATGGAGAGACTAGATGTTTTTTTAAAAAATACCGATGGTGTTCTTGTGATGGGAGTTTGTCCAGGGAAAGAAAATCAAGAACTTTCTCCTAATACAGTTAGACGTATTATAACTCTTAAAAAAAGAGGATTGATTGTGCAAGTTGATGGAGGAGTTAATGACAAGACTATTAACTTACTCGTTGCTGCTGGCGTGGATGCTGTAAATGTGGGAAGTTATATTGCCAATGCTAAAGATTCTAAGGGAGCTTATGAGAATCTTGTGAATGCGTTTAAGAAATAAAAAATAGGATTCTTTAAGACTCAAACTGGAAGGTTTGTTTGTTCCATTTTAAGCAATAAAAAGAAGAAAAATAAATTAAATAAGATTAGTTGTAAGGAGGTTGGAAGGCATATTTGTCAACAAGATCGTATTCAGCTATTTCTTTTTCATAAGCTTTTTCTCTTCCAGGTTTTAATGTTCCACTAGAAACAATTTTTTTCATAACTGCTCCATGTGGAAATCGTTCATAGGAAGAGAGATTTTTTAGAGTTGAATCTATATTGACTCCTGCTCTCTTGAGCTTATCCGTTAGGTCTCTACGAGGTTCTACTATAAAGATTCCTTTATCTGTTACTTTAAATCTCTCTAAATACATTCCTCTTGTCTCGTCACGGGGGATGATATCATGGACTTTTAATTGGCCACGATGTTCTTCAACCAATCGTACTCCTGAACCTGAACAAGCACTTCCGAGAGTAAGATATCCCAATGCCCAGACATCATTCATGGTCAGAGGAACGATGTCTCTCGGATTGAGATCGAGTTCTCGTGCAAATCGCATTCCTAGACCAAACTTTCCTTCTTCGTCTTGTCCAATAACAAATCCCTGCAGATATCCATAGCAACAGAAGCTTGTTCCAAGAGTAATTCCTACACCGAACTGGCTCTTGTCTAAGACAATCGCGCTGGTGTGTTGTCCAATTATTGGAGGTTCAATTCTATAATTGCCTTGATTTGTTTGTATGTTAAATCCTTTTTCATCAATCTTCTCAAGAATTGCTGAAGTGATGTGTTTTCCATTGTCTTCCAATTTTTCTGTGCCTGCTGGACCGATATATTGTGCTGCCTTTTTTATTAAGTTCATTCTTTTTTACCTCCTTCTGATTGCAGTGGTGTCTCGCCCTCTGCTGGCGCTCTTTGCGGAGCATATTTTTCTAGGAGGTAGTTTGAGAGCGCGGTGAATTTATTCGAAGAGGCAGGACCAACAGGAGCATGCATTTTGCCTTCATCAAGTCTTTTTTGAATCGCTGCTCGATGAGTGTCTTGGGAAGTGCAGAGAATAATGAACGGCTTTTTGTGTAGATTCATTTGAGCTAGTTCGTCTAGAATAACAAATCCTTCTGTTCCTACTCTCCCGGTTGTTCCGTAGTCGAGATCGGTGATGATAACATCATATATTTCTTTTTGCGCTTCGTGTATGACTTCTCTAGGCGTGCTTGCGTACGTAAGAGTAGTTTGGTACGCTGTGATCTTTTCTTTGAGCGGTTCAAGGCTTCTCTTGACGCTCCGAGAGACCATCGGGTCTGCGAAGAGATCGTCTCCGATGAGTATTTCTAGGGTTGCTTTAGTCATTTTCGTTTGCTTAAGCGAGTTGGCTCTGGAGCTTTTGCAGTTCTTGCGCGTATTCGGCGATTGTCTGGGCGTTTACTCGCAGTCCTGCTGCTCTGCACTCGATGGCGAGGCGCGTGTAGCGTGCTCGGAGCTCGGCAATTTTTGCTTTTATGTCTAGGGTTTCTATTTGCATTCTATCTTCCTAGTTTGTTCTGAGCAGTTGTTCTAGCGCGTTGATTTCTCTTGCGATGTAGTGAGCTGTGTCCTTAGGTAAGTGGTTTCTGCGATAAGCTTTCTTGTAGGTCGCAAGTTCTCTCGCTAGTTCCTTTCTTTCAGCGCTTTCTGTGTATGTTCTCATGCTTTGTGGTCCTC
>CAXNIJ010000001.1:0-157570 GCA_964202455.1 Candidatus Pacearchaeota archaeon | reverse complement strand
TTTTATTTTTTCAATTGCAGATTTTGAAGCTGCGCTTGCTTTGATTTTTAAGGCTTGTGTAAGTTCTCCCTCTCCGAGAATTTTGTAACCTGTGAAATTAACAATTCCATCTTTTCCAGTAAATGAGGCCGCTTTAACCTCTAAATCTCCAACGTTAATAGCTTGAAGTTTTGCCTGAGTTGTTCCTCTACGTAGAGTTTTATCTTTTCCGAAATAATTATTTCCCCCAGTTAGTTTGACTACTAATGAATTTTTTTGATCTCCTCGCTTACCTGTTCCTGACCAACCTTTTCCTCCCTGATTTCCTGATCCTCGTGTTCTTGCTGGACTACCTCGGTGTGCTGTTTGGCTACCTCTGAATCGTGATGATTTACGGCGTTTTTTTATTTTTGCCATTTTATAACATTCTCCTAATTAATTCATTAATATCTTTCTTGTTATCTCCAAGAACACCGCCACGAATTGGATAGTGAATCTTGCTGTCTATTCCGCCGCGAGGAGGATGTAGGCGGAAGAAGGGTTTTAGACCAGTTGCCTTAAGACCTTTCTTTTCTAGAATTTCTAAGACTTTTTTTGCATCTACTTTCTTTTTATCTACAGCCATGCCGCGCTTATCAATTAAGAGTAATAAAGTTTCAGAATCGATTTCACCATATGCAACGAAGTTTCTAACTTTTTGAAGAAGTTTAATATTTTCTGGAGTGCTAGCGAGAAGTACTGCAGAATATTTTCTTCTTAGTCTCATTCTAAAGAGTGTTTCTTGTGCAGACATAGGCACTTCTACAAGTCCGGAAATTCTTATTACGATTATCATAGTTGCATAGTTGTTGTTTTTTTAAGTGCGTCAATACATGCTCTTGCAACATTAAATGTTGTCCGTGTTTGACCGCGAGTTACTGCGTAGACGTCTGCAATTCCAGCAAGGCGAAGTATCTTTTTACATTCATCTCCAACTACAAGTCCTGTTCCTCTAGGTGCTGGGATGAGTTTTATTCTTATTGAACCACATTTACCTTCTACAATATAGGGGATGGTGTGTGGATCTATCCCGGCCTTTTTCTCTTCTGGAGATTCAAATCCTCTTTGTACTTTGATTATGCTTAATTTTGCTTGTCTCATTGCCTTGGATCTAGATGGCAATGTTTCTTTTGCTCTACCCATTCCAATTCCTACATGACCTTTTCTGTCTCCTACGACTGCAAGAGAAGAGAATGTAACTACATTTCCTTCCATTGTTTTCTTTTGAGTTTGTCTCCAGGCTCGGCGTTTTCCTCCGCCGAATTTTCCTTTTGCTTGACCTATAAGAAGAAGATCATTCTCAAGATGAAGAAGAGTGTCTGATATCTCGCTCTCTAGAATCTTTTTATGATTTGTCAGAACTGAATCGAAATTTTTCTCTTTTCCCTCTTTTACTGCTTTTCCTAATGCCGTTTTAGGAACCCAGGCAGCGAGAGCTCTTTTATCGTTTTCTCCATCTCTCTGAGATTTACGTTGAGCTTTGGTGAGCGGTCTAGACTCTTCTTCACTTAATGCTGCCGCTCTTTCTATCTGTTCTTTTTCTAGCTTAGCTAATTCTTCTGGAGTTGGTTCTATAAGTTCTTTCATTTTGTTGATTGTATCTTTTTCTGCCATTATAGTTTATGCTTTATGCCCTCCATTAGCTTATTAAGTTTGTGTTTAGATAAATTCTCGAGAGTTGGTAAAACTTCTGGACTGTGGGGTACCTTTAATCCTGCGTCGATTGCGCCCTTGAGGACTGCGTATATTCTGGATCTTGGAATATTTCTTTGCAATCCGATATCTAGTATTGCTTCTGGAGTTTTAGATTTAGATTTTTTTGCAATTAGATATCCTGTAAGATATGCTGCAGGTAAACTTTTTAGACTACCTTGAGATTCTTTTGGCCAGCCATGTGCAATAAGATCTTTTGAAGTAACAGTTAATAAAATTTTATCTTGTGCTTCTTCTGAAGTTACTATCTGCGCTATAATCATACGATTAGTCTTTCTTATAACTAGTCTTGGTTTTTGAGACTTAAGCAAAGCTAGTCTTGCCCTATAATCCGTTTTTCTTTCTTTTCTACGTCTTCTAAATGTTCTTCTCATGGTGAAAGTTGTGTTAACCTCTCCTTAAAGTGATTTTTATCTTTGAAATCTCTTGCTCTAATTTCTTTTCTCAATTTTTGATAATTTTCTCTAGTTATAAGGCTTTTTCTTTTCAATTCTGCAAGACTTTTACGAAGTTTACGTGTAATTATCATGTATGTCAGTTTTCCATTTTTTTTCTTTTTGCGAATACTTCCGCCTCTTCTTCTAGTGGTTCTTTTCTCTATAGTTTTGCGTCCTTTTATTTCTTTAATAAATATTGCTTTGTCTGCAAATAAATCTCTGATATCTTGTTTAGTAATTGCTTCTTTGATATCTGCTAATCTAGTTTGGTTTAAAACAATTCTTTCTCTGCCAACATTGAATGTTTTTGCAGCCAGAGTTTTTTTCTTTTCTAAGTTCATTTTTTCCCCTTCCCGATATTAGATATCTTAATTTGAAGTTCTTGTGCTCTCTTAATTAATGCGATCTTTTTCTTGGCACCTACTCTTGCAAGTATGGCTATATTTATTTTTGGAGAAAGTCCTTCTAATTCTGCAACATTATTTATTCTTATGGGAATAAGTCCGCTGATTTTTCCAGCAGAGGCTCTTTCTGAACCGAACCCTACGCCTGGTTGAACTGGATGGCCGAAACGTTTTAGTCTTAATTTATTGTGGTGTCCAGTTGGCTTTCTCCATTTCTGTAATTTTCTTCGATTCTTACCTAATCTTAAGAGTCTAAATGTATCTGCTCGAATAAACTTTGGTCTTTTGTTCATTTTACATCCTCTGGTTTACTAGTTATAAATATGCCGTCTTGAAAAATGCGTCTGTCTCTATACCTGATTCTTGTTGCCCGTTCTATATTTGCAGCAGTCTGTCCTGCTGCTTCACGATTATGTGAACTGAGAGTAATTTTTACCCCTTTAACATCCATATCTACATTCGGAAGTATTTTTGCAACGCGAGGTATTTTTTCTCCGAGAAAATTATTTACAATTAGCTTTCCTTTTTCAGTCTTGAGAGTCATTGGAAAATGAACGTTGCAAGCTTCAAGCGTATATGTAAATTTCTTATCTACTCCTGTGAGAATATTTTGAATATGCGCAATTGTAGATTTTATCTTTTTCCAATCATTTTTATTTCCTTTTTTTGCTTTTACAGATAAATTATTTGCCTTTAATTCTAGAGTTATTCCTGGAATGTCGAATGTACGTGAAAGTTCAACTCCTGATTTTTTACAAACTACTGAAGTTCCATCTACTGTGCATGAAATACCTTCTGGAATAATTATAGACTCGATTAATTCTTTTCTCATTAATACATGTAGGCTAAAAGCCCCCCTCCAATATTCTTCTCTAATGCTGTCTGATGAGTCATAAGACCTTGATTGGTAGTCAGTATAAGTATGCCTATATCTCTTGCAGGAAGGTAACGCTTAGTATATTTCTCTATGTCTTCGACTGCAACGAAATATCTCGGTTTTATTGAATTGCATCCGTTAAGTTTACCTATTTCAACAACTAATTGTTCTCCTTCTACTTTATAATTTTTGATATATTCTTTTAATTTAGCGATAGCTAAAATTGAAAGTAAAAGTTTTGAATGTGCCCGGAGAGTCACGACTGACTTGCGTGCCTTTTTGGCGTTCATAATTTGATTTAATGCGTCTGCTACTTTATCTTGGCTCATGTTAACTATATTTTTTGAATCCTATCTTTGGAGCAATTTCTCTAAAGCATTGTCTGCAAAGATTGAGATTATATTGACTTAGGTGCGCTCCGAAACGTCCACATCTTTCACATTTCCTAGCTGCAATTCCCATCTTGCGCACCTTGGGTTTATTAAACTTTAGGAATTTTTGAAGTATAACTGGTTTATTCTTTAGTTGTTTACTTGCTATTTTGTTCCAATCGCTTGCAGTCATTTTACTTAAACTTCGTTTTGAAGTTATCCTCCATATACTTAATTATTTCTTCTTTTGTGACATTTTGCTTTCGAGGTAATTTTGCGGACTTAGCTTTTTTATTTGCTACGCGCGTACCTTTACGAGAAAAAACAATGGTGACATTAAGGCCCCTAATTCCAATATCTCTCTGATATTCGGTACCTGGAATTTCAATATATTCATGAATGCCGAATGAAAAATGGTTTTCTGAAATTTGCTTATTCTTAACAGTATTATCTACTGCGCCTAGAAGTCTGCGTAGCAAATTGACTGCATCTTTTCCACGAAGAGTAACTCTTGTTCCAACTTCTAAACCTGGACGTACTCCGAAATCAGGAATACGTTTTTGAGAGGCTATAACTTGGGATTTACGCTGAGAGATCATATCTAATAATTTTTTTGCTTTCGTTAAATTATCTCCTGTTGCCCCACAACTTAAAATAACCTTTTCTATACGAGCTTGACGCATCGGATTTTGAGAAGCAGAATTTTGTTTTAATTGTTGTTTCATGTTATTATTATTTGATGAAGATGCACTGCAATAACTTCTCCACCTGATTTAATTTTACATGTACTTTCCTCAAGGGATTCTATAACTCCCTTCTTACCCGTGTGTTTTCCTTCTATGACTAGAACCTCTTTTCCTTTTTCTATTTTTAAATGTTTTTTTATTTTCCCATTTATATCTAGATAAAGAGAATCATTTACTGCTACTTCATCTGAAGTAATAACGTTTGATCCATCGTGGAGATTTAGTTGAATTTTTCCCCCAGAGATTAATCTTTTGTTTCTTACCTTAACTAATCTTAGCTCTTTAGATGCGTCTTTTGTGGGAACTTCTTCTAAAGTAAATTTCTTTGTAGGGAGAAGAGAAAGACGATAGAGCTTTCCAGCTTCTAAAAGATTAAAGAGTTTAATGCTTTCGTGCGCATCCATAACTGAAACGTTGTTTATTTTCAAAAGCTTATCTTGAACCATTTTTCTTACTTCTTTTGCTGTTTTCGCTAATTTTAACATGTCCCTTACCGCGAGAATAACTGTAACTGATTCTGAAATGTGACTTGATGCTCTTGCTAGGTACTTTGTTCCTTTTCTTGGTATTGGTAATTTAGTTGTTACGTCTTGTCTAATTAGATGCATTTTTTTCTCCTGATTTTGTAGTTTTTTCTGATGAATCTGAAGTGGGCAAACGACGCTTATCGTCTAAGTTAAGAGAAATTATCTGTAAAGCTCTTGGACTGAAAATTACTGGAATTTTTGTTCCATCTTTCTTAGTGCGTTGTAATCCTTCAAGTGTCGCTCTTGTACGAAAATGATCCACAGAAACTACTTTGGCCTTTTTCTTTTTGAAGGCGCCTCGCACGACAAGCACCTCATCCCCTTTACGAAGGGGAAGATTCCTCTTGCCGTACTTTTTCCTTAATTCCTTTGACAAATGAGTGCTTAAAAACTTATGCCTTAGATGCAGTGGCGCATTATGATTATATTTATGTTGTTTACGAGGCTGGATACTAGATTTCCATGATGTAGAGAATAAGGATTTCATTGTGTCCTCCTGTACGGAGAAAAAACTGAAACGTATGATCTTGGAATTGAAGATAAAGACATTGATTTTCTTTCTTCAGATTCAATTACTGAATTTGTCTCCTCAAATAATTTTCCTAATTCTTCAGTCATTATTTTTAGATAATCTTCAGATAGATTTAGGTCTGGGAGAGTTTTATCTGAAAAAGTTCTCCAAGTATCTAAAGCATTTTTATATTCCCTTCTTGCTAACTGAGGGTGGCCGTCTAGAGAGAGAACATATGCGTTCATAAGTTCAAATTCTATCGTCCTCTGATTACGAATGGCTTGGGGGATATTTGGAGAATAATTTCCACATTCCTCGGCCACTTCTAATTGAGAGAGCTTATTTCTAAATATTCCTAAAATTTTATCTTGGATATTTGGTAAATTACTTTGCGCGTTCATAGTACATATTGCGCGATCTTCGCGACCTCTTTCCAACGTTCATGAATTTCTCTTGCAACTGGTCCTTTAATGAATGTGCCTTTGGGATTTCCTTTTTCGTCTTTGAGAATTGCGACGGCATTATCTTCAAAACAGACTCTCTCTCCAGTAATTCTCTTGTAAGGTTTTTTCTGTCTAATGACTATTGCATCGAAGACTTGACCTTTAAGTTCTGGCTTACCTGCGCGAACTGATACCTTAACCCAATCTCCTACTTTTGCATATTGCTGTCTTCCTCTCTTTGACTTTCCATGCTTTACTCCAGTTATTCTTACAATTCTTGCGCCACTATTATCTGCAGCCACTACATTACTTCCAATATTCAGTCCGCGAGTTACTGTTGCGCTAATTGCTTTCATGCTTTTTTCTCCTGTATGTTTACTGTAGATTTTACTTTTTTAATGACTATCGCATGAATAATTTTACTAAGAGGCCTACATTCTTGAATTTGAATAATGTCTCCAACGTTTATAATGAGCCCAGCTAGAAGACGCGCATGGAGTTTGCTTTTCTTTTTATAGAAACGTTCATATTTCTTTACATACGCTATACGTTCAATTTCAATAACAACTCGAGTTGGAAATTTTTTTGTAACTATTCCTTCGAAAATTCTTCCTCGAGTATGAATGGGCATACGCACTGCTAAATCTGTTGATTCTTTCTGTTCTTTCTTATTGTTTTTCTTTTCGGTTTTCATGTTTAATTTCTGTTTGTTTTAGTCGCTAATTGATTCTTCTGGAAATCCAAGTTTTATTAGCACTGGCCTAATTTGCTTCTTGTGGTTTCCTTGAAGCTCGATGACTCCATCTTTGATGGTGCCACCACATGCAAGCTTTTCCTTAAGGTGCTTTGCAGTTCCCTTGATGTCGAAGTTTTTGTCAAAACCACTTACGAGAGTAGTAATCTTTCCGTACCTTCGCGCAACTGTCGATACTGTTATTTTCTGCTCGCCTTTTGCGATTTCGTCAAACAATTCGGATTCTTCTGGAAATCCGAACACTGGATCTTGATCCATATTTATTTCTTTTTCAACTCCTCCTTTTGGGAGTTGTTGAATGTTGAGGACTTTGTTTTAATCTGTTTTGAGTCCTTGATGCTCAAGACGCGAGTTCTTTCTAGAGCGCCTTGATACGTTAAGAGGCGTGCAAGTGCCCTTTTAATCTCTTTGGTTTTAGATGTGGCCTTATGCGCTGTAACTTGAGACTTGGAAAGTGCAAATCTTAACTCTTGAATTTTTGATTCTCTGTCCTTAACATCCATTTTTATTACGTCTTTCATGCGAAGTAATGTCATTGTTTATCTCCTGTTTTATCAACTTTTTTCTTTCTCTTAGATGTTGAAAGTTTTTCAGATTCGTCAGAAGATTCTTCTTTTATTTCTAGCGGTTCTGGATTAGCGCGGGCTTTTAGTTTTGCGAGCATGTCTGCATCGATGACTATACGATCATGAATATGTGCGTTGGGTGGAAGAATACTTACCTTTATACCTACGACTCCCGGAGAAGTTTTTGCTTGAGACATTGCGCGATCCACAACTTTCGCGGGATCCCCTGTTTTCTTTAAATATCCCTGGGCGAATCTCCAACTTCTTGCTCGTTCACTTGGAAGTCTTCCTGAAAGAACCATTTCAACTCCTAATGCTCCTGCGTTCATAATATCTTGAATCATCTTATATGCAATAACTTTGAATTTTTGTGGTCCATCTCTTTCTAAGCTTAATGCGACTTCATCTGCAACTAATTGTGCGTCTAGTAAGGGATTAGAAATTTCTCTAATTTCGATGTGAGGATTATCAAATTTAAATCTTCGTTTTATAACTTTAGTTAATTCTTCTATTTTTTCTCCCTTCCTACCGATGACCATTCCAGGTCTACTAGTTGCAATTACAATTTTTTCTCCGACTGGAGTATATTCAATTGACACATTACTTATTTTTCCTTTTCCAAGGGCTCGTTTTACATACTCTTTTACAGAGAGTTCTTCTTTCTTAAAGCCGACAAATTTTTTCTCTTCCATATTAATCTTTTTTCTCCGATTTTTTATTTTTAACTTTCATTTCAACTTCCTTAGCCTTGAGGACAACAAATGCCCTTTTAAATCTCATGCCTCCACGCTTTTGAGGTCTTGAAGCCCACGTTGAAGAGCCGTAAACTATTCTGGTTTTATCTAGTTCTAAACCATTTACAATCGCATTTCCTTTTAGAGCTTTAAGAAGAGGTATAAACTGAGTTGTTGTTTTTATAGGATATCTGCCCGACATTACTCCAGGCGCTGAACGATGTGGAATTTCTCCTTTCATTGGAATTACGCGTTTAAATTTGAGAACTTCTTCTAATTCTTTTATTGCTTGATCAATAGGTTTACCTTTAATAAAATTGCAAATATACATACAGTGTTTTTTAGAAGCATGTAGATTTGTTCCTCTAGCAACTGCTTCTTCTTTCTTTACAGGTTTAGGAGCAGGAGTTTTTACAGGTTTTTCAGGAGTAGATGGCGTTGATGGAGAAGAGGGTGTTGAAGAAGATGAAGTAACTGGAGTTTCTGAAGAGGGAGGAGTTGATTGGGGAATAGAAGAAGCTGATGATAGAAGGGGAGTTGGTGAGGGAACTGGAATAGAAGGAGTTACAACTTTTGTTTCTACTTTTGTTGTTTTTGGAGAGGCTGGCTTTTGCTGTTTATCTTCCTTTTGCACTTGCTGTTTTCCCTCTGGCCTTGATTGCGGTTTTTCAGTCATGTTACTTCTTATCTCCTGCTGAACTCTTTGTTGCTCCAATTCCTGGAGTTCCGTGAGTTACTTTGCCTCGTGTAAGTGAAAATTCTCCTAGTCTATGTCCGATCATTGCTGCGGAAATTCTTACTTCATTAAAAGCGTGTCCATTGTAAACTTGAATAATATGGCCTACTAGTTTTGGTACGACGACTATATCTCTTAAATGAGTTTTAATTTTTTTCTTAGTTGCAACTTTCTTTTCACAACGTTTGATAAATTCTTCAATCATATTAAAGTTTCTTAAGACTGTTCTTCTTGAACGTGAAGGAAGATATTTTGCTGATTCTCTTACGTCCATTTTCTTTAGATCTTCAACGTTTACTCCTCGATAGAATACGTCTTTAGATTTTAATATTACTTCTTCTTGTGCCATTATTTGCTTCTCCCTGTTCTTCTTGGACGTATGTGGCCGACACGATTTCCTGGAGGCGCGTTACGCTTAGCAATCTTAGGTTTGATACGCTTACCTCTACCTGAACCAAATGGATGATCTACTGCGTTCATCTTAACTGCTGAAGTTCTTGGCCAGAGTTTGTTACGTGCTTTCATTTTGTAGAACTTTGGTCCTGCTTTAATAAATGGTTTAAGTTTTCTACCTTCTCCAGCAATTATTCCTACTGTCGCTCTGCAATCTCCGCTAATGATGATGATATTAGTTTTTGCATGTTTGTTCGGCATTTGAATACTAATTTTATTGTGGTCTAACTTTTTTAGAAGTATTGCACTGCTTCCTGCAACGCGAATCATTTTTCCACCATCTCCAGGATTATTTTCGATATTATAGATATTTGTCCCAGGAATAATATTTTTGAGCATTAGAACATTGCCATATTTACATTCTGCGTCGGATTTGATTGTTACACTATCCCCTACGACTGCCCCTTTAAATGCAGGATTATAACAGATTTCCTTATTTACTTTCAATTTCATTAATGGTGCTGAATGTGCTGCTGAGTGAATAATGTTTACAATTTCTGCTTGTCCTTCCTGCATAGGATATTTTATTCTGTAGATATATGCGCGCTTACGAACTTGATAGGTTAAGCTTCCGTGTCCTCGTGCTTGGGAAATGATTCGCTTACCCATATTAGATCATTCCTAGTTTCGTTGCCACGTCAATGGCAGGAAATTGTTTAGTTAGTCTGACATATGCATATTTTTCATTGTTTTTGATGAAAGTTCGGATATCTGCAACTTTCACTGCAAATATTTTTTCTACTTCTTTTTTAATCTCTGGTTTTTTTGCAAGTCTATCTGTGGCAAACAACAGAGTATTTTCTACGTCGATGAGTTTAACTGCTTTTTCTGTCGTAATTGGTTTAAGCATAAATTGCCTCCAGCTCTTTGAGCCCCTGTGCAGTATATAATGTTAATCTTCCTAAAGGATATAAGTCTTTCATTAAAACTTCTGAAGCGTTTTTAATTTCGACTCCACTGAACTTTGCCTTTTCAGTCCTGCCTTTAACTATGAGAAGTCCTGCTGAAACTTTATATTTTCTTCCTCTACGCTTTCCTTTTCCACTGCGTACTTCTTTCTTTTTGAATGCTAAAGTAGAAAGAGAACCAAACATTTTTTCTATAGATTTTTGAAGTTCTTTTGTTTTTGCAGGTAATGATTCTATAACTGCTGGAACTAATGGTAATTCTTTTACGTTTTTTAATGTTGAATATCTGCTCGTGATTGCAGATTTATTTGTAGTTGCGGCGAAACCTGACTTAAATGCGAGAAAAATTTCTTGCTCATTAATCTTTCTTGGTCGGTGTAAACCTAGAGGGGGATGAGCACTTCTACCACCACGAGTTTGAGAAACTTCAGCTCCAACCCAGAAAAATTGCGTTCCACGTCGAGACATTGTTTTTCTTGGTAAACGTGCTATACCTTTTCCGTAATGACCTTTCCAAGTATGACGCATGTGACTAATTGTTCCTGAAGCAGAATGGCGCTTTCCAGCTTCTTTGTATCCTGCATATGGTTGCATAAGATCATACTTTTCTGCTTCAAAAGTTTTGATTGCCAAGTCTTCGCGAATTAAAGAATTGAAAAATTCTGGAAGGTCTAGAGTTGATTTCTTTTCACCTGCTGAAGAGTATAATATAGCCTTCATATGATTAACTCCTGGAATTCATATTTTCTTTTTGCTGTTAGTTTGGTTGGTCTAAAAGAGGGAGTTAGAAGTAATTGGCGTTTTACTGGGCCTTGAACGCTACCTTTGATGAATATATAATCTGCTTTTATTTTACCGTAATGTTTGAATCCTGTGCCTGGATTAATATCTTTTTCTGAAGTGCTTCCTGAAGAAACGACTTTATGATTGTAGTGAACACGAGTGAACATTCCTAGTTGACCTGCTTGAGGCGTTCTAAATGTTACTCTTGCTGGATGCCAGGGGCCGAGAGATCCTGGACGACGAACTCCCTTTTCAGTCTTATGTTGTTTAAGAGTAATTCCAAAACGCTTGACTGGGCCTGAAAGTCCATGGCCTCTAGTTAGTCCTCGAACATCTAAAAGGTCGTATTGTAAAAAGTCTTTAAGAGATATTTCTTTATTAATTATAGATTTAACGAATTCAAGTTTATTGTCTGCTTTAATTCCAATTTCAGCAATATCTGGAGTCTTTTTGATACCTGTTTGTTTTGCTAAAGAATATACAATGACTCTGATATCATCATATCCTTGTGGAATTTGACTATCGAAAGGCTTTATTTCTTTAGGAAGTCTAAGAATTTTCTTAAGTTCTTTATCTATGGAAACGATGACTTCCTTAAAAGTCTGTTTGTTCTTGTAGAATCGTACAGAATAAACTTTGATATGTGGAACTTCAAGAATTGTTATGGGTATGTAGATTTTCTTTCCTTTTGATAATGAATGTTCGGTAGTATCTTTTACTAGGGCGGTGGCCATTGCCGCTTTGTATGCTAAAAATCCCAGAAGTCCAGTAACTTTCTCTTTTCCTTTTATCATACTCCAGTTTACACTAGGAATAAACTTTGCTGCCCTCTTACGAGGCCAGTACTGCAGACTTCCTGCGTGTGGATTGGATAATTTTGCCATTGTTAATCATGTTTTAGATGCAACTCTATCTTTGACGTAAGCTTTATCAGAACTTTGGTCTTTTCATTCAATTAGATTCTTACCTTTGTATTTTTGAGGGTATTTAAAAGTTGCTACTGCAACTTTTAAGCCACAAAAATTGAAGATTTTTGATGTTTAAATGTTTCAATGAAAAAACGTATATATTTAGAACCTTGATGATAAAGCAGCATAATTTATAAACTAAGTTACTACTATAAAATTATGTCTAATAATTATATGGAATTGGAAGCAATTGCTGCTGAACTAAGAAAGCGTGCATTTGAAACCATAAAGGTGGCTAAAAGTGGCCATTTGGGAGCCAGTTCTTCTTCTACTGAGCTCATGACTGCATTATATTTTCATAGATTAAATTACGATATCGGCAATTCTAAACATCCTGAAAGAGATAGAATTTTAGTCAGGGGTCATCTTGGTCCTTTAAGATATAGTCTATTCTCCCTCCTAGGATGGATTAATGAAACTGAATTGCAAAGTTATAGAAGTTTAGGGTCTAGATTGCAAGGTCATGAGTCTATGAGTTTGCCCGGAGTGGATTTAACTCCTAGTGGTTCTCTGGGCATGCTTCTATCTTATGGAGCTGGAATTGCTCTTGTAGCTAAAAAAAAGAGGAAAAATTTTCTTACATATGTTTTCCTGGGAGATGGTGAAGAACAAGAAGGAAATGTATCTGAAGCCGCAAGACAATAGGGAGCTTGAGATTAGATAACCTAGTATGTGTACTAGACAAAAACGGAAAACAATTGTCTAGACCTACTAGTGAAACGGATGGTTCATCAAACATAAAAACTATATGGGAAGGATATGGGTGGAATGTTAGAGAGATTCCCGATGGTAATTCTTTCGATGAAATTATCCCCGTTTATGAATCTTTAAATTATATAAGTAAGCCTACAATAATTATAGCCTATACTGAAAAAGGTAAATATCTTGGAGAGGTAGAAAATAGTCCCTGTGGATATCATACTATTAGCAGTTGTCCAATAGAGATAGTCAATGAAAGTATTGCTCTACAGCAAAAATTTCTGAAAAGAACTGATTTGGATGTAATTGAATTAGTGAAAAATAAAGTCGCGCATAAGGTTTTTCCTCTAGAGATTAAACCTGCAGAAGCCATTGAAACTAATATTGAAATTCAAAATAGTTTTGATAAAGATAACCTTGTAGACACCTTAGTAAATTATGTTCGAGTGTTGCAACCAACTATAGAAAGACAAAATGCTAGACTGTATTTTCTTACTGCCGACTTAATAAGAAAAGATCAAGTTGATGAACTTGGAATACGCAACCCAACTACCTATCTTGATGTAGGTATTAGAGAACAACATATGTTCGGACTGGCACATGGTATCTCTCAAACAGATCAAAATGCGAGGATTCTAATTAATGCCGGAGATGCTTTTCTTTATAGATCTCTTGATCAATTACATGCTTGTGCGCAATCAAGAAGTCCAATGGTTATAGTTGGAGATGATGGTGGTCTTTCTGGAGCAAAAAATGGTTCAACACATCAATCTAGTGGTCAGTCTGGAGCTTTAATTACTATGCCTGGAATCAGATTTTTAGAGCCTGCAGATAATCAAGATTTAGTTAATTGTCTCAACTTAGCATTTACAGAATATAATTGCCCCACATATATAAGATTACACACTTTACCTGTAAAAAATTTCGATAATTTAAAACGAACAGTAGATAATTACATAGTTTTTGAAAGCAAAAGTTTACCAGAACTTACTATGGTGTGTAGTGGCATGGTGGTCAGTAAATGTATAGAAGCAGCAGAGATACTAGAAGAAAGAGGCGTCAGCTCGAGAGTAATAAATGTAGTAAACCCAAAAAGTTTGGGTAAAAAATTCAATAATTTAATTGTCAATGATAAGCCTTGCCTTTGCGTCTACAATGGAAATCCTTTTGTTTTAACTTCTGCAGTATCTGAATCAATTTTAGGATCGAATAGAGTAAATACTCCTTCAGTATTGAATGGTCATGGATTTGAATTGGGGACTAGTGGCGCTTTAGAAGACCTTCTAAAATATTTTAAACTTGATGGTCCAGGAATAGCAAATATTATAAGTTGTGGATTACTTGGATAGTTACTTAAAATGAAAATTGTTATTTTGCCTGGGAACCATATAATAAACAGGAAATGGGTAAATTCTATAGATGGTCCTTTAAAAAAAAGGTTTGAAAAAGTTTCAGTCTTGCACTATGCTCATTGGGGGGAAAAAGAAGTGTTGGTTAATTTGGAAAAAGAGATTAATAATATTCCAAATGATGAAGTTATATTGGCAAAATCTGTGGGCACGATACTTGCATTAAAGGCAGTTTATGAAAAAAAGATAAGTCCATTAAAATGTATATTTATTGGAACTCCTATCGATTGGGCGGAAAAAAACAATATGGATCCAAAAAAGTATTTAGATAATTTTGTAGTCCCTACATTGTTTATTCAAAATTCCAAAGATCCAACTTGTACATCAAATGATTTAAAAGAATTATTAATGAAAAAAAATGTAAAAAATTATTCATTATATGAATTTGAAGAAGAATCGCATGATTATGAAAATTTTGATAAGATCGTTACACTTATAGGGGAATTTGTTAAGAAATAAAAATCGGATATTTATTTCTTAAATATCCAAATGGAAAATATTTGAAAGAGTGTCAATTTATTCTTTATCAATTTATTGAGCAAGATTTTTATTGCGATATTGTATCTCATTTTATCTAGCAAATTCTTATTTCCTAAAGAAACTACCGATAAAGCCGCTAGAACTTTATCTATGTCTGGATTCAGAAAAATCCATTTAAATTCTAATTCTATGTAATTTGTCAACCCTCTATTTTTTAAAAAATTTGTGATATTATTTATTTCACGATATCTCTTTTTTAAATCATATCTTTTTAATTCTCTTCTTAATATAAAATCATCTCCTTTTTTAGGCTTCATGAGAAACATCACCCCATTTTTGCAAAGGTATCTATAAAAATGGCTAATAAATCTATAATACGAGTTGTAACCGCAGTAAATGTAATTGAGAAAACCTTCTGTAAAGATTTTCTTTTTTGAAGCATCTTTGTTTACCAAGTAACAATTCTTCCTATCAAATATTTTGTCCTTAAAGACATTAGCATTAAAGTCTACGCAGTATATTTTTGAAAAATATTTATAAAAATGTCTGGGTAACCAGGCATACTCACCACAACAGATATCTGCTCCAATTACCTTTTTGCCTTTTATTTGTTCTAAACTTCTTTTAATTAAACTTTTATATTTTCTAACTCCGACCCATTCACTTTTAAAAGCTAACATTTCACAAGCCTCATAATATCCTTTTTTAGTTTTGAAATTTTCAAAATACTTTTTATAATATCGATATGTCATTTTTTTGGTAGGAAGATATAAGTTATATATTCTAGATGTTCCTTAATTTGACTGTCGCCATTATTTAATTTTAGTTTTTTTATTTCTTCTGGAAAAACAATTAGCCCCATTATACAAGCTTTTCTCAAATCTCCTCTTTCAAGATTATTTTTAATTAGCATTTTATTTATTCTTATAATCTCATTTATTTTGTTATTTGATTTTTTTTCAAAACTACTTGATTCAATCTCAAATTTTCTAAACCTTCTAATTATATTTTTTGTGTCTTCCAAAATTTTATTATCCCAAAAAAAGTCTTTATTTGGATGTCCTGCTAAAATTATAGATATTCTGGTAACTTCTGCCCCATGTTTTTCTAATAGGTCTGGCAATAGAATGCTCGTTCCTCTAGATGAGCTCATTTTTTTGCGATCTTTTGTAAATGCTAATCCGAGCAAAAAATAAGACTTAGTGATCTCATTTTTATTTAACATTGCAGTCTCCATTAAAATCTTTGAAGCCAGCCAAGTTGACAAATGAGTTTCTGCAATAAAAACATTAACTGGTAATTTATAGTTAAATCTTTCTGATTCAAATAGATTATATAATTGACTATCAAACATGGGATTTATTATTTTTCCATTTATTTTAGTTCCCACACCTACTTCTCTTTCAAAATTCCAATTTTCACCTAAATTTAGTATGGAATTTTCTAAGATTTTTTCCCCACCTCTACGGATTATCTTTATTTTATTTAATTGTTTAACTGCTAAATCCTTCCAACCTTCTTTATTAAAGTTTATTGCTCTTCCTTCTTTAGTTTTTATAATAAGATTCTTATGCTCATATTTTTTGAATAATTGCTTAACAAACGAGTCATACTTTGGATTTTTAGTATTGTAAAATCTATTAAAGTTGAATTTTGTTTTTAATTTTTTTAAATTATTAATTTGCTGATTTGAGAAAAATTCCAATATTGATTGAGGATTATAAAATTTTTTTAAATCTGCCGAACTCATTTTATAATAATCCAAAAATAACCATGGAGTTGAATATTTTTTTATCTTTTCTGTTTCTGCTTTCTTTATATATATTTGTAAATCATTAAAAATATCTATTACTTGTTTTCCACTATAATGGGCCCCGATAGGAAGATAAACCTCAAAGCCTTCTTTTTCTTTGTATCTGCCAATTATATCTGCCACCAAAAATATTCTGGCATGACTAAGGCTCATTGGACATATTGGGTGCATATAGGGAATATTTATTACATATTGTTTTTTTAAATTCATTTCATTATAATGTATTTCACAATTATAAATTTATGGCTCATCATCAAAAAAATTTAAATGTTTCAGTAAGTTCGATTATTTCTTCCCTGCCATTCTCATTACAGTCAAATGATTTAGATCCGCGGCATCTTCAATTATTTTGACTATATGGCGAATAAAGCGAGATGTTGTGGGGTCAGTTTTTGGAAGGGTAAATGAATCTTCTCTAACTTTTTCTCGCAAGGCATATATTTGCGCTATTTTTTTTGGATTAAATTGATAATATAAGTCGAATGCCTGAGAAAGACCTTCTCGAGAAAGAGACATGAGTTCATTAATTGCCTTTGTCTTTTTGACTTTATACTTTATATTTGTTCTCCAAAGACGTTCTATTTCGTCGCTTATTTTTTCAAGCATGTATGAATAAGTAAATAAGATTCGCCCATTTATCGCATCTGCATAGGACATTTTGTTAATTGCTCTTTGAAGATATAAACAGAATTTATTGACTTCTATATCTCTTGATTTAAGATTGTCTAAAGTTCCCAGTTCTTTTCCGAAAATATCTTGTTCTGCAGAATCGTAAAAGAGTAAAATCATTTGAAACACACGTTTAAAAATCTCGTCTAAGTGTGGATAATTTCCGCCGCTAAGATCTTTAATTGTATAAGAATTTGAATTTTGAGAGACGAGAGCGAAACCGATTGTGCCAGAAAGGTATTTTGTTATTTCATTGGATAAGTCTTCTTTAGAATTAATTTGTATTTCATCTACTCCCTGTGCGTAGAGTGCTGATAAATGAATATAGAGTGTACGCCCTGGCCAGTTATCTACCTCAAGAATTACCTTCTTTTCTTCTGTTAATTGTGAAGAATGAACTAGTAATGATTTGCCTTCTTCGATTATATCTAGTTCGGATTTTTCTGTGATTTTGTTTTTTCTTACCCAGTTTATTGGAAGAGTTATTGTATACGCTTGTCCGCCTGCTTGAGAAATTACTTTTCTTTTCATTTTTATATTATTTATATAATTGATATAAGAAATATATAAATCTTTCTTGTACTTGGATAGAATATGAAAAAACATATAGACCTTCACAGTCACACGATATATTCTGATGGGGGCGATACTCCCGAGTCTTTAGTACGTGCAATGCACATGAGCGGAGTAGAAATTATGGCTCTGACCGATCATGATACTCTTGCTGGATATGCTCGTGCTAAAATTGAAGCAGATTTGTATGGTTTTAGAATTATTCCTGGAGTGGAAATAAGTACAAATAGATATCATATTCTGGGATTAAATGTTGATCCTAATGAAAGTACTTTGCAATCTTTGCTTAAGCGTTCTCGAATATATCAAGAAGGAGAATGTCAACAAAGAATTGACATACTTGCTAAGTTAGGTATGCCGATTACATTTGAAAAACTAAAGAACTTGTATCCTGAGTCTAGAATTGGAAAATGGAATGTGATTATGTCCATTTTGGCAGACTCGGAATGTCGAGAATTTCTTAGCAAAAATAATAACTTAGTACTTACTCCTAGAGAAAGTTTTGAATATTATATTGGGAAAAGTGGCATTGCTGCAAAAATAAAACATCCTGAAACAATTCATTCATTAGATGCTATTGAGGCAATTCACAATGCGGGTGGAATTGCAATTATAGCCCATCCTTTCAAACAAGTGAAAGACATTGGAAGAGAAATGGGAAAGCTGGTTCAAAAAGGAATTGATGGAGTTGAAATTCAGCCAAATTATGGGGTGCAAAATGAGCCTTTTAGAGAATACGCCATTCGGAATGAGCTGATGATGACGTACGGATCGGACTTTCATGGCGCAGGATATAATCGAGCTTTACTTGGAAAGAGAGAAAATGGTGTTGAAGCAAATGTATTTGAAGAAATGATGAATAAATGGAGGAAGTAAATGACTCAAAAAATTGATCCGATGTATCTTTCAGAGAAGTTTGCAAAATGCTAAACTTCTCTGAAAAGAATTTTGAAAATTCCTCACAAATTCGGAATTATTCAAATTTATCTTCAATAAATTACTGTTTGGAAGCTGAATCAGAAAATATGCGAGGAAGAGTCATATGCGGATCTAGAAGAGGATACTCGGGATCAGAAGAGATTTCATTAGATGATGTAGGTGATATTGTTACTAGGCTTCATGAACTCCGAAGTAAAAAAGAAATGCCTAGCTTGTCTTGCATCGTGAATGAGGGGAGACTTGTTGGAAGAACTGGAGAAGATTCTTATCGCGAAAGGGTTTATTTTTGTGATTTTTCACATAGTCCTCGCTCGGCACTATTAGATATTGAAAATTTTAAAGAATATGTGAGAAATTATGCTTGCGAAATTGGAAAAGAATTTAATCAAACTCGAATTTATGTTGAACTTGAAAGTAGAGTTGAAGTCTGGAAAATATAAGAGAAGTAATTATTTCTCAAATATAAACTTCAAACCTTCTTTGAGATTTTCATGCATGGCGTCACAATAACCGTGATTGCAATTGCTTGCGTTTGTAAGAAAGAATTTCTTTGGTTCCCTCGCTTTTTGGAAAGTTGTTTGTGCTGAAATGATGGGGACTACTGAATCATTTTGAGCGTGAAGTATTACTAAGTGGCGAGGAGAGAGTTTTGATAGATAATGATCTGGATCGATAGAGGCATAATATCTTCTTTGAGGAGATGTTAAATCGCGAGGAACGTTATAACCTGAACTGCTTATTGCTAAAACTCCTTTAATTTCGGGTTCTAATACGCCTGCAACCATGCCATAACGTGCGCCCATACTTTCCCCTATGACTACAATATTATTTGTGTCTACTTCTTTTTGAGATTTTAATACATCAAATGATGCTAGAACATCATAAATCATTAAATGTTGCTGACTTTCTTTTCCATTTAGAAATAATTGCAAATCTTTGTCGTGTGAAATTATTTCTCCACCTGTTTGGCCAATACCTCTTTGGTCTATTGTTAAAACTGTATAACTTTCTTTTGCAATTATAGACGCAAGACGTAGTTCTCCTTCTTTTGTTCCTCCACCTCCAGGAAGAAGAACTATCCCTGGAGATTTTTGAGCACTTTTAGGAACAACGAGAAAACCATAAATTCTAGATTGTGAATTGCCAAATGGGCGCGTGACAAAGTTTATTTTATAGATATTAAAACTTTCATTTTCTGAAAAGAGTGTTCTTTCGAACTGAGGTGTCGGACGATTAGATGAATATATTAGAGTGTCTCCATCAACTTTATAGATGGGTGAAGATGGAATTTGAAAATAGAAAAATGCCCCGGTCACGATTATAACTACTAGAGAGACTATGATTTTATTCTTTTTTATTCGCATTAGTTTATTTATACCTCTGAGTAAATAAATATTATCTTAAGATAATCCAAATGAATTCGTAAATTCTGAGACCATTTTGTATTTTTCTAGATAAGTAAAACCCTTATCTGTAACTCTATAAGTTTTGCCTTTTGAAGATGAATTTTCCACGATAAATTCTTTTTCTTTTAATTCTGAAAGATATTCTTCCATCATAATATATGAAAGATTTGATTTATAGAGAATGTGTGTGGGTTTAATTTTCCCCTGTTTATCTTTGATTACTTCTAATATATCTCGAATAATTTCCAGGCGATTTCTTTTTTTTGTCATTTGTTTTTTCTTAATGAACGTAGGAGAGAAATAGTAAACAAAGTATATGCTCCAAGTTCTATAATGTGACTGACTACATATGGGCTAGTATAAAATGGAGAAAAAATTAATCCAACATTACTTGCTAAGAGAAAGCTAAAGGCAAATAGAACTAACAAAGTCTTATTATTCTTCCGGTCTATCCATTCTAATAAATAATGATATACTATGAATGAAAGAAGAAAAACTGCGACAATTCTAAATATGATTAATTTTTGTAAAGAACCTGCGATTGCAATAAGAGGTAGGCCAATCATTAGATGATAAATATCGCTACGTTTTATGTTTAGAGTTGCATAAACTAGAGTTACAAGTCCAGCAGTAAATAATGCCATATATCCATATAGTCCTAGTCTCCAGATATGGGAAAGATTTTCTAAAGTAAGAAGTGGCACACCTTCTGCTAGTTTACTAACGACTAATAGATTTATGGTTGCCCAAATTAAATAAGAAGCACTTATTAGGAAAAATGCTATACTAAAGTATCCTATGTTTTTTTCTCGAGTAATTTTGTAGATATATGCTGCTATGCCTGCGATAAATAAAGTTATAATTCCGAAGAGTAACTCGAGTGTACTGTCAAAACCTAGAAACCAATTTGGAATAATGTAGAAATAAGTCATGTGAAATTGAAGCACCTTGTGTTTTTAAGCCTTATGAAAGGCTCTTCTCGAATAAGCCTTCACAAGTGACTAATAAAGAATATTCTTCAAAGTAATGAACTAAACACGCTTTGCGAGGAGGCAACATCGGTTCTGACGACACGACCTGGGGGCCTAACCAGCCCCCGATTTATTAACTTCGGATTTCTATTACTATTTTTTTAATTATACTATGATGATAGACTGCCTGGACCACGTGTGCAGTTAATCTTGTTCGACTCTTGGAGCTAGAACAAAAGAAAGCATGACGTTTCCTGTTGGGAAGTCTATACGCATTGGATGATTGTCTGAGAAAGAGATGGTGACGCGAGAAGAGATCTTACTCCCTTTAATGAACTTGTTGAGATATTCTAGAGAGAAACGGGCGGTTGAAGCATCTGCATATAATTCTATTTCCTCTGAAGAAAATTCTGCTCGCGCGGAGTTTAGACCGTGAGCTTCTACAACGAATTTTGTCGGATCTGCCATGAACGTGCAGGCATCTCCTACAACTCCACAGTCTTCTATTACTTCAACAAATGAATCTGCGTTCATTTTTATTACTGATTTGAATTCCCAAGTAGGCATTTCTTTATCGTCTGACTCTATATCTATTAGGGCTAAAGTAAAATCTCTTTTTATTCTATCTTGAATACTGAGTTTTAGAACATTGTCTTCTTTACTTAATGTTAAAGAGCTTCCAAGACCACATCTGCGCAAAACTTGGCGAAGATTTTCAAGGTTAATGCCTAGAACTTCTTCTTTGTCCATTTCATATTGAGAGAAAAGATCTGCAGGCATTTTGAAATAAACCATTGCTACGTTTGCAGGATCAATTGCTGTAACTGACATGCCTTCTTTATTTATTTTTAGCCGAACCTCTGTGACAAGCTCCGAGATTATGGAGACAATATCTGAAAGAAGTTTAGGGCTTTCCAACTTCAATAACATTTTATTCTAGACCTGCTTAAGCTTTTAAGGATTATGGTGGTGTCAAACAAGCTTCTATACGCTAAATTGGATAATATCTCAGTGACATAAACCCTATATACTCTTGGTGCTCTTTTTTTAAATGGAAGAAAAAGAGAAAAGAATTAGAGCATTAACTCAATTGTATTATTCTAACCCTAAAGTCCAGGAATATCTTTCTGCATTTGCAGTAGATAGAGAAGTTGTACCGAGATATTTTGAAGGATTTGGAAAAAGACCAGACACCTTGCAATATCCCTCTGATGTAATGGGTCTGGTCTTGAAGGGTGCGACATCGCTTCATGCTTCTGAAGAACTTTGGAAAGATCCATTACAATTGAACTCGGATATGGTGCAGGAAGAAATGCATGAGTTAAGAAAGGGTTGGGATTTGCTTATTGATATTGATTCTCCGTTTCTTGATTGCTCGCGTATTGCTGGAAAATTAATTATTGCTGCTCTTGAACATCACGGAGTGAAGAACTTGGGAATAAAATTTTCTGGAAGCAAGGGTTTTCATTTAATTGTATCTGGATCTGCTTTTCCATTAGTTTATGAAGGACAAGAAACGAGAAAAATGTTTCCAGTTTGGCCTCGGGCTATTTCGGAATATCTTATGCACTTTATTCGTGCGGAATATAATCGACAAGCTTCTGAAATTCTTACAAATTTTGCTGCGATTGAAAATAGAACACATGTATCAAAAGAGGAGTTGCTTGAGATATATTGTAAAATCTGTGAACGTCCTGCAAAAAAAGGTGCGCTAGTTGAATTACACTGCCCTGTGTGTGGACTTAAAATGGAAAGAAGAGATGTAAAATTAACTAAAAGAAGACTGCGATGCCTAAATAATGATTGCGCTGGAGTGCTTGAAGTTGGAAATAACAAAGAGTATTATTTTTGTGAATATTGTAAAGATCCTGAAATTGAAGCTCGGTCTCTTAGTTCCGATAGACATCCCGAGTCTTTTGATAAAACTAAAGAAGTAAGTGCTGCAAAAGTTGCTGCTCTTGATTTAGTTTTAGTTGCTCCAAGGCACTTGTTTCGAATGCCTTATTCTCTACATGAGAAAACTGCCCTTGCTAGCGTAGTATTGACTAAAGAAGAACTTGGATCTTTTTCTCCCAGAGATGCTGAGGCGCTAAAAATCCAGCTTAGACCATTTATTAAAAAAAGTTTTGAAGGAGAAGCGACTAAACTTCTTGCTGCTGCGCTTGCTTGGAAAAAAACTCGAGAAAGTGAAGAAGAAAGGCAGGAGAAAGGAAAGAAAAAGGAATATAAATCTGAAGAATTAATTGAACTGACTGGAGTAAGCGAAGATATGTTCCCTCCGCCGATAAAAAAACTTTTTAAGGGATTACAAGATGGAAAGAAGAGGGGGCTTTTTGTTATCATTACATTTTTACGTGCTTGTAATTTTCCTCTAGAATATGTTAGTGGAAAAGTTAAAGAATGGAATAAATTAAATCAGCCTCCTTTGAAAGAAGGGTATATTAAAAGTCAAATGGATTGGCATTTTAGACAGAAAAAAAAGATTTTACCTCCAAATTATGAAAATCATAGCTTTTACAAGGACCTTGGATTACTTGATAAAAAGCCAGAAGTTAAGAATCCTATTGTTGAAGTAATGCGTGCTGTACGAAGAAGAGCTGGATGATGATTTTTACGAAGATTTTTAAAGAACATCTTCTATGAAGATATATGAAAAAGCAGATGGTGTTAAGTGTAATTTTGGTTTTTATAATAGCTTTTCTTCCATTGATTATTGCGGAAGAAACTAAGATAAATACTGAAACTAAGACTATTACGACGCCAATTTCGGCCAATGTTGCAGATGTTTCGCAAGATGTGCCTAATAAAGGATATGCCTGTCTTGAATCAAAGATTAAGAATCAGACAAGTTTTTCTCTTGAACAAGCAATTTTTGGAGCAATTGCTCTCGGATATAAAAAAGAATTAATTGATAAAATTGCCTCTGAGAAGAAATCGAATGATGCTTGTTGGCCTGCATCAACATGTGATGTAAAAACTACTGCTCAAGTTGCATTAGCTTATCAAAGGGCAGGGCAATCTACAGATAAAGTAGTAGAATGGCTTGAAGCGAGAAAGGGAAGTGCTGTTGGACTGACTTGGTATTTGGAAATTGACATTGCCGATCACACACCTTCAACATGCACAGTTAGTTATGATTCTATTCAGAAGGAGATTTCTATTTTAAGTGATATGAAAATTGGTGCTGGATCATCTACAAATTGTTTCACACCGTCGGTTTCAGGATATTGGTTAAGAATTGCAGATAGTTGTGTAGATAAACAGTTTACCATTTCCTGTAAGAAAGATTTTATATCTACATTACTTTATGAGAAAAAAGTTGGAGGAACAGTTTACGTTTCTTCTGCGACGCATAATGCTGGAGCAGACGCAAGTACCAATGAACAGATAAGTGCGAAGTGTTTCAAGAATGCCAATGGATGTGACTATGAGGGAAGTCTTTGGGCGGCATTTGTATTGTCTCAATTAAAGAAAGATGTAAATAATGTTATCCCATATCTTCAAGCTATGACTGATGATTATCCTTCTTCATTTTCAAGTGCATTTCTCTACATCCTTAATCCTACTCAAGATCAGTATACTGAAATTAGTCAAAAACAAACTTCAGCAAAATATTGGGAAATTGTAGGGAGCCCTTACAAAAAATATTATGATACTAGTTTGGGAATTCTTGCATTAGATAGAAGCACAAGTCCTAGAACAGAAGTTGCTCAAGCGAAAAATTATCTTGCTGGAACTCAAAGTAAGGAAGGATGTTGGAATGCTCGTGATAATATTGTAGATACTTCTTTTGTTTTATATGCGGCTTGGCCTCGTGCTGGTGCCGGGGGTGGAGGCGGAGGGGGTGGCGGAGTAAGTGGTAGTTTATGTTCGTCAGTTCCTGGCGCATCTTGTGAGTCTGATAAAAATGCATGTTTAGGCGCAGGAGGAAGAGAATTGACTGCTAATCAATGTTTAAAGGTAAAAGAGATTTGCTGTTCTGTAAAGATTCCTCAAAAAACTTGCACAGATGCTAAGGGATTTGTTTGCAAAGAGAATGAAGAATGTTTAGGAACCCCGATAGATGTTTCCGGTTCTGGATTGTGCTGCCAAGTTGCATGTACTCCTAAGAGTGAACCCTCCACATGTCCATCTTCTGGATCTTGTAAAAATAGCTGTGGGAGTGATGAAGATAAATCCTCTAGTGCAACATGTAGTGAAGGTAAACTTTGTTGCTTGCCGAAGACCGTTGAACCTCCATCTGGGCCGAATTGGTTATTAATTCTTATTTTGATTGGACTTATTGCTCTAGTCATTATTGCAATTATTTATAGGGATAAACTTCGAGTTGCATGGTATAGCTGGAGACATCAAGTTAAAACTAATCCGATTAATAGAGGTTCTCCGCCGGCATTTGCGCCTAGAATCGGTCCGGGTCCAAGAGCCCCTCCAGGATATCCGCGGCCTATTGCTCGCCCCATGATGAAGCCAAGAGCTGCTGAAAAAGATAAAGAGATGGATGAAACATTTAGAAAGCTAAAAGAAATGAGTGGATCTTAAAGAAACAGCTAAGATTTATATAACTATAATGAGTAAATAATTGATGAGAAAAGAAGTATATTTTTTTGTTTTGATTAGTTTTTTCCTAGTAAATTTTTGTTCTGCACTAAGTACGGATATGAAGGAAAGCTATTCACCTGGCGAGACAATAATCGTTAAAGTTTCTGGAAATATTGTTCAGACCTTATCTATAAAACAAGTTCAATTTATTCGTGCGGGAAATTTTCAGGAAGTCCCTATGATTTACGATTTAAAAAAATTAGGAGATTCGTATTATCTTTGGGCTATTTCTCCAAAAATTGCAAACAATTATACACTTATTCTTAAAGATGTTGTGAGTAGTGTTTACGGAGAACCTGTGAAAATTGAATTTAGACAGAACTTTTCTGTGCGGGGCAACATTACAGATTATAGTATCTCCCCGGGATTTATTATTGCAGATAAAGAATTTGAAATTCAAGTACAGCTTTATGCCGATGAAGAAATTAGCATCAGTACAAATTTTCCTAAAGAAAGAAAAGTGACTCTTGAACCTGGAACTACAAGTGTCTCTTTCCCATTTGAAAATGTAGTTGGAACCGAGTTAAAATTTATAACTCTTGGAAAATATAAGGTTCCAGCCTATCTTATTGGAAGTTTATCTGGTTCTTCCTCGGGATCGGCTTCAAATAAATCATTGACTTTTGTTCCTACAACCCTTACAAAGACTCTTTCTCTTGAACGTAAAAATAAAAATATCACTTTTGAAATTTTAAATAATGGAAAGGAAACTATGAAAGATATTAAAATCGTATATGACTCTGGGGCTTTTTCTCTTTCTCCAAATACTGAAATTACTTTAAAATCTGGAGAGCGTAAAATTTATACTCTTGCTATATTAAAAGAAAATGGAATTAGAATTTTAGACCAAATTTCTCTTCAGTCTGGAGAATTAAAAGTAGTTCTTCCGATAAGAATAGACTTCATCCATAATATGACTGAAAACATTAGTATTCTGAAAAATTCTTCTGAACTCTATAGATGTAATGAACTTGGAGGTAATATCTGTGCCGATAATCAAAATTGCAAAGGTACAAGCAATGTGAGTCAGGAAGGAGTATGTTGTGTTGGTACTTGCTTTGAAAAAGAAACTAAAAAAGAAGATGGAAGCGCCGCAATAGGTTATTTTTTGGTAATCTTGGTAATTCTTGGATTAGGATATTTATACTGGAAATACAGGAAAACTCATAGTGAAACTAATCCTCTTTCAAAGAAAGTTAAAGAAATTGAGAAAAATATTCCTTGAAACTACTTTTTCTTTTTTTTGACCGGTGAAGATTTCTTTTTCTTATGTGAAGGGACTAATTGAGGCGCTGGTGCTGGCTGCTCTGGAGGCTGGAATAAATGCGGGGCAACTTCCCTTAATTTTTGTTCAAATATCTGGCGCTCAGAAGTCATTCTTTTGGCTATCGCATCATAATCATGTAATCTTTGTGTTAAAAATCCAGTTATTTCGTTAAAATCTGCATTGGCAATGACCATCTCCTGGGGAGAGAGAACTTCCACATTTGAGGGCATGTAGGCAAAAATTATTCCAAAATACATTGTAAGACTATCTACCTCCAGTATTATCTCTGAAAATGTCGTGTAAAGATCTTTACTATCCTGAACCTTTATCGGTTCATGATGTGTTTCTTCTATAATTTTTACTCCCGGTTCAGTTTTTAATCTCTGAAGAAGGATGGTCATGGCTTCTTTAATATGTTCTGAGGGGCGTCCAAGAATTTCTAAAATCATACGCGCTTGAATCTTTTTCATACTCTGTAATGATTTTTTGAACTTTTAAATGTTTTCTTGTTCGCGTTTTTTCTTTTCTTTTCTTAAAATCCAGAATAAAATTCCTAAGACGATTATAAAGAAAACGACCATCATACCGATTCTAGTTTTTTCTTGGGATGACAAAATTATTTTACTATTTATTTGTGGATTGTTGAGGGCCATAATTTCCTCTTCTTCTGGAACTGAAAAATTTTGAGCTGAATCTGGGGCGACTATTTTTTCTGGAGAAGAAGCTTTTATTGAAGCTGGTTTCTTTAAAGATGATTTATTTTGTGAAATTTCTTCTTGAGGAGAGTTTATATTTATTTTTTCTCCCATTAAACTTTCATTTGAAATATCTTCTTTAACTATTTTAATAGAAATACAAGATTCAAGAGTTGGAGGTTTAGAATTTCTTTTTTCTGAAAGACGAAGTTTTGCGCATAAAAGAGTATTTTGCGATTGTGTCTTTGCTCTAATGAGAAATGCTTTTTTTGTGGGATAAGCGTCGTTTACATAGTAACGTCCATTCATCCAATCAGTACCTTGAATTTCGGATATTATAGATTTAGACTCGTTTATGAGATAAATTTTTACATCTTGATGCCCTTCAATATCTGCATTGATATTTACGGTAAATTGTTCTTGCAATTTTACCGTCTGAGGTGCCTGAATAGTTATGGTTGCTGAAACTTGCAAAATTAGAGATATGAAAATTAATAGACTAATAGCCGTAGCTTTGAGAATGGACAATGTGATTTTCTTCATCGAATAAGTATAGTGTATCCCGGTCATTGTTCCAGATGTTTGCTTGTGCATTCCAGAATAAAGAGGAAGAGTTTTCTCTTCCGTTTGAACTAGATAGGGTAAATTGTTCTTCTGGTGTTGATACAAATTGATATGTCTTTCTACTTTCATCTTTGATTGACCATCCTTTCATCGAAGAGATATTGCATGTCCTTGTAAAAATTACGATTTCATTCTTTTTATCAATATCGGTTGTAAAACAGCCATACCACTTTGAATGTCGCCATATTCCCTTCTCTTTAATAATTGCATTTTCTTCCGCTTGTGCAAATAAAGAGAGTTCCTCTGGTTGTACCAGGAACTTGGAAGATAACCCTTGTTCCACTAGTTTAATATTTAGATAATCTTTATCGTAAAGACGGGCAAGTGAGCGTTGATACTTGTCTATGTCAGTTATTTCTATTTGAATAGAGCGATTTTGAAATTTTTGTAAGAATTCTTTTGCCATTTTGGAAGAAGGCATATTTTTCTCAGGTGCATTTATATTTAGGAGGCGAATTGTTCTTCCATCTTTTAACTTTAGAGTATCTCCATCTATGACTCTAGATACAATCACTGATTCCCTTCCATTTTCTAATTTTGTTGAACTAAAAAATGAATAATTGATTGATAAAAGAAGGACTATTAGAATAGTGAATAGAAAAGCTAGAGATTTACGCAAGAGATAGAACCTCCCAAGAGGAAAGATTATTGCAGAATTTTTCTAAATCTTTATGATTGATTACAAGCGTTGCAGTATTTATATTTGGATGAAATCCAACTTCTTGAGCTTCCCAAATTTCTTTGTCTATTAGAAGGCGAGTATTTTTTGCATGAATCATTCCGAAAAGTGAAACGCTTCCAGGAGTTAGATTGAGTTCTTTTTTTAGTTCTTCTGAAGAGGCGAAATGTAACTCTTTTACTCCTAAATTTTTTTTAATTGCCTTAAGATCTGCGCGTTTTTCTCCAGGTAAACAGTAAAGATAAAACTTATTTTTTTCATCTCTAAGAAAAAGATTTTTTGAGCGAACGCCTGGAATTAAAGTTTTTATTTTATCTGATTCTGCTACTGTGAAAACTGCTGGATGCTTGTAGATTTTATATTTAATATTGTGCCTTTCTAGATAAGTTTTAAGGAAAAGATCCATGTGTTCTAAAGAATAGAAGGATTAATAAAATGTATGATTATTTTTTCGTAATCTTCCCTTCTTGCCAGTCTTTGAGAACTAGGCGAGCGGTTCTATCTGTATCTACTAGATTGCCTTTCTTAAGAAATCCTTTCTTTCTTCCAATATTCTCTAAATATATTTCTACATCTCCTTGCGACTCGACTTTATAAAAAGATTCGAGAAGTAGTCTATTATTTTTTAAGAGTTCGTCTACTATTATTTCTGGATCTTTTACTTTTTCTGCGTTTTTTATTCCCACTTGAGCATGTTTCTTTATATCTCGTAATGGGGAATTTGTATATTCTTTATCTGGAATAACTCCTGGCGTATCAAGAAGAAGTATGTCCTTATTGAGCCGAATTCTTTGTACTCCTCTGGTATAACCTGATTCTGGAGACGCCTTAGCTTTTCCACTTCCAGTAAGAATATTCATCAACGTGCTCTTTCCAGTATTTGGATATCCTATGACTCCTACGTGTGCTTTTGCATGTTTCACTTTGAATCTTTTTACTTCTATTTTTATTCGTTCTCTGAGTTTTCCAATTCCAAGTCTTTTAGCGGAAGATATTAGCACATAAGGTTTAAGCTCTTCAAGAAGAAGATTATTTTTTAAATCTTCATTCGATACCAAGTCAATTTTGTTAATTACATTTATAATAAATTTTTCTTGACTTTTGATTAACTTTTCAAGTTCCGGGTTACGTGTTTCCTTAATATATCTTGCGTCAAGAATCTGCAGAATTACATCCGAAATTCTTATTACTTCTTGTGCGTGAGCTGGAAAAGACTTGCGATGCTGGTTATGTGCGTCACTTGGACCATATTTTCTCATGCCGTATGCTGCTCTGCCTGCCATGAATTATTATCGTGGGGAGGGTTTAAGAAGGTTGTTCTTTGATGTTTTATCCGCTTATTGATCCGAAGTATATATTGAGTCTTTTTGTAAGATTATTTGCAAGTATCGGTTCTAGACCTATGTAAAGAAGAGCTGCTTCTGCAGTCATGTTTGGATCAAGTTCACGATATGTATTAATGTCTAAGAATATAGCAACCCCTCCCTTTCCTGGAAAATCATATATAGAAATTTTAGTTGAATCACATATTTTTGTAAAATTAAATTCTTTCAAAATATCTTCAAGTACTGATTGTATTGGTTGAGAAGTGGAACTTTTATTTGCCCTCTCGACTGTGATTAATTGAGTTGATTCATTAAAAGCACCTATTGCTTGTGAATGCATTTTATTTTAGATATACCTGAATATTTAAAACTTCTCTTAAACAAGCGAATTCTTTAAATAGCAATCTTGCTGAAAAGAGAAATGGATAAAAAAGAAAATTATGATTTTTTGATTATTGGCGCAGGTGTTGCTGGCTTAGCTGCTGCAATGTATGGTGCGCGACTTGGACTAAAAACACTATGTCTGGGAGCCACAAATAGTTCTGAAATGGCGATTGGAGGAGTCATTACTACTACAAACATTGTGGAAAATTACCCTGGATTTATTAGATTGACTGGGAGTGAATTGAGCGAAGCGATTGAAAAACATGCGCGCTCTTATGACTTCGTTACAATAAAAGAGGAAAGAGTTGAAAATGTTAAGAAAGATAAAAAAGAATTTGAAGTTAAGACTGATAAAAATGAATATTCTGCTAAAACTGTTTTATTTGCAACTGGAACAAAATGGAAAAAATTGCCTGAAGAAGTTAAAGGAGGAAGAGAATTTGAAAACAAGGGGGTAAATTATTGTGCATTGTGTGATGCTCCACTTTATCGCAATAAAACTGTGTGTGTGATTGGAGGTAGCGATAGTGCTGCTAAAGATGCGCTTGTTTTAGCAGAACACGCAAAAAAAGTTTACATTATTTATCGCAAAGATAAAATTAGAGCGGAGCCAATTAATTTAAAGAGAGTTGAAGCAAATCCCAAGATTGAGATAATAAATAATACAAATGTTCTAGAAGTGAAAGGAAAACAACTTGTTGAATCAGTCATGCTCGATAGAGAGTTTAATGGAAGCAAAGAATTATCTTTGAATGGAGTTTTTGTTGCGATTGGGCACATAGTCTTATCGGATTTGGCTAAAGCCCTTGGTGTGGATTTGAATGGGAAAGGAGAAATCGTTATGGATCATAAAACTAGTGAGACTAATATTGATGGCGTTTTTGCTGCAGGCGATGTTGCTGATAAGCCATTTAAACAAGCAATAACTGGAGTTGCAGAAGGGTGTACTGCGGCTTATTCTGCTTTTGAATATATTGCTAAAAACTCTTAATGGGTCTTCAGGTTATCGATTAAGTTTTTAAAGACACGAGACGTTGTTTAAAGATGAAAAGAAGAGGCGTCTCGCCGATTATTGCAACTACCCTTTTAGTATTGATTACGATTATTATAGCAGTTATTGTTCTTCTTTGGGCGAAAAGTTTTATCGGTGAAACAATTGAAAAAAGTTTTGGAGGAGAAACTGAACCAATTGATCATTTTTGTAGTAGACTGGAATTTGTGGCGGATGTTGCTGTAGACCCTACAAATTCTAAACGATTGTTAATTGATATTACAAATAGAAAAGATGTACCTATTTATGGATTAGAAATTAAGAGAATAGATTCTGCTTCAAAACTAAAGATTGGAAGCTTGGCCATTTCTTCAGATTATGCCATAACTAGTGGAGAAACTGAAAGAATCGCACTTATTAGTTCCAATGTGTTAAAGTCTGGAGATAAGTTCTCAATCACTCCAGCTTTACTTGGAGAAGTTGAATCTGGAGCATATAAGAAATTCTATATCTGTGAAGATAAATATGGTGTATCGGAGACTGCAGTATGATTTCAAAGAAAGGTGTTTCAGCAATTGTTGCTACAGCATTATTAATTGTTATTACACTCGCTTTAGCAGCCATTATAGCGACGGTGGCAATCCCATTTGTAAGAAATAGTTTGCAAGGCAGTACTGAATGTAGTGCTTATAAAAATCATTTTACATTTGATTCTTCTTTCAATCTTAACTGTCATGATTATTCTGGAACTATTGCTAAAATTTCTATAAAGGCCGGACAAGTTAGTCCTGAGAATGCTGCTAAAATTAAAGGTGTTCAATTTGTTTTCATGAAAACTGGAGGATCTAGTGAAAGTATTTCTTTTAATGAGGGAAGTCCTGGTTCGTGTTCGTCTGGAGGAATTATGAATTATGATATTTCCTGTCCTGGATTTGGAAGCTTGACTATTCCAGAGGCAGGCGAATCTAGATCCTATAAATATTATCCAAAGTCTAAAGTTGAAGGATATGTCTCGGTAAATCCAATTTTAGCATCTGGAAAAACTTGCGATACTAGTGACAGAATTAAAATGACTGTTTGTTCTTCATGAAAACAACTAGAGGTCAAGTTTGGATTGAAACTGTTATTTACACACTTATAGGTCTAATACTCATTGCTATGACTTTAGCTTATCTGATGCCTAAAATAAATCAGTCTAATGACCGCGCATCCATTGAACAAAGTATTGAGGCATTAAATTTACTAGATCAAAAAGTTGTTGAAGTAATGACTGGTGCTGCTGGAAGTTCTAGAGTTATACCTGAATTTCTTATTAGAAAAGGAGACCTTACAGTTAAACCTGATACAAACGATTTAATTTTTACCATTGAAGGCCTAGGGGTTGCTTATTCTGAACCTAAAATACCAATTACTCGTGGGCGAATTAGTATGCTTACTGAATCTTTTCAAGGCAAATATCGTACAACCCTTACCATACATTACTCGCCAATAGATTTAACTTACTCTGGGGGAACTGCGACTAAGAAATTTACTCCTGCTGCAACTCCTTATCAATTTTCAGTTACTAATGTGAATAATGTTAAAATAGATATCTTGGAAATTTCTTAAGAGAAGTTTGAATAATTCCAAATTTGTGAGGGATTTTCAAAATTCTCTCCGGAGAAGTTTTGGCTTTTGCAAACTTCTCTTAACTTGCGTTTGCCAGACGGTAAACTTTGGCATTAACCATAGTTTTAAATAAGTAACCTACTTTTATCATTCATGCCCAGCATTATTGACTTCAGTCCGATTGTTCCACCGTTGCCAAGAATTGAAGATAAAAAGAAAATTAATGTAAGATATATGCTTGCTCCACCATACGTCTCAACACACATCTATTGGGACAATAAGATTAATGAGTTAATATATGAAATTGAAGAACCTCTCCTTCAAGATAATGAGAAGGAAATTTTGAAAAAAATTGAAAGTGCTATGTTTGAATTAATAAATATAAATGTTGCAGTAGATAAAACAATGGATGCTGCTTCAGAATATATAGATAGAACTGCAAGACTTCTCATAGATGAATTAAATATGAAAGTAACTAACGAATCTTATCATAAGATTTTTTACTACCTTTTTAGAGATTTCATTGGCCTTAATGAACTTGATCCGCTTTTACGTGATTATTTTATAGAAGATATAGAATGTAATGGAGTCGATACGCCAGTTTATATCGTACATAGAGTTTATAGAAACATTAGAACTAACTTGAAGTATCATGATGTTGATGAGATAGCTAGTTTTGTAGAAAAACTTGCACAGAGAACTGGAAGATATGTTTCATATGCTCAGCCATTACTCGATGGAGCTTTACCTGATGGAAGCAGAGTAAATGCGACTTATACTAAAGACGTTACTTCTCGTGGCCCCACATTTACCATTAGAAAATTCACTAAAGTTCCTTGGACCCCAACTCAGTTGATTACCCTTAATACTTTAAGTCCTGAAATGCTTGCTTATTTTTGGATTCTCATTCAATATAAATCTAGTATTTTGGTAAGTGGGGGAACTGCTTCTGGAAAAACAACACTACTTAATGCTCTTGCATTTTTTATCCCTCCTGAATCGAGAGTCGTTTCTATCGAAGACACTAGAGAAATTAACTTACCTAGAGAAAACTGGCTCCCTGCAGTCACTAGAACCGCTATTGGTGTGGGAAAAGTTGGAGAAGTGGATCTATTCGCGATTCTTAAGAATGCTTTCCGTCAAACTCCAGACTATTTAATTGTTGGAGAAGTTAGAGGTAAAGAAGCATCCGTACTTTTTCAGGGTATGGCTTCTGGACACGCGGCAATTAGCACAATGCACGCAGATTCAGTAGACACACTTATTCGAAGATTACAAACGCCCCCTATTGAATTGTCCCCTACGCTAGTTAATTCTCTTGATTGTGTCGCTATTATGACCCATGCTATCGTGGGTAAGCATGAAACTCGTCGTCTTCGTGAAATTGTTGAAATTATAAATGTAAATCGAGATGGTACTGCTTTGGTTAATTCTCCTATGAAGTGGGATCCAGTAAAAGACATATTTTTCTTCAAAAAACAAAGTAAGGTCTTTGAAAAAATTTCTGCTAGACATGGTATGCCTATTGAAAAATTGGAGAAAGAATTCGTTACCAGATCTAAACTAATGTATGCTCTTTATCAACAGAAAGTTTTTAGATTTGAAGAAGTTCAGAAAATAATTAATGATTATTATAAGAATCCTGTTGAAGTTCTTAGCATGTATAATGTTACAGAATAGATTTCCGATGATTATTTCTAGACCTTAATGAACAAGTTAATTTGCTTCGCTCATTATCACTTAAGTGCTAAATTGGACAGAGCACTCTATCCAATTTAGGAATTTATAATCTATCTATAGATCAAAAGCACGATGCGCTACCCCAACTTAAAAGTTGGGGTTTGAATAAGCGCTCGTGCTTTGGATGCTCAAGGAACCATCTCCAGCTTAAAAGCTGGAGTTTATTTCAAGTTCCTTGACATTATATACCAAGATATATAAATCTCTGTCTCGGTTTAAGGTAATGCAAAGAGAGGATATTGTCATTCTAGCTCAGCTTCTGAGCGGAATTAAAGATGCTTTGAATAGATTAGAAGAAGCCGAGAAGAAAAAAGATGCTGAAGAGCTTAATGATGCAAAAAAGGAGATTCTGTCGTTTCAAAGTCAGATTGCTCACCTACTATGATCGAAGAAATTAGATCTAATATTGACACTGAAATTGAAATGCTAAGAGAAATATCTGCTTATTATAGAAAACTCGATGATTCGAGTTCTTCTGAATCTAAATTGCTTTATGCCTCAATTGATGCTTTAAGCACAGGCATCAAAATTCTTAATAGTACTTTGCCAAAAATGCTTAATCAAATTAGTGTTGCCCAGAAATTATCTTCTCGCGAGGGTGTGAAGTTTGAAAGTGTGCATTTTAAAATGAAAGATGCAGATGTTGCAGTTACTCTTCAAGTAGGCGATAGAGAAGCATTTTTGACAAAATTAAGTATTAATGAACAACTTTTGAAGAAACTTAAAAAGAAACAAAAAATTAAAGAAGAAAAATTCGAAGAATTTAAAGCAACTAGAGGATACCTTAAAATTTCTAATAGATTCTTTTTAGATACCGCTCAAAATCTTATTGCTAAAGGTAGTTTCGCGCCACTTGCTCTTTCTTTAAGGAAAGCAAATATGGATTTTCTTTTCTCAACTTATGTTGCGATGATTTTCTTTACTACGTTAATTGCTTTTATTATTTCTATATTTCTTACAGTTTTCTTTTTATTTTTTAATTTTGATTATTTGCTTGAGACTTTTCCCCCAATTAGTATTGCAAATGGAGATATACTATCTAGGTTGCCAATGGTTATTTGGATGCCTTTTGTCATTCCGCTTTTGACATTTGCAGTATTGTACTATTATCCTGGTAGTGAGAAAAATTCAATTGAAAAAAGAATTGATCAGGAACTACCTTTTGCAGTTATTCATATGAGTGCTGTCTCTGGTTCTGGAATTGAACCCAGTGCAATCTTTAAGATTATTGCTATGAGTAAAGAGTATCCCTTTCTTCGTAAAGAAATAAGAAAGGTTATGAATCAAATTAATTTATATGGTTATGACTTAGTCACTGCACTTACTAACTCTGCTAAGACGACTCCTAGTTCAAAACTTGCAGAACTATTCACTGGACTAGGGACAACAATTAACTCGGGAGGAAGTTTACAAAATTTCTTTGAAAAACGTTCTGAGACTTTACTTTTAAACTATAGACTTGAAAGAGAGAAATTTATTAAAATTGCTGAAGCATTTATGGATATTTATATCAGTGTAGTTATAGCTGCTCCAATGATCATTATGATTCTACTTGTTATCATAATGGCTTCTGAAGCCGGTCAAGGCTATAGCTCTACTCAAATTGGACTCGCAGTTGCAGCACTCATAGCAGTTATTAACTCATTTTTCCTTACATTCCTGCACCTAAAAGCGCCAGGAGATTAAAAATGAAATTAAAAAAAATACATTGGATTGGAATTGTTTTTGGTAGCCTCATAGTAATTACAGCGTTACTTTTCCTTAGAAGTGAAACAGATAGAAATCTTCTAATATTTCTCATGGGTATAGCTCTTGCTGTGATTACGATGCCATTTATTTTAGAAATTATGTTCGAAAATAAACGTGATCAAGAAATGGGGGAGATGTTCTTAGAATTTTCAAGAAACCTTGCAGAAAGCGTTACAACTGGGACGCCTGTAAGTAAGAGTATAATTAACATGCATACAAAAAATTATGGTCCTTTGACTCCGTATATTCAAAAACTGGGAAATCAAATTGCACTGGGAATTCCAGTTAACCGAGCTTTACAAACATTTGCTTATGAAGTAGATAATCCAATTGTTACTCGCGCCGTTACACTTATTAGTGAGGCTGAGAAAGCTGGAGGAGACATAGATTTCATTTTAGATTCTGCAGCTAAATCTATTTCTGAAGTTGAAAAGCTAAAGAAAGAAAGAAGAGCTTCTATTTACAGTTTAGTGGTGCAGGGATATATCATTTTTTTCATCTTTATAGGCATTATGCTCGTTATGGAATATAAAATTCTTCCTTTGACTGCAGGAATCGGACAATTTGGGGGTCTCAATGTTAATGTTGAAGCTTTAAAAAATGCTAAACCTGTTCAATCGGATGGAAAAAGTCAAGCGCAAGATCTTGCGGCGCCTTTTCTTTATCTTTTATTATCGCAAGGATTTTTTGCAGGACTAGTTATAGGAAAACTTACTGAAGGTTCGATTAAATCTGGACTAAAACATTCTTTCAGTATGACCATTACTGCGTTTCTTGTAACTACGGGTGTGCGTGTTGCGGTTGGTTCCTCATCGTAGCTAATAGCTTAATTTGCTAAGAGGCTAATCCAGATTATTTATTAAGTAAAATATCTCGCTAGAAGTCTGGAAAGCTTCGTAATTCTTATTTTCTTCTTTTATTATTTTTTCTAACCAAATGCGTTTTTTGTGCAACATTTTTTTACCTGAAAGAGTACAGGTTGAAAAACTTATCATAAGATATTTGTACTTAAGACTTTGAATAAGTTTTCTTGATAATGCATGAGTGTCTCCCCCAACTATTTCTAAGACTTTCCAAATTAATATCAGGTCTGCCGAAGGTAAATCTTTATTATATTTTCTTATATCATATATCTCTGCTTTTCCAGAGATTTTCTCTTTTGTAAAGAAATCGTTGAGTATGCTTATTTCATCTTGACGTATATCATAAGCATGGTAATCTACATTTTTTGAAGCAAGTGCTAGAGGATTGAGTCCGCACCCCAAATCTAAGATGCTTTTTATTTTTAAAGCCGAGATTTTTTCTTTAATCAGGGTATAATCTCCTAGTCGCTCTGCAGTTGAAATATGTGTCTTTAGCATTTCTTCAACATCTGTGCTCTCTAGTTTTTTTCTTTTCTTTTCAGTTATGCCTTTTTGAAACATCCCTGTTGAACGACGAAGTTTTGCGCGAATTTCCTTTACTAGAACTTTTTTATCTGAATCCTTGATGTTGTTAAGATTTTTGTAACTTTTTAAAACATTATCTATGACTTCTTCAATTAGAGCGTCTGGAATTACAAGACAATCTTTCTTTATTTTAACTTCAATAAGAAGTTCATTTTTCATTGAATTTTGCATATTAGAATTAACATTGGGTTGTTCTAAAATGTTTTGATGCTTGTTTTTAGAGATGCTCAATGAAAAACTTCAGGAATAAAATTCCTGAAAGCAGCTAAGGACATCGATATCACTTTTCAGAGCAATCATTTTATTTGGCTCCAATTTTTTAAAAAGAACAAGGAGATACCTTATCAAATTCATAAATATAATCAAAATTTTTATCGAAGAAATCCTCTTCATCGTAAACTATCTCTTTTAATCCATTGTTAAAAAATTCTCCGCTTTTGGCTTTTAATAAGACGGAGCACATTTTATCACCTAGTTCTTGGTAAATTAAAAATCCGGCTGGAATAATATTAAAGTTTCCTATTGCTATTTTATTCTTTGAAGCATGAATACTTCCGATTATTGCAAATGTTCTTTTATTATTAATTAATTTTAGAATGTTATTTGCAATTCCTTTTTCCATTTCCTCCTGATCTTTTATTATATTTGGAGCAATAAAATAGATAGTTATATTTTTAGGTATCTCTTTAATTAATTCTATATATTCTTCACTAATCAACCCGCTTGTTCCTGTTTCTTTAACTACTTGAAGAACTTTATCCAGTTCTAGATTTTGGAATTCTTCGGGTATTTCCAAACATAAATTACAATCTCCATTTTTAGCTTCTTCTTTAAAAAAAGTCAATAAAGCTTCTGGAATTTCTTTCGTTCCATGAATTTCTCCGAATAAAACTAATTTTTTACCTTTTATTTTTGAAATTATTTCCTGATTCATTTTATTCTATTAAATTATCTGCTACTTCTCCAGTTAAGTTGTATTCTGATTGTTCTTCAAGCCATAACCATTGTCCATTTGGATTTAATTCTAAGAAAAAATATTTTCCTTCTTTGGAATAAATAAAATCAAATGCTCCAAAGTGTAACTCGTAATGTGAAAGCATACTTTGGCAGAAACTCCTTACATTTTCAGGAATCTCCACATGACAGTATTTAACATTTTCCAAATCATAACTTCTATAATCAACTTTAGATACTTCTGAATCCTGAGAGTGTATTGCAATCCCAGTTGTAGTTTTATCAGTTGCAATTATCCTGATTTCAAACTCCTTATCAATATATTCTTGAAATAGAGATGGATGACTTGAGACTAAAGAGGCATTTTTCATTTGTTCTTTTGTTACCTTATTAGTATATATAACTTTATTTCCTTCCGGAGTTCTAATAACTGCTCCTTTTTGCAACTTAAAACAAATATTGCCATTGTGTTTCTCATAAAAATCTCTTAGCTTGGAAGGCTCGTTAGTTACAATTGTGTCTGGCGTATACATTCCATTTTTTAATGCGAATCTAATTTGATCAAGCTTACTATTTGCATAAAAATGATTTTGAGGAGAATTTACTACTTTCCCTCTATGAGCCATCAATAAACCATCCCAGGTTTTTTCACATTCATCAATTACTAAATCTTGCAAATCTTTAGGCATACCTTTGTTTTTGTCTGGAATCATAATTCTTCTATTCCAGATATTCCAAGAAGAAGTTAGTTCTATAATCCTTGTTCCATCACCAATTGTATATAATAAATCTTCAGATGAGAAATTTATTTTGTAATATTTCAATAAATTTTCGGTAATAACAGTAAAATTTACTACTTCCCTCCGATTTAAATAACTGCGCACTGAAGAAGCATGTGAATCTTCCAAATGAGTAAGAATTAAAACTTTCTTTTCCATTTTATTAAAAAACTAAAAACTACCAGTCGTCTACGGTTGGAATGCCTCGCCACGTACAAATGGTAACTGAAAACCCTGCTTGTACCTCTATTGGTTTCTCAAGATACATCTCGGAAAAAGTAGAATAATTTCTATCATTTGAGACACTACCTGAATATTCTCTTCTTTCTGAATACTCATTCCTTTTCGATATGCTTGCAAAACTACTTTCTTTGGTAATATTTTCTAAGACTTCAACCATAACTATTTATTAGATCAAGAACTATTTAAAATCTTATTATGTTTGAATATATTAGTCACATTTGGTACGCTTATTAATCTAAAAATTTCCAAAGTAACCTATATAAATGATGCTCAATTCATAACACGATGAATCGAAAAGGAGTTGAACATATTGAAATGATTTTTTCATTTATTATTTTTATTGGCGCGCTTGCAGTGGCATTTACCTACTTTCATCCTTTTTCAAATTCTAAAACTAGCAATACTCTTTTAGACCAAATCTACATGGGTGTTGAAAATAGAGTTAGTACAGATGCAATTTTTGTAAGTTTGATGATAAATGCAAGTCAGATTTCTACTAATAATAAATTCACATTAAATATAAGTAAAGAATTGCCAAGTCCTTGGGAAGTTCATGCTATAACTAACAATGGTTCAATATTAAATAGTAGTATTATAGATAGAGAAATTGGAGAAGTCGAATTTGATTGGAAGCGCTCAAACAGTCCGTTTGTTACATTAATATTTGCTAAAGAAATAGTTCCGACAGATAAACCTCTTAATGTGAAACAACTAGGAGTAAATGATTCACATCCAGGAGTAAACAATAGCCAAGCCTTACGAGTTGTAAGTGTTATTTCGAGACCCCTTTTATCTGAGAAGAAAATAAAAGAGCTTATAAATGGATATATGGGCAGTTCCGTTTTTACTAAACAATCTCTTGGAGTTCCACCTGAGATATCTTATGGATTTCAATTTGTTTCTCCTTCTGGAACATTAATTACTGACGTCCCGTTAGAAAGGGCTAGTGATTTTAGGATCAAAAGTAAAAGAATAGACATTCTCCTTGCAAATAACACTCTAGAATATGGTGAACTGGGAGTTGGAATATGGTAATGAATAGGCGAGGTTGGATGAAGATAGCTGAAGCGTGTATTGCTATATTAATTGTCCTTGCTATGCTTTTAGTTATGACTCGTAATAATAAACTCGATAACAAACAAGATTTAAGTATTGATATCCCTGCGGTTCTTGATGAAATTGCGCGTACTGAATTATTTAGAGAGAAGATAATTTCTGAAGATCTTGGAATTAAAAACGAACTAAAGAATTTCATTAAATCTAAATTGCCTCAGCTAGGAATTGAATTTGAATTATTGATTTGTTCTACAACTGAACCTTGTACATTTAATCCTACACTTGGAAAAGATGTTTATACTGATGAAAGAATTATTTCTGGAGCTATTGCACTTGGTCAATCTAATCCGAAGAGATTGAGATTATTTGTCTGGAGATAACTCTCATTTAATGATAATTATGTAATAATTAATTATGCCCTTAATTATTAGATTTTTAACATCTAAAACAATTTTATCGAGGTAATTTCAAAAATAGAATTTAAATATTGAGCATCTTTAGATGTATCTGGATGTTTTAAGACATCTAGATAAAATGGCAAGAAAAATACTATTAACTGTTCCAGATAAGAGGTATAAAAAACTAAAGAACGGCTAGAAACCTATTCTTATTTAAATGTGCAAGATATTATTATTGATACTCTGCGAGAAAAATTTCCGAGGTATGGTGAAAACAGTTCTGGAGAAAAACGTGGAAGACCCAAAGAAGAAAATGGTCTTGACAGACTTAAAATACTGGGAAGAAAGAGAATATTCAGTTAAATATTCTCTTTGAATCCTGTCTATTGGCTCCTAAAATAAATTAAGTATGAAATTGAAATTTCATCACCAGATTTATAAACTTTCAAATTCTTAGCAAATCATGAAAAGAGATGTGATCCTAAAATGTTTAATATTCTTAATGATGAGTAGTATTTTTTTGATATCTTTAAGCTCTGCAATGACTAATCCTATCGCTTATTGGAACTTCGAAACTTCGCAATTGGGGGTTTCAACAATTGGAAATTCTAATGGTGTTGCTAATGGAGGTATTACATTGTCTACTACTAATAAAAAAGTTGGCGTGAGTGCAGCGGACTTTGATGGTACAACTGGCTATATTAGTGTTCTTGATTCTGGTTGGACATCACCAAAAAATTCGATGACAGTTGCAGGATGGTTTTATACAAGAAGCTTGGGAAAGAATGGAAATTCTATTGAGGGAAGTTTTGTTTCGAAAGGAGATTCTTATATTCTCTCCCCTAATCCTGCCAATAATAATGTCGAATTCTTTGTAAATTTTGGCGGAACTAATTGGTTGAAAGTGTCTTCAACTCCTGGTTCTTTGACATTAAATAAATGGGATCATTGGGCTGGCACTTACGATGGTAATAAAATTAATCTATACAAAAACGGTATTGCAGTTGATAATGGTGGTGTATCTATCGTGGGAATTATTCGAGATAGCTCTTCCGATTTATGTATTGGAAAGGATTGTAGAGTAAATAATGGATTCTTTGATGGCCTTGCCGATGATGTCCGAATTTATAATCGTGCTGTCTCAGTCAGCGATCTTTTTATTCTTTCTTCTGGAGGAATATTTAGTAATGATCCTGAAACGCTACTTTTTGATGGCAGAGGTGGAGAAGAAATATATACTATGGACAGCGGCCTTATCTTGTCTCCAACAATTCAAGGAGACACTAGATTACATGCGGATATCTCTACTGAACAGCGCTTATGTACTCTTGCTGGCTTTACGACAGTTGGAACGCATAGTGAACTTCCTTTCTCAAGTCCTAGCGATAATGGTTTTACCTTTTGGTTTACAGACTGGAAATGGCAAACAACTAAGGCTGAGGGTAATATTTACGGCAATATTGGTCTTACTGATTTGACCTGCTCCGGATGCCCATCGTGCACAATAACTTTATCTTCAATATCTCCTCCTCCAGTTTTACAATCTACTGGGGTCGTACCTACTCCAATTGTCCCACATAAATGTAGTTTGGGGCCTAGTGATGTTATCTTAAGGATTGAGAAACCAACTAATGCCTTAGGAGAAGTATATAATGGGGCAAATAATTACATCATTGAAATATGTTTTAGTGAATTGTTTCCTGGAAAAGTTGCCCGCCCAGTTAATCCTAATCCGAGTTTGTCACTTCGTCAATGTATGCCTGGATTTACTAATAGGATTGTTCAATTAAATGATGCTACAAAAGCCAAGGCTACAAGATGAATAAATTTAAACTAAGTAGTTTGTTGTTTTTCGGAATATTGTTCTCCATGTCCATGGTTTCTGCGGCATATAATCTTAATTGTATCCCCGTTAATGATCAATGTGTATATGACGATAATGGAAATATAATTACTTATGCGAGTGTTGGAGCAACTCCTCCAACTGGTTCAAATCCCGATGATTGTGTAAATGAATTTGGAGATTATGCTATTCAAAATGGAAAATCTCCTCCCGGCTCATCTGCTGTTCCCGCAGGCACTTGGATGGGTTTTCCTGGAATAGTTTATACTAGTTCTATTAAAGACTATACTAAAGATTGGGTATTTATTAATGGTCCAAACGAAGGGCAAGAAGTACCAAATGCTCGTTTAACCGATAAAGGTATTGCCCTTTGGGATTCTGCTCAAAATGCCTGGGTTAAAGTTGGTGAGCCCACTAGTACCTATAATTATGATGCAAAAGAAAAAGATAAACTAAGGTATAACATAAATTATGTATTAAAATTTACGTGTAGTAATCATCCGCCCTATAAAGTAATGCATGCTGTCGGAATAGATCCTAGTTACAGTCTTAGCAATGCAAATTTGATTTCTGTACCGGATCCGAATGATCCAAGTTTAACTGTTTCAGTATCTGAACATTTTCCAAACGGAAAATATGTTTTCCAAAACACTTTGCAAGGTTCTTTAGGGCCAATTACAATATCTCCTAGTTATATCGCTCGCGTTGGGCGTCATGCTACACCTGTGAATATTGTAGATTTCAGTACTGCGGTAGTGTTTGAAGCAGGATGGTATGATCTTGACTTTCCAAATGGGGAACAGGGATATCTGGGAGATCAAATTTTTCCTCTAGTTAGTAATTCTTTCTGCATAGAAAATGATAAAGAAGGCGGTTATGCTGGAAATTGGTTTATAGGGCAGGAAGTTATCTTAAGAAATGGAGACCATAAAATTCTTAGTGAGTCTGATTTAAGCCCTAATGGAGATTATTCTCCTTACCAAGTTTTTGGTTCGGTATGTACTGACAAAGGTGTTCCACTTAGTTTAACTAGTTCAACTAGTCCACCTACTCCGACTACTCTGCCCCTCATTTATCCGCAGCCTCCAATTCTAAGTCTAACAATTATTAATAATTTTTTTAACTGGATTTATCCATCTACTACTACACCTATTCCCCCCCCAGTTACTCCAATTACTTTAGACCCTTCGACTGGTCAACCGCAAGCAGTTTGTGGAAATGGAATTTCTGAGCTTCCTAATGAGCAATGTGATAATGGAGATGCAACTCATGGTGCTGGAAACGGACAGTGTATAAATGGAGTTTTATGTTCTGCTACTTGTCAAGCTTCTGGTTGCGGAGGGCAAGTTCTAGTCTGCAATAATAATGGAGTTGCTGAAGGAGTTGAGAGTTGTGATGTAAATGACTTCAAAGGATTAACTTGTCCTAAATTAGATAGCTCATTTAGTGGAGGAAATTTGGCTTGCACAAATCAGTGTAACATAAATACTGCCGGATGTACTAAGAAACCTCCCGTTGAGGTGTGTTACGGTGATTTGAATTGTGCACTAAAGAGTTTTTGTGGACCACTAGAGAGAGAAGTTTTGCAGATGGATGCTCCGTCTAATGCATTAATGTCTATCGCAAATACTAATCCTTCAAATGTCTTAAAAGTTTGTTGTACGTTGCCTGTTGCACCTTCTGGAGGCTCTGGATCTGGAACTGTCGCTTGTGGAAATGGAATTCGTGAGAGTACTGAGCAATGTGATGGACTAGATTTGAATGGTAAAAATTGTTTGAATTATAAAGCTGGATCGACATTTGATTCGGGTACTTTAAGATGTAATCCTTTGGGAGGTGATAGCGGTGGAGCGGCATGTACATTTGATGCAAGTTTGTGCACTACTAGAAGGCCCCCCGTAGCTGTTTGGACAAATACTAAAGGAGAAAAAATTGATTCCGCACATCTTGGAGATGTTGTGTTGATGAAGGTTAATGGTTTTGATGTCCCGAGTGGAAGTCCTAATGCGGAGTTTAGAGTTTATAAAAAAGGGAAGGATATACTTACTACTTCGACTCTGTTATATACTGATAGAAAACCAGTTAATACAAATAGAATTGCGACTACTTCTTCGACAAATGATGATGGTAGTCCTAGAACGTTAAAGAATATTGTGGGGCTTGCAGCAAATTTGAATGATATATTGTATTTTGAAACAAGATATACTTCTAATCCGCCTACACCAAATATAAAAACTACGGGGGGCGTTATTGATGGATCTCCTGAAGGTCCAATTAGAAGTAACGATTTACTAATTCTGGATACTAAGTGTCCCCCTGGAGGATGTATTGAAGTCGCTAGCTGTTATAATGCTATTGAAAATTTTGACTTAAATAATCCTACAGAAGTCTTTAACGCGGAGGTATTTTGTAAAGGTGCTTATAGAAAGTCTCAACCTCAAGATGCGGATCTTTCTTGTACAGATACGAAGGCATATTATTGTGAGTGGACTGCTGGAGTTGGTGGAAAACCTCCAACTTGCAGTAATAAAGTTGTAGACATTAATGGTGCGGGAGAAACCGTTGGAGAGTGTGTATATAAAACTACAAATACTGGAATATGTAAAGACGGAAGACAAGTAATTGATATAACTATAATCAGAAAATCTAGCTCGGGAGTTGGCGGTAGTGGAAGTGGAATTATCTGTGATAAATGTGTAGCTAAATCTACTCTGGGTGTTCCTTGTGGACGTTCAGTTCTTCTTTTGCCTTTCTTTGGAGCATGGCAATTTATAATTACAATCTTAATTATAATTGCGATTTATTATTTAATAACTAGAAAGAAAATTGGTAAGAAAAGAAAGAAATGAAGGGTCTCTGGTAAAACCTCAAGGCATCGGAGGACGAATACAGCTTAACAAAGACAAACAACAGATAATTATCTTCTATTTCTACAACGTGGGATATATCTAGTTTTAGAATTAAACTTTTTGTATTTGATATTTTGTCCAAAAGGTAAAACTTGAAGTTATCAATGAAGAATAAATTAGAAAATAGATTTAATTAAGAAAAATATGAAAATCATGTTCAATATTTATATGGGGGATAGAGAATTTAAGGTGCAACATATAAGCGATAGAAACGCTTACTTTCTTTTTCAGCATCTTTATCTATGAAAGTATATGGAATTGTTAAATTTGTTACTAAATAGTCGGAATAAATTGGACTTTGTGCAATTGTTTTCCAAGTTGCTAAATTTGAAGAAGATTGAAGCTGTACGAGATTATTATTTCCATTAAAATAACTAACATGTAAATATGGCACTTTATTTGTAGTGCCAGGTGCATAATTTAAATCTTGTATTAAAATTGGAGCTTTGTCCAATACAGACTCACTTGTAATTTTTTCAATTGTGACTATGCTTCCTTTAGTCGGTTGTTCAGCGCCATTAGATTTTTTTGCAACGCCAGTTATTTCAAATTGATATTTTCCTAGAGGAGTATTTGGTTTTATAGTGTATGTAACTATGCCTAAAAATCCTTTCTTTTTCTGAACTCCTTGAAGTTGAGTTGGAGTTGATTGAGGCGTAACAGAAGATAATAAGATACTTCTTTTTGATCCATCTGGCCAGACATAGTTTGCATTAGGATTAAGTGGATTTGGATAGAAAAAATCTCTTGAAGGGGAGGGGGGGATAACAAAATCTGAATAATAATTAACATATGGATCCATTAACAGTGCGCGAGGGTCTTCCACACAAGAGGGAACTTTTATTTTGAATTCTACTGATGCTGTAGGATCTTTTTCTGTAGTATTATCTGCGTAGATGTGGAGGTCGAAGGCGATAGTGTCTTTAGAAACATAATGAGCTAAAAAACCAATACCATTCTGAGGTTCCAAAGTCAAATAAACATCTCCCTTCACTTCTGGTTGTGGCGCAACGGCAAGAACAGATGCGGCGACGAGGACTCCGGCTGTTTTCTTAACGTATGACTTTGCCGTATTGAACATGCTTTCAAGTGTTTTTCTCATGTTATTAGGTGTTACTTTGTAGTGGTACAGGTATATAAATCTTACTATACCCGATGCAGGCTATTTGCTCTGTATTTATATGGTGAGAGGAGAATATATAGTTTATGGTTAGGGCGCTCTACGATTGAGTTATACGTGTGCTTTAAGAAGTTGTGCAAGGACGATAAAATCCTGGTGTCCTTGGTTCTGTATCAAAGTCTAAGAAATCGAAAGGAGGAAGATCTAGATGACTTCTAGAGGGGGTGGCTGCCCAATTTCTTAAATCTGAAAAGGGTTGAAGTTGCACCGGTCTAGAGTTAAGTTGAGATATATAGGGAAGAAGATGTACTCGGTCTGTGTCTAGATTAGAGGCAATAGTGATAGAGGGGCTGTAAGGTTCAGAATAATCTAAGATAGGCATAGTTGCAAGACCTTTGTGCATAGGTGTTTTTCTCATGTTATTGATGTCACTATAGGGTGATACTAGTATATAAATCTTACTATGCCTATGTGGGCTATTTGCCCAATTTTATATGGTGAATGGAGAATATATAGTTTATGGTTGGAGAATTTGTAACACTTTATTATTCTTTCGGCTTACCTTGAGTCTTCAGAGAACTTTACAAAAGCCAAAAGTTTTCTGAAGACTCCGTTTGAAAATCCCTCTTAAACTCGGAATTATTCAAACTTCTCTTCATGAATAATGCCTGTACTCGGCGAACTTCTCCATGAAAAAATAGCCTCTGAGAAAGTTACTCTTTTAGTATGGCAGTTAAAATTGAAAGAAGATACTATTTACACTTTTCTTTTCGAGTTATCCTTACGAGTTTAGAAACATTCATTTTTGTAGGGATAACTCTTAAGACGGCATATTTTTAAAGAAACTAAGGCACCATAGAGAATGAAAAAGAGAGAAAGGGAAAAAGAGATTTGGGTAATGCTAGTTTTGATAATAAGTATTTTAATTATGATTCCAAGTGTTTTGGCTAGTATTGATGGAATAAATATCCTCGTTAAAAATAATTCAATAAGTGGAGGAGACATGATAAAGGGAAATGTGCAAATTAAAATTACTAATGAACTGCCCGCATTAAATATTAGCAGTAATTTTGGAGGATCTTTGACTTTAATTGAATGGCTTAAAAGAAATGGATTAACTGAAGGAAATGATTATTCTTGTACTACTAAAAATTGTAGTTCTGCTATGGTTGCCCGTAGTGCACTTTCTTCTGCGATTGCGCTAGATAATGAAGTTAAAGCTATAGGATTTAATTTGTCTGGAGAAGACATTGTAATACAATCTCTGCGCCTTGGCGTTAGCAGTAATGCTGGACAATCTTGTAATGGACAATTAAGTACTGACTTACTCGATGGAAATGTTTCTATGATAAATACTAAATATGTTAATACTCTTTGTGATGTTAAACAAATTGGTTGTTTTTCTTCTGGTGTACCTGTTGAAGTAGCGGAGATAACAAGTAATGCGCAGAACCCATATTGTGAAAACATTACTTTGCCTGCTGGACCAGCTTACCGACTCTCCGCTTTAGTAACCAATAGTACTATTGCATATTCTGAATTAACCCTTACATTATATGATTCAAATTGGGGCTCAGTTGATTCGTGTATACTACCAAAGCATACGCAACATACTGAAGAACTAAGTTGTGTAGTTAACGCTTCTAGAGCTACAAAGCAGAGCTATATGCTCTGTTTAGGCTCTAAACCTGGCACGCTGAGCAACTATACTATCTCTACTGAAACAAGCAGTCCTGTGTGTGGGACTTCACAGAGAAATTCATTAACTTTTTCTCGAGACTATCCTCTTTCTGCACAGCCATTGACATTTGCACAACCTAGTTTTGAGATAAATGAAAGTTCTGTTAATTTAATGACTGGAAAGAGTCTTATTAATTTGGTGAACACTTATTTGAACAAAGTGTATGGAAATAATTGCACTAATGGTTGCGCCTTGCCATTTATTATTAAAAGCGCTTTGAATCAACAAGTTAGTTTTAGTATCTCTGAACTAAAATATACCTCTAAAGGTGCTTCACTGACAAATAATAATCTTCTTAGTTTGGAGAATGTCCAACCAACTATAAGTTCTGGGAAAATTAATTTGACTTTGGACTCGGCTAATTTTACAATTCCTCTGGGGACAAAAGAAACTTCTTTTGTATTATATTCTGGGACAAACAAGATATTTGCACCGGTGCCTCTTTCAATTAAGGCAGGATTTAATTTTGATGTTTATCCTTCTAGTGTAAGTATTGGATTATCCACTTTATTTAATATTGGTGGAGACTATAATATGAGTCAATCTGTTTGGAAATTTGGTGATGGAAATATTCAAACTATTAAAGGGAAAGCCCTGTATTATACTTATAAAAAAGCAGGTAATTTTACTCTTGAAGTAACTGCTACTCGTAGCGATGGTTTAACTGGTACAAAAAGCTTTATAGTTGAAGTTGGGAACGCAAACAGTTCTGCAAAAATATTATTGCCCCACACTCAACAAAGAATTAACAATTTGAGCATTTTAGTTTCTAAATTGCCTTCCTGGAAAGGGGGACAAATTGAAAAGAAAATAAATATTACTGGATTAAAATCTAATATAAATAATTTACAGAAACTATATGACTCTGCAATAAGTGATGAAAATTATACTTCTGTGGTGGAGGGAATTATGAAATTAAATATTCCAAGTTCGGTAATTCCAACTACGACTAATGAAGATACTCTGCTTATTGGAATTATAAATGCCAATTTAAAATATCTTGCAAATTTGTCTGGCGTTTCTGAAGAATCGCTAGGAGATGGAGAGAATATTAAAAGAGCCTTGACAGATTGGACAGGTAACTCTTATAATGCCCAAGCAAAAAGAGAGATTTATTCTTCTGTATCTCGCGGAGAAGAAACTGAACTAGTTACATTTTATACTATAGCTATTACTAAAATTGCTGAAAATGCAAGCAATGCTTATTTTGTTCTTGATGCTCCATTAGATCAGATATCGTTTGAAAATCCTGTAGGTGCTAGAGAAATAAGTGTTGGTTCTAGTAAGGGAACAATTATTCCAATTTCTAGCGACACTACTTTCTCTTTTACGTTGCCTGAAAGTGCTGAACTTTCTTCACTAGGTGCGTATTTAACTCCTGAACTCAAATACTTGGGTTTAGTTCAAACAAAAGTTGATCCGCCTAATTTATATGATAGATGGGGAATTGCAAAATATGGTATTTTATTTGTAGTTTTGGGTTTTTTTGTTTTATACATTATTTTGCAAGAATGGTATAAGCATCATTATGAATCTCATTTGTTTGCTAATAGTGATGATTTGTACAACGTTGTGCATTTCATATATAATGCGCGTTCTCAGAAATTAACAGATGGAGATGCTAGAAAGAAACTGACTTTTAGTGGATGGAATAATGAACAAGTGACTTATGCATTCAAAAAGATAGATGGAAAACGTACTGGAATGCTTGAAATTCCAATATTTAAATTCTTTGAAAATAGAAAAGTTCGCAAAGAAATTGAAAAAAGACGGCAGGAAACGGTAGACGCAAGATTTATTAAAAGACCAAATCTCTAACTATGATGTTACGAATTTTAAAAAATTTCTCGAAGAGGTTATTGCGCGGAATATTTAGAAGAAAAGAGCATATTAAAATTGGATTTTATGGTCCGCCGAATGCGGGAAAAACTAGCCTCGCAAATCGTATCTGTAAAGACTGGACTGGAGAAGAAATTGGAGTAGTAAGTAAAATACCTCATGAAACTCGTGAAGTGCAATTTAAAGAGAAAGTTGAAATTAAACATAAGGGAAAGACCTTGGTTTTCAAACTTATTGATACTCCGGGAATTGCTACAAAGATAGATTATGAAGAGTTTTTGAAGTTTGGAGTGAAGAGAGGTGACGCTAAAAGAAGGGCGAAGGAAGCCACACAAGGCATTATAGAATCTATTCAGTGGCTAGATGATATGGATGCCGTTATTGTAGTACTAGATGCCTCCGAAAACCCTTATTCTCAAGTAAATATTACGATTATAGGAAATCTTGTTGCACGAAAAATACCTGTTCTTCTTGTTGCCAATAAGATTGATTTAAAGAAAGCAGATATTGAAAAAGTTTCTACTGCTTTCCCTGAATATGAAGTTGTCGGAATATCTGCAAAGGATGGTCTAAATATGGAGGAATTTTACGAAGCTATTTTTAGACTTAGTAAAAGCGTATGAAAAAAATAAGTGAACTTAGTATGCAAGTAATCCCTTATTCTGAGATAGAAGAACTAAGTATTTCTGAAAGAGTGAAAAAGATATTAAGTTTGATATTAAGTAATAAGATAGTTATTGTTCATGGTAGACTTCGTGCTGAAGAAGAGGCTAGACTAATTGAAGATACTATGGCTCTTGTCGGACATATTAAAGACTTTAAAGGTATTGAACTAGCAGTTATTGAACCTGATTTACGTGGAAAGCCTATTTTTGTGAAGTTGAGATATAACATTGCTAGACGTCTTGTGGGAGATAGCAGTGCCCTCACAGTCATTGGTCCGTCTACTGTTGTTAAAGAAATTAAGAGAGACCCTAAGAAAGTTGAATTACTGTTTAAGTAAATTATTTTCTTGAAGATAAATTTTGGCTCATCAAAAATTAAGTTTTACTGCTATCCAGAATATTTAATTCTTGTTTGCAAAATTCCCTGAATATTTCCAAGATTCTTTAGAGATTTTCCAGGCATTGTCCTCTTTTATCATACTTACTGTTCCAGAGCTTTTACCATCTTTAGTATTGAGTGTTAATGTTGATGAAGTAGAATTTTTCTCTTCTTTAATATTGGCCATGTCTATTTCACTTATTTTAGGTATTAAATTAATAATCATTTCATAAACTGCTTGTTTTGTTATAATTGAAGAAGTATCCATTTTTTCTTTATCTGCTTGATATTTCTTTACACTCTCTTTATCTCCATATTTGAGGCTTACCTGATATAAATCCTCTAGAGTTTTTGTTTTTTGCATTTCTGAACGATATTCTAAGAATACTTGCTGCGGGTTTAAATATGCTGATTGTTTCCCAAAGAGGCCCGTAGTTCTTTGTGAAGTGCTTGATGATGAATCGGTATTAGAATTGCTTGAAAATAGATAAATTAGTAAAATTATTAGTAAAATTAAAAAAAGTGCTATAATTCCAATAATCAGAAAATTATTTTTAGAAGAAGTTGCATTTATTGGTTTTGAAGAAGGTTCTGGAAATGATTCAACTTTTGGAGAATTATCTAATTCCTCTTCGCTCATAATAAATGATATTTTGAGAGTATATAAAACTTTATTAACTTGATAGAGTTTTTTTTATTATGCCCTATAAATGTGTTCACTGCTCTGCAACATACGTTGATGCTGCACAAGAAGTCTTAGAAGGATGCGCTAAATGTAAAAGCAAATTCTTTTTTTACATTAAAGAAGAAAAGCTTAAACAGATGAATGAAGAAAAATCTGCTGAAGAGAATAGTTTGCTAGATCTAAGCCTGACTGAAAAGAAACAGATTGAAGAAGACATTAGAGATATTACTGGAGTTGTTGATGAAGAAACTCCAGTTTTCCTTGATTTTGAAAGTGTGCGTGTTCTTAAACCCGGAAAATATCTTCTTGACTTGCAAAAGTTACTTTCTAAAGAAAAACCTAGAGTTTATCAACTTGAAGATGGGAAGTACATTGTTGATTTAAGTTCATATTTTGGAAACCGAAAAAGTGGAGAGGCTAGAGTTTAAATATCTAGTTGGCTTTTTTTAATTATGCAGTTTAAAAGAGTGCTGGGCTTGTTTGAAGGAATACTGGACAATGAAGTCCATACAGGAAATGTGGCTAGTTTTTTGAAAAGTCTTGACTATGCCCCTAGTGAAGAAGATTATTCTACTCTTGAAGAAAAAGGAAGAGAGATAGTTGATAAACTTGAATCGGTAATTAAAAAAAAGAAAATTGGGGCGGAAGTCTTTTTGGGAGGGAGTTTTGCAAAAAGAACTATGGTAAAGAAAGATATTCATGATATTGATATTTATGTTAGATTTGACTGGCGATATGGGGATCTTTCTTCAATTCTTGAAAAGATAGTTAATTCTTCTTTTGGAAAGAGAAAAAATCAAGTTGTTGAAAAGATTCATGGAAGTAGGGATTATTTTAAGGTTATTTTTTCAGATTCATTAACTTTTGAAATTATACCTGTTTTATCTATTAAACACCCTCGTGAATCTAGAAATGTTACTGATTTAAGTTATTTTCATGTTAAATATTTTAAAAAATTTGCAAAGAAGCAAAAGCAATTTAACGGGGAAGTTGCGTTGGCAAAAACATTTTGTAGGGCGCATGGAGTTTACGGAGCAGAAAGTTATATTCAAGGATTTTCTGGATATGCCCTTGAATGTTTAATTGCCCATTATGGCTCTTTTTTGAAAATGCTTAGATCACTTGTGAAAGTTAAAGATCGTATGATTATTGATTTGGAGAAACAATATAGTAAAAAAGAGAGTCCTTTGATTTTAATGAATGAAAGTAAACTTATGAGTCCAATAGTTCTTATAGACCCTACTTGGAGAGAACGTAATGCCCTTGCAGCACTAAGTAAAGAAAGTTTTGAAGTGTTTCAGAAAGCTGCGAGAGAATTTCTTGCTCACCCTCGAAAGTCGGATTTTGTATTTCATCCGGTGAGCCGAAAATCTTTTGATAATATTGCACATAAAAAGAAAGCTGAAATTCTCCATCTGAACTTTAAAACAGATAAACAAGCAGGAGATATTGCAGGTACTAAATTAAAAAAATTCTTTACTTTTTTTGGTAATGAACTGACTAAAGAATTCGATGTTTTTAGTCATATTTTTCAATATAACGAAAAAGAAAATGCCGAAGTATTTTACATTGTAAAGGCAAAAAAAGAGATTGTTGAGATTGGGCCTCCAGTGAACCTTGCAAAACATGCTAAAGCATTTCGCAAATGTCATAAACAAGTTTTTGAAAAAAATGGATTTTTGCATACTTATGTGAAGACTGCTCCAAGCGCCAGGGCATTTTTAGAGCACTTTAGAAAAAATTCTAGCAAAAAAATGGAAGATATGCATATAATTGGAATTGAAGAAATTTAAAAAAATAGCTTAATTGGCTGGTGAACTTCTCAGAGAAAAATCAATTATACTTGCAAGTGAAGATGTGAAGAATTCGGAGTTAAGCCAAACACCCATTTCTTCTTCTGCTTGTTCTGGTGTTACCATGAAAAGAACTTCTCTTTTATCTGCAATGAAAAATCTTGCGTTGGTTTCTGCGTTTTTAATTTTAATGTTTAATTTTGCTCCGAGCTTTTTCACTTGTTCGTTTTCTCCAGATAATGCTAATTTTACTTTGATATTACTTTTAGAAAATCTCTGGAGAGCTGGAACTAAAACTCTACTTTTATCTTCGAAATCTGCAATAGTAGTACATATAACTACTTCATTTTGTGCTGTTTCAAGCAATTCTCGTAGTCTTCCTAAAATATTCGATCTTCCTTTTAGAGAACCAGTTATGTCTGCAGATTTTATCATTGTGAGACTAGATTTGTGGAGTTGTTCTAGTTCCGTATATTCTTGAGTTTCCTTTAATGTTGAAAGAGATTTTATTTTTTCTTGAGCTTCATTAAAAGTATTGGATTTCATTTTTTCAAGAACTTCAGTAGGTTTTACTGCAATATATTTAACTGGTTTTCCAATTTTAGTAATTGCGAACCCTGACTTTTCTAAAGATTCTAGAACATCGTAAGTTCTGCTTCTTGGTACTCCAGATAAATCTGCAACTTCACGTGCTGAAGCAATTCCTTTAGTTAAAAGTGCAAGCCAAACTTTCGTCTCGTAGATATTAAGGTTAAAATACTCCTTAATTCTTTTCACAAGTTCCTGTTTAAGTATCATGACTGAATAGCGACAAATTGGGTATTTAAATCTTTCTCTTGTTGTAACTTAATAAGGGTAAAAAGATGAAAAGATTTATAAAGAAAGCCTATGTCCTGTAATGTATGACTACATTAGTTGGAATTTTGGCTATGAAAAACACGCCGGCAGTTGTTCTTGCTTCAGACCTTACAGCTACATTGACTGAATGGGAAAATAGAGGGGACGTTACGGTTAGACAACAGACTAAAACAGAAGTAAAAAAAATTCACATAGATAATGAACGAAATTTAGCATTGTGTATGGCTGGAAGTTATGACCCTTGGTATATTGAGTTTCTTCTAAATGTTCAAGAAGGAAAAATAGATTTTAAAGAGGCTATGAAATCTGAGAATTTCCCTGCTTTAAGTGATCTTAATCTTAAAAAAATGGGTGGGAAAAAATATGATTATGAAAAACAAAACTTATTATTAGTTGCTTCAAGATATGAAAATAGCCCTCGGTTATGGACTTGTTATCCGTTGGGACGTGTTGAAGAAAGATCCTGGACGGTACTGGGAAGCGGAGAAAAACATGCCTCAGCATACATTCAAAGCAAAGGATATCTTCCCCCTAGACAAATTGATCTTGGGACAGCTCTAGATCTCGCTTATGGTGCTTTAAAGTCTGCTTCTCAGGATATCTATACTGGGGGATGGGATGTAACAGTTATTACTCCATATGATATAATTGAATATGGTGATAAGATAAAAAAAGATATTCAGAGATGTGAACAACAGACTTTGAAAGAAATTATTGAAAATTCTATGACTCGTCTGCCTTTCTCTAGAGATCGGGAACCTGGCTAAATCAGCGAAGCAATTGCCAATGCAATTAAACATCCTGTGCTAATAAATGGCATTGCAGGATAGAATTTGCCTTTCTCTGAAATATAAAATAGATGTGCTAGAGAGAGTGTTGCGCCCAGTATTATAATTAGTGCTGGAATAAGTCCCCAAGCTTGCAAAACTACTCCTGCAAGAATCATTGGAAATACCACGTCGCCTCCGCCAAGAAGAGCAATATTGACTTTTATTTTCTGACTCTTTTCCTTTCCTTTCTTTATTTTTTCGATTAATGCTTTATCTTCTTTTCTTATGTATGGAATGAAAAATCCTGAAAAGACTCTGACTTTATTCATTTGGAATTTTGCCATTTTTTGCATGAAACCTGAATGCCAGACTACATACATATCATAGAATGAAATTATTACTAAAAGGAAAACTACTGTCCAGATATTTAGAAGAGGTACAAAAATTGCACTAACTCCCGGATAAATTAAAAGTTCTGTAAGATTATGAACTATGATGTTTCTCTTGAAGACTTTTAGATATGCTAAAACTAAAGCTATGAAAAATGCAATTATTGCTGCATATTGAAATGAAAGCAGAAAAGCGTTTAATGCAACTGCAAGACCAAATGTTATGACTATGAAAAACCAACCTCTAAGAAGAAGCTCTGCACGGAATTTCATTAATAAAAGCATAAGTCCGATTGCCATAATGAAAGCGATTATCATTGACAAGAAATTCATTTTTGGCTCATTATCTTCTGGAGGCTCGACGCCATAAGGTAGATTATAAGTCGTAACGTTAAAAGATGTTCCAGCTGGAGTTACCAGTGTTTCTACTTGTGGCGTATAAATATAATTAACTCCTAGACCGATAAATTGGGCTACTAAAAACATACTTAGTAGAATAAAAGTTATTTTAATAGAGTGTTTCACATATCTCTTTAGATATTCAGGTTTTTAAGGGTTTGTTCTGAACTTTAACTAATTATTAAGATCTTCTCGTGCTTTAAAATAAGGAATTTCATTCCCATTGTGGTAGGCTAGATATGGTCCGCATTTAGTAGTATATCAAAAACACGATGCGCTACCTCAACTTAAACGTCAGAAACTTTTAGTCGTCAAAAGTTAGAGACTTTTGATCGCACTCAAGAATGCGAACGTAGAGCATTCTTGATGTTCTGAGCGCGCTCAAGAATTAAAGAATTCTTGACGGCTGGAGTTTATTTCAAGTTCCTCGACATGCAAATTTTTGCATATCTGAATCGATGAGTGGATGGACTGCGGCAATCGGCCCATCCGAGCCTATGAGTTTTTCTAGATCAGATTTGTCCGCTTTGAGTAGGAACTGCAAATATTCTAAATTTTTTTGAAGACATATGAATTTTAGAACGATCTAGTTTATAATATTTACTTCAACCTAATCGTCTCGAGATTTCTAGGCACAACTGTTTCTGTATGACATAATTTGTAAAGAGTTGAAGCAAGATCTAAAGATTTAGAAACTTCTCCGTGATTGATTATGATTTTCTTTGGTTTTGGATTCATTCGACTAACATATTGCAAAAGTTCATTACGGCCTGAATGCGCTGAGAAACCCTTGAGAACTTCGACCTGCATTTTAACAGTAATTTTAGATTGATCTACATAGACTTCTTTTGTTCCTTCTTGAAGTTGTCTTCCCAAAGAACCTATTGCCTGATAACATCCGAATACGATAAGATTATTTGGATTCTCTGCCAAATTTTTGAAGTATTCTACAGATGCGCCTCCATTAAGCATTCCAGAAGTTGCAATGATTATACATGGTCCGCCTTCGATGACTTCTTTACGTTCTGCGGGACTACCAACTCTTTTGAGAAGATCTGATGCAAAGGGATTATTGTCTTGGTATATTTGATTTCTAACTGATGCAGAAAGAAAATCTGGATACGCAGTATGAATTGCAGTAATATCCCAAATCATTCCATCTATATATATTGGAATTTTAGGTAATTCTCCTGTTCGTATTGCCTCTTCTACTCTGAGAACGGTTTCTTGAGAGTGTCCTAGACCTAACTCTGGAATTAAAATTTTTCCGTTACGTTCTATAGTTTTCTTTGCCATTTCTATAAATGTTTTTTCCACTTCCTGACGAGTGGGCAAGACATCATCTTTGGATCCGTAAGTAGACTCTATCGTTAGAGTTTCGACACGGGGAAAATTATTTACTGCTGGATCTAGTAGTCTAGTTTTTCCATATTTTGTGTCTGCGCCGTAAACTAAATTATGAAGACCGTTCCCTATGTTAATATGTACCTGAGCTGAACCTAAAACGTGACCAGCATTGTAAAAAGTAATACGAATATCTGGAGTAATGTCTGTGACTTCCCCATAGTCTAATGAAATAGAATGTCTTACCATTTCTTTAATATCTTCAGCTTTGTATAATGGAGCTGCTGCTTGTTTATATGCTACTCCTATGAAATCTAAGGCGAGAAGTGCTGCAATGTCGCGAGTTGGCTCTGTAAGATATACTGGTCCGCGATATCCCATCTTATAGAGATAAGGAATGACTCCTGCGTGGTCTGTATGGGCGTGACTTAGAATAATTGCATTAATTGTATTAAGATCCCCTATTTCTGGAACATTAAGATATGGAAAACGATCTGGACCGTCTGAAATTGCAGGATTTATTCCGCAATCTAGAAGAACTTTTGAATTTGGCGTTTGAAGAAGAAGACATGAACGTCCGACTTGCCTTCCGCTTCCCAAATATGTAAGGCGCACCCACATATCCATTTTCTCTGAACTCCATTCATTGTAAATCTTTTTCCCTATTTCATTAAGAAACTTTTTTCGATATGCATTGTTTGCATAAAGAACTGAACGAATTTTTTCAGTTATTTTACTAGGAATTGAAGGACTTCTTCTTACAGAAGCCGTCCAGAATGTAGCTCGCCTTATATCATTGAGGATTGAGCCTTGTTTACCAATTACTAATCCGGGGCGCTTTGCCTCAATAACTACACTACTACGTTGTACATCAAAAATAACTTGAGTTATCTCTGCATCTTCTGGAACAAGTGCGCGAATAGTCTTATCTGTATCTTCTTCTGAAGCTAGAATAGATTGTTCTGCTCGCAATTCTATACGTTTTTTAACTTTATCTACAACTTCCTTGATTTTTCTTTCTCCTTCTTTGAAAAATTCTTTATCTGTTGTGTAAAGAACTATGTTTGCTCCTTCAAATGCTGCATCTGTGATTACTTTTGGTAAATCTTCTTTAATACTTTTTAAAATATCTGCCATTAGATTGTTCTAGACTCTTATTTGTATTCTACGGTAATTTTCTCTGCGACCACTTGTTTTACGCCATCCTTAGTTATCGTAAAAACATCAATTCCATTTCCTGAACCGGGATCTCTTTCTATTGCGGATTTAATACATTCTTTTGCAAGCTCAACTGCTTCTTTTACAGACATATCTTTTTTGAATTGTCTTTCTAATAATCCTAAAATGTAAGGCATTCCTGAACCAAAATTTGCATCGTAATCATCTACTTTGTAAACTCCTCCGGCTGGCTCTATAGTGTAAAGTTCACTTGTGCCGTCTTCATTCACTCCAGCCATTAAAGTTCCTACGACACTTGCAATCATGCTAGGTGTACGAATATTTCTATAAGACATCATGCCGAAAAGATTTGCCGCCTCTTTGACAGTTGTACGAGATTTGGTTTTAAGTTCTTTAAGACGAAGCTCTGCTGCAAATACTCTTTGTGAAAGATCTATATCGGAAGAAACTCCGGTTCCTGCAACGGCTATGAAATCGTTGATTTTGATTACTTTGTCGGAATTTTTTGACATGACGATTTGTCCGCCGGCGGTTGTTCGTTTGTCTCCTGCCAAGACAACTCCGTCTTTACAGACAATGCCGACAATGCTTGTTCCAGATTTCATGATGTTTTTTTCAACATCGCTAGAGAGCGTATTCATAAATTTTGTAGAACCTCTATGAACTGGACTTATTAGGAGTATTTAAGTTTTTTGGTTGGGCAAGTTGTGAGAAGAGTTTAGACTATTCTTTTATTGAAATGCCTTCTTCTTTTCTTATCTTAATTACTTGTTCTACAAAACCCTCTATCTTTTGTTCGTGACTGACTATGATAAGTTGTTTGACTTGCAATTCTGCTAAGACTTCACGCATTCTTTCAAGTTGTGACTCAGAAAAACCTTCTGTGGGTTCGTCTAGAATAATTATATCTTTTGTTTTAATTTGACTAAGAAGAGAATTAATGGTTTGATTGAGTGCTAGACGATATGCTAGTGCTACGGCTGTTCTTTCTCCTCCTGAAAGAAATGCATATTCCATTTCGTGTTCACCCTGCAAGATTATTGGTGTGAACGTCTCATCTATTTGCACTTCGAATTGATCTCCGGCTAACATATGAAACCATTTACTGAATAGCTTTGAGAATTCTGAACGTAATTTTATTAGAACACTGCTTTCGGTAATATTCATAAGTGAAAGGAAATGATCATTTAGCCATTCTATAACTTCTAAAGTGTAAGTTAGTTTTTTCTTAATTTTCTCTTTCTCTTTTAATATTTCTTGCAATCTTTCTAACTCCCGTCTGAGAAGCTGTTGTTCTTTTCTTGTCTCTGCGAGTCCAATCTCATATCCTTTTTCTTCTGAAAATGAATGGCGAAGTTCATCTTCTTTTGATCTTAAGAGATTAAGAAAACGTGAGAATTGAGAAAGATCTTCACGAACTAATTCTCTATGGCTTTCAAGTAATTTGATGTCTGCAGTGAGGCTATCTTTAATTTTTGATATCTCTGCGGATTTCTTTCTTGCTATATCTAGATATTGCACATTAACGCGAATAATCTCATTTTCAACTTTTTTTTGTTCAAGATTTTGAATTTCTTTCTGCTCTTGTTCTAAAAGATAGATTATTTGCTTTTCTTCTTCTTGTAAAGTGGATTTCTGTCTTTGAATTACTGTCAGAGTTTGTTCTGCTGCATTTAGAACATTATGTTTATGTATTTCTGATACGTCTTGAAGGCAGGTAGGACACATATCTATGGTGAAAATCTTGTCTTTTTTTGCTTTTGCTTCGTTTTGCTGTTGTTCGAGCGCCCTATTTTGGCTCTTAACTTGAATATATCTTTCTTGTAGATTTTTTAGAATTTCTTTTTTTGCATTTAGATTTTTGATAATATCTAGAAAGAAAACTTCGTCAAATGGGGCTGCCTCCGCTAAAGTTTTTTTAATAGTTTGATATTCTTTTTCTAAAGAAATAAGTGCTTCTCCCTTAGAGCTTGCAAGAACCTTAACTTTCTCAATCTCCCCTTCTAGTTTTTCTTTCTCTTTTGACTTTTCTCTTAGAGACAGGACTTCATTCTCTTTATCTTTTCTTTCCCCTATAGATTTTTTTAGAGATTCTTCTTTTGTCGCTATTTGATTTTCTAAATTTTTTAAGTTTTCTTCTATTTCTCTTATTCTTTCTAAGTCTTGCTCAAAATTTTTTATTAGTGCTTGATATTCTTTAGTTTCTTCTCTAAGATAAATCATGGCCTTTTGAGTATTTTCTCTAATGAGTTTGTATTTGTCTATTCCGAAAATATGACGAAGAATGCTTAAACGTGCTTCCGGATCTTCTACAATAATTTGCTTCATTTGTTCTTGTGGAGTATAGATTGTGTAGCGATATAAGAGATTGTTTTTTTTAATAAACTCTGCGGGATAACCTAATAGTTTTAAAACTTGAGTCTTTAATTCTGTAACTGAACATTCTAATTTTTTATCATTAATTGTTATAGCTGCATATTCATTAGTTATTGATTTTGAACCTCTACGAAGTTTTCTTTCAATGCAGATTTCTTTTCCATCAATTTCGAAATTGAGCTCGACTCCCCCCGTTTGAGATTTGTTTCTTAATAGTGCTGCGCTATTCTGCCCAGGTTGAAAGCCGAATAACGCATATTCTATTGCAATAAGCAAAGAAGTTTTTCCTGAACCTACATCGCCGGAAAGCAATAAAGACCCTAGGGGAAATTCTATTTCCTGATTTTCATAGCTTCGAATATTTTGAAGCCTTATTTTCTTAAAAATCATAAAGCAAAAATCCTCCTTACTTCGGTTAAGATCCTATCTTCGAAAACTGTTGCTCTTTCTTCGTCTAGTTTTTCCGTTTGTAATGCACTCATTAATGAAGGTATTTGTAAGTTAAATTTACTTGGATTATTTTCTTGGAACTTTTTCATTATTTGTTCTTCTAAGTTCCCCGTATCTTGAAAATCTATTTTTATCTCAGAATCTGGAAGATGTAATTTACTTGTGCTCTTAAGAAAAGTGTAAACTCCTTTATTTTTGAGGTATTCTTCTATTGATTTAAAATCTATATCTGAGACTTTTCCTTTTTGCAATATTCCGGATATTTTTAGAATAACTATTTTATCCTTAAGAAATTCTTTTTCTAATTTAGTAATTATGTTTTGAGCTGCCTCTCTTGCATCTTCGATTATAAAGCTAAGAGAGAGCACTTCTTTTGTTTTTATTTCCTCTCTTCTGACTCTGCCGTTGTCAAATATACAAAAATATCCTGACTTTAATTCTTCTAATTCTGAGACTGAATTTGGAAATGTTGGTCCAGAGTAAACTCTGTTTTGACGATGATAAAGAACGTGAAGATGTGATAAGGCAAGATAGTCTACTTGTGGAAGTTTTTCATGATCCACTGCTTTAATTGGAAGTGTTCCGACTGCATCCCTTATTGCAGTATGCAATAAAAGAATTTTGAACATTCCGGGAGAATCATGAAGTTTTATCCTGGCGATATCTTCTACTTCTAGACCTGTCTTTTTCCCAGGATAGCCATATAATGCCACATTTTTGTATAGTGTTGGGGGCAACATGATGCTTCCGTTTCTTTCTTCACTAATACCTACATTCTTACAGAATCCTGCTTTTTCTAAAACATCTAGAAAAGTCCTACCTGATGCAGAATAATCGTGACTACCTGCTATTAAGAAAACTGGAATTTTCTCTTGAGCAAGTCTTTTGAATTCGTGAAATGCTTCTTTAAGCGTTTCTATTGGAGGATATGCTGCATCGAAAAGATCCCCTGTAATAATTACGAAATCTACTTTTTCAGCAATACATTTGTCTATTGCTTTTTGAAAACTTTGAGAGTTCAAGAGTCTTAAAGAGAGTTGTTTCCAACCCCCTAAATGACAATCTCCCATGTGTGCGAACTTTAAGGCCATGCTTGAGAAAGCTCTGGAGCGTTATTTATAGATTGTTGTGGTAACTTTGCTGTTTATCGGGAAGGTTTATAAATTGAAACTACCTCTTTTGTGGATGTTGAAAGAGGATATGAGTAAGGGGGTTGTAGTTTTTTCTTTAAGTGTATTTTTTATAATTTTAATTTGTTCTATTGTGTCTGCTACTCCCACTTTTTTTGCTATCCCAAAGCAAGCATTGAATAATGCATCTTTTTCAGTTGCCTTAAAGCAACCGCTAGATTGGAAAAATGGAGTAGACACCTACTCTTTGACTTTTCAAGGAATTCAAGCTGAACGTGCACTAGTTTTTCTTAATGTATCTGGAAAGATGTTTAGATTTACATTAGCTCCAGATAAACCATTGAACCTTGATGTTACAGAAGATAAACAGCCCGATGGATCTATTACTTTAGTTAAACTTGAAGCTAATAAAGCTGAATTTAGAATGAATTCATTAACTGAACAGACAAAAGTTGTCTCTAAGGAGAGTTCTGAAGTAACTAGTTCAACAGAAAATACAGTTAAATTGAGCGCGTGGATTTTCATCGGAGGAATTGGACTTATAGTTCTATTGATTATTGTGGTCGGGTGGTTTATATTAAGAAAGAAAAATACTTCCGCGCCTTCTGTTTGATTTTGAAAGTTTTTTTAGTAAGTTAGCTATCTAGTAAAACTGAAATATAATCTCTAAACTTTATTGGGGCGTTTTTGCTTCAACTCTAAAGAATTCATTGGGGAAGATTGTTTCTCTGCCTGTTGAAGGGTCTGAAGGAATAGTGTATGTGTAAGTTACTGCGTCTTTTGGAGGATTTTTGTTATCTATTGTGAAGTTTGTTAGTCTACTCTCTATATCTCTCCAAGACCCCATTATATTGCCTATACTTCTTTGGAGAGTGTATTCTTTTCCTTGAACTGGATTTGTTACTGTGAAATTTATTCTTCTTGGATTTGTCCCATATTTGTAGGTGATATTTGGCGCTTGAGAGGGATATTCTTCTAGAGTTGCTACGTATAATTTTTTGCCATCAGTCATATAAATATTTCCATCTACAACTGAGAATTCATCTACACTTATTGAATCTTCTCCCTGGGTAATTAAATTTTTACCTTTGGTTTCACTCCAGAAATATAAATCGAATTTCTTCTTTGTATTGTTTAATTCGTTCCAGAAAACTCCTTTATTAGAAACCTCTAGATCCTTTACAGACGTGGGATTTCTTTTTAAAAGAAATGTTGATTTACTATTGTGATACATTAAAGACGTTTCTAATTGACTTTGACCTAAAACTTTTTCTCCGATTATCCATGAGGAATTAAGACCTGAATGAACGAACAATTTTTCAAAATTTTGTTTTGAAGTCAAAATAGTGCCTGTTGATGTTGAAGTATAAATTATTTCTTTTTTATCGTTCTCTAAATCTATTTTTGCTAAGGACATAATTCCATCTGAAGAAATGTTTTGGATAAATATTGAAGATTCATTTGCACCCAGAAGATATGATTCTGTAATATGTTTGACTTGACCATTGAAAAATTCAATAGTTATCTTTTTTTCTGGACTAGAATCGTAACCGCAAGCAGAAATTAATGAAGATTGTGTACGAATAACTCTAGTTAATTGACTACATGATACATCTATTTGTTTTGTCCCTTCTGAAGGATTCCAAATAAAATACCTATTTGGCTGTCTATTATCATACCACAAGACGTCTTCTCTCCCAGGATATATATCTATGAACTTTGACTGAGAAGTTGCAAGATAATTTGTAGTTTTATCCTTTATATTAAATGCCTTTAAGGCGTTTTTTTGAAAAATGGAATCTTGCCAAGTGATAAGATTTTCTGATGCCCGAAGGTTAGTAATTGCCTCGGAAGTTAAAATTGGTTTAACTTCGCCTAGATAATGTGAATCTGCCAATGATTGAAAATTTGAGAAAGTGGTAAGTCCGAAAATAGTTAATAATGATTTAAATTCCTTCCTTAAATTCATTTCTATATCTATCTTAATCTATATTTAAACATTTATGTTTTCAATTGCTCTTTCTAAATATATGAAAATCTAAACTATTTTTATTTTTAATTTATTTAAATATTGATACTGTAATAGTGCGCATTTTATCCATGGTGACGTAACATAAATAATCTCCATCATTGGCTAAACCTTCTCCATTACATTCTATTCTTCCACCATTTCCCGTATCAAAATTTCCAAGGGCGAGAGTTACTACTTCTCCTGCACTAACTGATTCTGAGCATTTTGGATAATCTAGATTTACTTGAGGAATATAACAATTTATCTGTCCAGGGCCCCCGTTCCAACTAGAACCTGTGATTCCGCCATATCCAGTTACTCCTGGACCTGGATATATGCTCACAGATAATGAGTAAGAAGTTGGTGCGGGCGGAATGAAACTATACGTTACTCCCAGATTTGTATTTGCATTCATGGTAAATGTACAAGTATAAGAAGTTTCGCCCATAGATAATGGTACTGGACAACCCTCGATGCTTGCAACCCAATTCTCATTTTGAGTGACTGTAACGGTTACTGGTGTTCCTGGTGCATAATCTTTATTACATGTGGATCCTATTGTACAACTTTCGGTTAAACCTGTAACGCTAATTGTTCCTGAAGGCGTTGTTGAACCTGATTGAGACGAAGTTACTGTTAGCTTTGGATTAACGACAATATTTAATGAATTTGAAGTCCTTAGATTTCCTAAGTTATCTGTAATCTGTGCATTAATTCCATTAAATACTCCCGGAGTTAATGGTATTGAAGTTGATATCCACTTATTGGCGTTATTTGGATCTTCTGGATCCCTTATGAAAGTTCCTCCAGCCGATAGTGTTGGGGCAGATGGAACCCCTATATTGCTTGGATCAGTTAAAGTTGCAGTGTATTTTGCATTTTCTCCGGAAACATAAGTTGTTTTGTCTGACGTAAGAGAAAGTGACGTGGGATTTTGGGGTGCAGTTATAGTTATTGCAACTGGAGAAGATTCGGTTGATGCTCCCAAATTATCTGTTGCTTTTGCTGTAAGCGAATAAGATCCTGCAGGGACTCCTGTCCAAGTGAAAGAACTTCCAGATCCGATAATTGTTGTTCCTTGATAAATATCTATTTGGTCAATGCCGTTAACATCTTGCGCATTAGTATTAATTGTTATTGATGCTGGAGCAGTAAATGTTGCTCCACTTGTTGGAGAAGTTATTGAAACTGTTGGAGGCGTGTTTGGAGTTACTGTGATTGTCTCTTCTGAAGAGGTTCCTGAAAGAGAACTATCAAATACCTTTGCAGTAAACTTGTATGTTCCGGCTATAACATTAGATAATGTATAAGTATACGGAGATGTGGAGTCAGTATTAATGAGAGATCCGTCTTTAAAGAATTCTACTCTTGTAATTTGGTTATTTCCATCTGGATCAGATGCTGTCGCTGTAAGTTTTATTGATGCTGGAGCAGTCGTTGTTGAACCTGCAGTTGAGAGTGAAACAGTTGGTGCTTGATTTGGAGAGGTTACTATAACTGAGACAACTGATGATTCTGCTGAAGAATCATGATCATATACTTGAGCTTTAAAGTTATATGCTCCTGCTACAACATTGTTAAGGGTAAGCGTATAAGGAGATGAAGCGTCTGATCCTATTTTGGTCGATCCTTGGTAGAATTCTACTTCTGTAATGTCGCTTGATCCATCGCTATCTGATGCTGATGCTGTTAAAATTATTGTAGCTGGAGCAGTTGTTGTTGAACCTGATGTTGAGAGTGAAACACTAGGTGGAGAATTAACTTTAAGATTTTTAGAGACTTGTGCAGAAGTTCCATAACTATCTGTGACTGTTGCAGTAATTGTGTGTTGACCTGAACTTGAAGAAGAGAAAGTTGTACTAAATTGTGAACCTGAAGATGATACTGACGAAAGTGAAGAGGTACTTGAATCTGAGAAAGCTACTGTTATAGGGTTACCATCTGGATCTGACGCTGAAGCAGTCAATGTTACTGAAGATCCTGAAGTCACTACACTTGGAGTTGCAATTGTAATTGTTGGACGAGAATTTATAGTCGTAGAAGTTCCTGATGAAATTGTGGAAGATCCGAGGTTATCTGTAGCTGTTGCCGAAATTGTATAAGCGCCTGAAATTAGAGATGAAGACCAAGGACAGCTCCAAGTTCCTGAAGATAATGATCCAGAAGACAGTGCTCCGGAACAAATAAAAGACTTGCTCCCACTACCTTGTTGATAATAGAAATTGACTGATGAAATTGTTCCGTCATCTGCTGCTGTTGTTGAAATGCTATTTGATTCTCCATTAATAATTAATGAAGGCGCGGAAACAGATCCGACCGTTGGAGCTTGATTTGCCGGAGAATTTACAGTTATGTAAACTGGACTTGAAGTTGTTGATTGTGAAGGATTATTATCTTTTGTTGCTACTGCCGTTAGAGTGTAAGATCCTGCCTGCGCGTTAGACCAAGATAATGAAAATGGTGAAGTGGTGTCTGTACCTATAAGTGTGGGAGCGACTGCTCCTCCTTGTGGTTGACTATAGAATTCTACCTTTGTAACTGCTCCTTCCCAAACGCTTGCAGTAGCAGATAGGGAGATGGAAGTTGTAGAGCTTCCTACTGGAATTGTAAATACTGCTCCATCAGCGGGCGATGTGAGTGAAACTGTGGGAAGTTGATTAATGAATTTTGTTGTGAAAGTTTTGTCTGAATTGAGTGTAATTAGGCAACTATCTCCAGACATTAACCCTCCCAAATTTGAACAATCTATTGATGTGTCTCCTCTCCAATTTGAAGAAGAGGTTGCTGAAATAGTTACTTGAGAACCTTTTGAATAATCTTGGTAACATGAAGTTTGTGCAGCGGTACAATAAAGAGTCGTGGTCCCTGAAAGAGAAGAAGAAGTTGATCCTGAATTTGAAGTTATAGATCCATCAGTATTAACTGCTTTAAGAATTAATCTTACTGTTGGCAATGCTACATTAATTGATACTGATCCAGAAGTTGCTTGTTGATTATGATTGTCTGTTGCTGTAGCTGTAATTGTATGAATTCCCGTTGATGTAAATATTTTAGAAATTTGATAGATGTCTGATGTGTCTTCGCCGATTTTTGTTCCTTCATCGAAAAATTCTACTTTGTTAATTGACCCGCCGATATCGTTCGCCTCTGCTCTAATAGTTACAGAATCTTCTGTAGTGTAGCTTGAACCCTGTGCAGGATATTTCATCGAAATAGATGGGGCATTTGTTACTATAGTTGTTCTTGTTGAAGTTACACTGGCTCCGATATTATCTGAAGCTGTTGCAGTGAGAGTATATATTCCTGAATCGGGAGAAGCGGCAATACCTGACCAAGTTGTGCTGTATGGTGGGAAAGAAAAAGAAGGATTAATCTGTCCAGATAGCGCACCACCTTGATAAGAAAATTGTAAACTCGAAATTGAGCCATCTGTATCTCTTGGATCTGCTGAGACAGTAATAAATGCTGGAGCAATATAGATATCTCCTATTTGTGGAGAAGTAAATGAAACTGTTGGAGGAGAATTTACAATAACTGATTTTTGATTCGAAATTGTACTTGCAGGAGTATTTGCATTATCTGTAGCTTTTGCCGTAAATATATGTGTTCCACTTGTTAAAGTTGTGAAGGTATGGATGTATGGTGAAGAAGTGATAGTTGCAATTGGAGAGCTAGGATCTGCACTTATGCTGTCAAAAAATTCTACCTTTGAGATTGAACCGTCTGAATCTGACGCAGCTGCTGTTAAGGTTATTGATGCTGGTGAAGATATTATTTCACTATCTTTTGGATTTGATGTGAGGGAGATAGTTGGAGGATTATTTCCTGGTGCGTTAATTGTAATAGAAATTAAAGCTGATTCTGTTAATGATCCGCCGTTATCAATTGCTTTTGCAATTAGAGAGTAAGACCCCACTTGCGGGTTAACCCATGAATATTCATAAGGGGAGGAAGTATCTTCGCCGAGTTTAGTTGTTCCTTGGTAGAATTCTACTTTTGAGATTGAACCATCTGAATCTGATGCTGTTGTTGTTAAGGTTATTGATGCTGGTGATGTGAAAGAGGCGCCTTGAGAAGGAGAAGTTATTGAAACGGTTGGAGCTATGTTTGGACATGAATTCCAAATACTGCAATGGACGAATGTAGTAGAAAATACTAAATTATTGTTTAGATTAGTTATTTTACATTCTTGACTGGTTTCTGAAATTAAATTGCGCTGGCATGTTGAACAATCACAACTTGAAGTATCTATAAACCAATAACCTCCAGATTTTGCGGTAGAAGTGATAGTTAGTGTTGAACCTGCCGGAATTTGTGTTGAACAAGGAGAATTTGGAGTTGAACAAGAAATTCCCCCTACATTTGTTGTGATTGTGCCTGAATCGATAGTCGATGATCCGCCGTTATTATTTGCTGAAATTGTAAGTGTTGATTTAACCGTTATTGATATTGATGAAGATAATCCTGAAGATCCGCTACGATCATCTACTGCCCGTGCAGTAAGTGTGTAAGACCCTGCAAGAACATTAGTCCAAGCTAATTCCCATTTACCTGTGCTAGGATTTTTTGTTCCTTGACCAATACTATTTTCTCCTTCGTAAAAAAATACGTTAGTAACTGTACCATCTATGTCTGAAGCCGTTGCAATTAGAGCTATCGTGTTTCCAGTGGTAAATTGAGAACCGGTTAAGGGAGAATTTAAAGTGACAGTAGGCAGAGAATTTGTTGGAAGCATTACTTCAATTGAATTTGATGCTGACATGGCGGTGGATCCAGGGATATCAATTGCTTTTGCAGTTAGAGAGTAAGATCCTGCTTGCGGGTTGACCCAGGAATATTCATAGGGGGAGGAAGTATCTTCGCCGAGTTTAGTTGTTCCTTGGTAGAATTCTACTTTTGAGATTCCGTCTGTATCGGATGCTTGCGCAGAGAATGCAATTGTAACTGGAATAGTAAATATTTGATTATTTACGGGATTTAATAAGTTAACAGTTGGAGCAGTATTGCCTGGAGTATTTACGACTATTGGGATTGGAGATGAAATAGTTGATGCTCCACCATTATCGGTTGCTTTTGCAGTTAGAGAGTAAGATCCTGTGGGGACATTAGTCCACGCGAAAGTCCATCCATCTAGAGGATCGGCGTCTGTTCCAACTTTATTAGTCGATACTGAAGAATCTCCATTGAAGAATTCTACTTTAGCTATTGAGCCATCAGAATCTGATGCTTGAGCACTTAATTGAATGTTTGCTGGAGAATTAAAAGTATTTCCATTAGAAGAAACTATTGTAACTGTTGGTGCTGTGTTTGGACAAATTGTGCCTAAAGCCGTGCAAGTTGAAAACTTAGTGTTGAAAATTGTGGCTGTAGAAACTGTTAAAGTGCATTCCTCTATGAGTCCGTTTTGACTAGATGAAAATGTTCCTCCTTTATTAGAGCATTCGATAGATGTTTCTGGAAGCCAATACCCTCCTGAAATTGCAGTTGTGGTGATGGTTACAACTGAGCCCGCAGTAATTGAAGTAGTGCAAGAAGATGTGCCTGTTTTTGTCACAGTACAATCTGAAATGATATTCGTTGCTCCTGATTGTACTGAAACGCTACCCATATCTGTTGGACTATTATCTGCATTAGTTACTGTGATTGTAAATGGTATTGGCTGAACAACTACTGGAGCTTCATTAATGGTCAATATATTTACTGTTGAAAATGTTGAAGCTCCATCGTTGTCTGTTGCTCTTGCAGTGATTGAATGATCTCCTAGAGTCGACAAGGTTATTGTTGAAGTGTATGGGGCAGTAAGAACTGTAGATAATGGTTGACTTGGATTAGCACTTGAACTATCAAAGAATTCTACTTTGGAAATTGAACCGTCATCATCAGTTACATCTACCATGAATGTGATTGATGCTGGAGCATTAACTGTGGAACCTGCTGGAGGATTAGAGATGAATGAAATGAATCTTGGAGATATTTTATCCGGATCATTAACTGAAATTAATACTGCGTCAGATGATGCTGAACTTGCTTGATTATCAGTTGCTTTTGCAGATAAAACGTAGGAACCCTTTTGAACTCCTGTCCAAGAAAACTCAAAAGGAGAAGAAGTATCTTCGCCTATTTTATTAGAAACAATTGTTGAATCTCCTTTGAAGAATTCTACTTTTGAGATTGTTCCGTCTTCATCGTCTGCATATGCTGAAAGAGATACTGTTGCAGGAGATTTGAAACTCTGGCTTGAAGTTGGAGAAGTCAAAGTCACAAATGGCTGTCCTGCAATGCGTCTAGTTCTTGAACCGGATGATGCTCCAGATTTAGTATTTGATCCGAATGAAATGTCTGAATTACTGACACCAGATACCCCAGAATTACAATTTATTTTTTGAGTTCTGATGGGATTACAAGAAGAAAGAAGACCCTTTGGAGAAGTTATTGCTGGTTGAACTTCTAATTCATACCGTCCGTCTGTTGACAGTGGAATTGTTGCCTTGGGCAAAATTAAAGTTAATCTTTCTCCAGGTTGCAAACTCTTTTTATTAGTATTTGGATTTGTAAGATAAAAATTGCCTTCGGAAACTTTTGTTGGATCATTTATCCAACTCCTTGCTTTTTTTCCTACTGCCCCCAGACGGATGTACGCTGCGTCAATTTTGTGAAGTCCGGAATTATATAATGTTAATGTCACTTGTTGATTTGATCCAGAAAGAATACAAACTGGATTTTCGATATATATTGCAGTATTTTGTTGACATTGGGGTTGATCTTTATAGACTTGAAGTTTAAGATAGGAATAGACTCCTACCGAAAGTCCAATTCCGATTATAATTAAGAGAACATATCCTATAGTCTCACTCATACCTTTTCGATTATTCCAGAACATTTTTTTCATCTCTTTTTATTAAGTTGTCCTCGCAGTTGAAAAGCTCCAGATTGTTTTTATATGTTGCTATATTTGTACTTGACCTAGCCATTTGAAGAGTCAATTAAAAGTGACTATTTTCGACGAAGTAAATTAGATTGAAAATGGGATTTTCACTCAATGCATTTTGACATGTCAAACTAATTTAGATTTTATTGAATATGATTTTTGTTAGATTTTACTTTAAAATCTCAATTATTAATAAAAAATTATCTAAATTTTAGATATTTTGGTCAAAATATTGTAAAGTATCGAACTAATTTAGATTTTTTTAATTACAGATTATCTCTTGTGATACTATGGCTTCGCATGCCCCGAGTAGCCCTTTTGAATTCATGACTGCCGGTTGGACTTCTAATTCGTAAATTGTGCCACCTGAACCTGAGCCTGAACCGGATCCGATTGCCGTAGGAATTCCTTCAGCAGGAGGAAGTCTAAGAGTTAATTTCTTTCCTGGTTGTAGCCCTTTTGTATTTTTTATAGGATCTGTTAGGTAAAAATTGCCTTCGGAAACTTTTTCAGGATCGTTTATCCAAGTCTTTGCTTTTTTTCCTATTCCCCCTAGACGAATATATGCTGCATCTACATGATAAAGCCCTTTATTGGATAAAGTTAGAGTCACTTCTTTGGCTGTGCCAAGAATTCTACAGGATTGATCTTGGATAATTAATGTTGCATCTTTTTCACATTTAATTTCTCCTTTTGGAATTTGAAGTTTAAAATAGGAATATACTCCTATGCTTATAATTACTGCAATTAATACAAGAAGAACGTATCCAATCATTTCACTTACTCCTTTTTTATCTTGTAACAATAGTTTTTCCATTTTCTCCCTCTTTTTTAATTAATATATGGAACTCTGTCCCAACTATTGTTCTTTGAAAATTATACTTTAATGAACCAAAAGTTAAAGTTATAGTTTTAGCATCTGAAACAACATCCCCTGAATTTATGGACCTAGCTAGGCCTTTTGAGTAGGAGGTTGTGGCGAGTTTTGTTGAATTTCCATATATGATTACCATTTCGTGAATAGGATTTAGAATAGAGTAGTTTTGCACTAACCCTTCTATCCTGCTTCTTGTTTCTTCTGAATTATTATTTTGAAAGGCATCGTGATTTATTAGTTCGAATGTCTCGTCTCTTATTTCATCAGCAAGTGCCTGTACTGAGAAGTCTTGCTGAGGAACGCGCGCACGTGCAAATATCGTGCCCATACTTAGAAGCACCGCGACTGCAAGAAGAGCAGCTATGAGATAAAATTGACCCCTTTGATTCATAGATAAAGTAAATAATAGTTGTTTTTATATGTTGCTGAATTGTCCTGGAAAGGTAGTCTCCGGATATTAATCCCTGGTCTCTTTACTTGATAATTTTTCTGGAGATTTATTTTTGAGAGAATTTTGTAAAAATCTAAACTTTTCTACAATTGTTATTCTCATAAAGTCATGGAAAGTGTGGAGAATAATTATTAAATTGAAAGAAGTACTAAATGCATCTTCCGGCGTTGCAATTTGAACATGATCTAGCTACCGTTGCTCTCCCATGAAATGTACAGAATTGTTCATCCACATTACAATTCTCCCCAGTGCAAACATTGCCTGGTGCTGGAGAGTATGTCCCATATCCGTTAACAACGCTATATAAAACACATTGATCTACAAAACTAGCTGATACATTTTTTTGATAATAGGTGGATCCAATCATATTTGGATTCACACCGTCCAAATTTTGAGAGTTATAGTCTGTATCTATACACAAGTTAGGATTACTGCAAAGAGAAAATGTGTTAGATCTATTGTTTAAATAATAATTAAGAAGAGAGGAGTCTAATGTGGTGACTGAAATTGGATAGGTTCCATTACTGCTTAAATCTGAAATAGAAGTCTGATACCATGTTGGAACTGCGGTCCCCAGAACAAATGATCTTATTAATGTTACGTCTTCAGTGGATAGCCGTCCGTCACCATTGGCGTCGCCAACATATGCGCAGGCTGAAGGAAATGATCTAACGATATTGCCTGTAACTGAAGATGGACTACTCAAAAAATAAATTGCGACAACAACTAGAATAACTATCGCCGCTGAAATACCAATAATTTTCATCCTACCCTCTTTCATATTCTATTTGAATCTGTATACTATTTAAATCTTTCTTTTTTTTTAGGAAAATGTAGACGGGGAGTTTGCTTGGCATCCACAACACAGTGCCCTTTTTTCTTTCTCGGCTTTGCAACCCTGTAAGCACCTCGCCATCTGCTTAGGGCTGCTCCGATCAAGGCCTGACCCGTTTCACAGGAGCAAGATCGAACAGGACAAAACGTCAACGTCCGAAAAAAGACTGAATTGCTTTTGCCTCACTCGCTCCTTTCAGCCCACCATGACGCCCGTTTGTGTGATTGCGCGGGGCGAACGCGCAGGCTGGTCTACATTATTTCAAATGTTAAAGGGTTTATAAGGATATTCTTTGGAGAATTTTAAAGATCTTCTATTGAAGAGTTGTAAACTTTAGACTTTGAGTTGTTTCTTTTTGGTTTTGAAACAATTTGATCTTTAATTTTTTGTAAGTCGGTTCTGACTGATCTAGTTAGTTTTTTTGAATCTTGAGGATTTTGAAAAGCTAGAACAAACATTAAAACGACTAAGATAAAAAATAATGATACTGACAACCCGAGTAAAACTAATCCAATTTCCATGGATTAATTCATCTTGAAGGGTATTTAATGTTTTTTGTGCTTGATTTACACTTGATTTTCAGAATGTTTTGAGTGAATTATTCTATAGAGAAGTTTGCAAAAGCCTAAACTTCTCTAAGAATCAGTTTGAAAATTCCTCATAAACTCAGAATTATTCAAACTTTTCTATTGTTCTTTGACTAATCAAGTTTACATCTTATCTAGAGTTGATATTTCTAGAAGAGATAGTGCATTTTTGAGAACTTGAGAAAATGCCTTTACGAGTTCTACACGAAATGCTTCTTCTGGGGAGCCGATTACTTGGTGAGAATGATAGAACTCGTTAAATAACTGTGCTAATTGGAATGAATAGTTTGCAATAAAGTTGGGTGCTAGAGAAGAGTGTGCATAGGCAACTACCTCTGGAAACTTAGTTAGATGTATAAAAAGTTGTTTTTCTTTATCGGTTAGCGCTGGAATTTTAAGTGATTTTTTCCCCTTCTTGGCTTTTTCTAGAATGCTTTGTGCACGAGCATAAGTGTATAAAAGATATGGGCCAGTATCGCCTTCGAATTTAAGAGATTCTTCTGGCTTAAAAGTTACATCTCTCGTTTTATCTACTTTGAGAAAATAATAACGAAGCGCGGCCATGACTATTGCTTGAGAACGGTGGTTTTTTTCTTTTTCTGAAATATCTTGATGGCGCTTCTCTATTTCTTCATTTGCCATTAATTTCATATCTGCAATTAAATTATCCGAATCGACTACGTTTCCTTCTCTTGATTTCATTCTTCCAGACTCTAAATTTACCATACCGTAACTTAAATGAATGAGATTTTTTGCCCAAGGATAACCTAACAACTCGAGTATTTTGAAAAGTGCTTTGAAATGATAATTTTGTTCTGATGCACTTACATATATGGATTTATCAAACTTGAATTCTTTGTATTTTAAAAGTGCAAGATAAATGTCTTGTGTGGTGTATATCGATGTTCCATCTGCACGTAGTAGAATTTTTTCACCCATATCGTGGGGAGTTAAGTCGATAAAGAAAGCACCATCTTCTTTTTTCTTTAATATTCCTTTTTTTAATCCTTCAAAAACAATTTCCTTCCCCTTATTGTAGATATCTGATTCATAATAATTGTGCTTTATTTTTAGATTAAAAAGTTGATAAGTCTCTTCAAAACCTTTAAATGCCCAGGAATTCATTTTTTTCCAGAGAGCGAGTGTTTTTTTGTCACCCTCTTCCCATTTTTTAAGAGCTTTTTGCGCTTCTTCTTCAAACTGCTTATTTTCTTTTGCTTCTTGTGCAAATTTGACATAATAGTCTCCGACAAAATGGTCTGACTTTCTCTTTGATTTTTCTGGAGAGTCTCCTTTTCCGAATTTTTCATATGCCACCATAGATTTGCAAATATGTACGCCACGGTCATTATAGAGATTTGTAACTTGCAAATTATCCCCCATAAACTGTAAGATGTTTGTTACTGCTTGACCTAAAATTATGTTTCTTGCATGACCTAAATGGAGAGGTTTGTTTGTATTCGGGCTTGGGAATTCTATGACCACTTTACACTTATTTTTCTGTGAACCGTATTTATCTTTTTGTTTTAATATTTCTTTTAGAGATTGCACTGCTAAAAGGTTTCTATTAATAAAGAAATTAAGATATGAGCCTTTGGCCTCTATTTTTTCTAGTTCTTTAGGAAGTTTGATATTTGATGAGAGATTTTGAGCTATTTCCATTGGACTTTTTTTTAATTCTTTAGTTAGAGAAAAGCAAGGAAATGAATAGTCTCCATTGGTTGAATCTTGGGGAACTTCTACTAGCGCAGCTACAAATTGCTCTTCTTTTTTGAGAGTTTTTGCAAGGAGGGCGATAATTGTTTCTTTCATAGGTATATAAGAAAAAGTTTGTTAATAAATTTACCTTAATCTAGCTGAAGCGATGTCATGGCCGCATTCTGTGCAGAATTTTTCTATTTCATCTATGGACTTTTTACATCCCGGACATTTGGTTAAAGGAACGATCATTTTGCCCCCACATTGTGCGCAGAATTTTTGGTCTTCATCCCCTCCGCGACCGCATTTTGCACATTTTGGAGGAATCTTTTTTCTTTCAATTACTGACTTGTAACCCACTTTTCCACCTGAAACTATTTTAGAGAATGCATCTTGAATATTATCTACATCTTCAAATTTTCTTAAGTCTATATTGCTACCCATGTTGTTCCTTTTTTATTTTCAGAGAAGAAAGCGGAGTTTTATAAATATTACGGTATTTGCTTTTTTCTTCAAGAAAAAATTGAAAGCCTCTAGGGGGGATTGAACCCCCGACCCCCAGTTTCTTCGCATATATCGGTACGAAACTGGTGCTCTACCGCTGAGCTATAGAGGCGTGAAAGAGGCAATATCTGAAGGATTATAAATCTTTCAACTCTTGTAAATTTAATCCATAATCCTTAAATAGCTATTTTAAATATTATGTTTCCATGAAACAAAAAAGAGAGACATTTATAGATTGGAGTCATATTAACCCTTGGAAAATTTTGGATAGGGGTTCTCCAGTCCTCCGTATTTTCTTTATTTTGTCCTTGGGAATTGTCTTAGGGAGCTTATTTTCTCTTTTTCAGATATTAATCTGGATAAATGGTTTTATTATATTCTTAGGAGCAATAATGACCGGATATTGGTTTTATCTTCAAATTGCATAATTTTCAAAATGCGACTCTGGAAGTAGGAAAAACAAAGAAATTTGAAGTTAATAATCAAAAGCACGATGCGCTACCCTAACTTAAACGTCAGAAACTGAAAGTTTCTGAGCGCCTCGAAACTCGAAGAGTTTCTTAGCCTCAAAGACATTTATCTTTGACGGCACTCAAGAATCAAAGATTCTTGACGATTCTTGATGAGCCAAGGTTTGAATATGTGCTCGTTTCGTCAGAAACCTATTGTTTCTGAACGCCTCGAGAACAGAGTTCTCGATGTTTGGATGCTCGAGGAACAATCCACGCATTTTAAGGTGTGGTTTGCGTCAAGTTCCTTGACATCACCTAAAATTCTTTAAAGCTAAAGCTCTGTCTGAAAATATGAAGGAGGAATTAATTGCATTTATTAGAGGTGAAGAGTTGTCTCCGTTTTCAATTGAAAAGAAAAGTTCACGCCATTCTGCTTCGATATATAAAACGGCCGATGCTAAGTCTGTACATTATAGAGTTATTAGTGAAATTTCTTCATCGTTCGTGTTTAAAGATACTGCTCAACTTTGGCAATGTTTTTCTTTGGGAATCTCTTTTGAAGAATCAATTAGAAGACAGAATTTTTTTAAGAGCATATCTAAAAAAGCAAACAATTCTCTTTTTGAATCATTCTCTTCGCCTAAATCCTTTTGGAATCCTCTTTATGGAGTTATTGTTGTAACTGAAAATGAGAAAACGTTTATTCAACTTAAAGAACTAGATTGTCCCGTTAAATTTATAATTCATGAACAAGATGTGGCTGCTCTAGAAGGGTATGACCTAGTTCAAGTTATAGATTGTGAAGAATATTCTAGAATGCTTGAGCAACTCCCGCAGACGATTTTTTTAGATAGTATTGAAGAAGTTTATCTTGAAAGACATGTTAGACTACTCTCTGGATGGAAACATATAATAGAAAAATTAGCTTCGGAAGAAGAAAGTTCGGATATTTCACAATGTGCGAGAGAACTATCGCCTTTGCTTTCATTGATACGATCTAATTTGACAAAAACAATATCTTATGATGAAATTCAAGATAAAATTTCTGAAGTTAATGATAAAATTTCTATTCAAATTAAAAATTTAACTCTTTCTGGAGAGGCACTACTTGCACTTCTTCATAAATCTGCTTTGCCCGCCGGACTTAAAACTTCTCTAAGACAAGCCATTTTAGAGACTGGCTTACCTGAACAACTGTTTATAGAAAACTTTCCAGTTACATTGAATGAAGAAGAATTTTCTAGATATTTGAAAAAACAGAATGCATCTGCACACACTTCTTTAGCAGAAGAAATAAGAAAACATTCTACTTTACTTATGAAGGTTCCTGAAAAACTTTCTAATCTAGCTGAACTTTTATTGATTGCAGACTTTGTAGGGGGAATTAATGAATATCTTAAAACTGCTGAGTCTTATCCTGTTTTTGAAGAAGGCCTTTCTTTATCTTCTTCAACTAATATTTTGATAGAAAAGGCGCAACCAATTTCATTTCATCTTACTCCTGAAAAAAGATGCTCTATATTGACTGGTGCTAATAGCGGAGGTAAAACTACACTTCTTGAGCACGTATTGCAACTTGTTTCTCTCTCTCAAATGGGTCTACCAACTCATGGAGAGGTACGTCTTCCATTATTTGAAGAAATTTATTATTTCGCTAAAAATAAAGGTTCTATGAGTAAAGGCGCGTTTGAAACTTTGTTGACTCAATTATCTAGCGTTAAACCTGGAGAATCCACTTTAATTCTTGCTGATGAAATTGAATCAGTGACTGAGCCGGGAGTTGCGGGATTAATTATTTGTGCAACTGCTCAATACTTTATAGAAAAAGGATGCTTTCTCATTCTTGCAACTCATCTTGGACAAGAAGTTGCACATAGACTCCCTCCGGGTGCTAGAATAGACGGTATTGAAGCGAAGGGATTAAGTGAAACATTTGAACTTATTGTGGATCACAACCCAGTACTCGGAAAACTTGCACACTCTACTCCAGAATTAATTATTGAAAGACTCGCCTATTCTCAAAAACAAGATTATTTCTCACATCTTCATAAATATTTGTTAAATCGTGATAGTCAAAAGAATTAAAAAGACCATTTATTCATTGACTTAATGATTGCTAAAAATGGTTCTATCGTTAGTGTAGATTATGAGGGGACTTTTGAAAATGGAGAGATATTTGATTCTTCTAGTCATGGAGATCATTCGCATCCTTTAACATTTACTATTGGGGGCAAAGAAGTTATTGAAGGGTTTGAAAAAGCAGCTATTGGAATGAAAGTTGGAGAAGAGAAAAAATTTGAAGTTGAAGCGATAGATGCGTATGGTTTGCCTGATGAGGATCTACTTCGAGAAGTTCCTAGAAACACTTTGCCAGCTTCTCCCGAGCCTACGCCTGGAATGACTTTTGCAATAAATGCACCAGATGGAAAACAGATTCCAGTTTCAATCGCTGAAGTTAAAGGTGAAATAATTGTTTTAGATTTTAATCATCCTCTTGCTGGAAGAAAATTGTTTTTTAAGATAAAAATTTTAGAGATCAAGAATTAATTACTTTCCTGATTGGACCTTTGTTAGGTATGTTCTTAACGCGACTAATACCTTCTCTCTTTGAGCTGGAACAAATCTAAGTGCGCCTGCACTTTTATGTCCTCCACCCTCTGGAAATGCCTCTGGAACATTTTTCTGAAGAACTGAAAGAAAATCGTGTACTATGAATTTTGACTCTTCTGTTGCCCGAATAGTTACAAGATCGCTTAATACTCCGATAGATACTACATTTTTGTTCTTTTCTTTTTCTTGAAAGAAATCATGAAGCATTCCCACAACTTGTCCTGGCTTGGGATAGGCATTTCTTGAAAATGTTTCTTCTACAAAAAGTAACTGTAAGGTACATTGACCTATTTTCTCTCTCTTGACTGTAGACTTTGCAATTTCAAGTCCGCGTTTTTGCATAGTCCTGATAAATGGATTCATAAGAGAAACAAGCGCTTTTTGTTTGTCAATTGGGTCGCCGAAAACCACTTCGATATATTCTCGTGCTTCCATAAATCTTAGCTTTGTGCTTACATAATCTATAAGTGATGCAATGTCTTCTAATAACTCTTTATTATATCCTTTCTTTTCTGCAATTTTAAGATATTCTGTAATTACCGTTGGATTATCGATTCTATCTGCCATTCCAGATAAAGCTGGAAGATGATCAACCATTACTTCTGGATTAATAAAACGAGCAAGTTCTGTGCAAAGCATTCCTGCTGAAAACTTCGCCCCATCTTCTCCGACTACAAATGGATTTACATGGACTAAAACTTCTGGAGAAGTTACGTCTTCCTCGAAAAAGTGATGATCCACTACTATAAAATCTGCCCCGTGAATTTTTCCTTGTCTAATGCCTAAAAGACTTTCTGAACCTGAACCTGTGTCTACAATAACTACTAAAGGCATTTTATTTGAGAATTTTGCGACATCACGAAGAGAATTTGCAGTATCTTTTATTGAATCTTCAATCTCATAGAATGGCGCCATCGAGGGAGAACGTGTAAAATATTCCCAAGGAGCTTTCCCTCCACCGTGTTGTTTAATAATTAGAGGAATAATTGCTCTTTCTAATGAATATCCTGAACTGTATCCATCGCAATCATTGTGATGACGAACTATAATTGGTCTGTTTTTCACAACTGCAAGACGAATTTCTGTAGCTGCCTGGATATATCTCTCTTTTAATTTATCGAGTATTTGGCTTTTTACTAAGAAAGGTATTGGTACAACTGTTGCTCGTTTTCTTTCTTCTGCTTCTATGTCTTTTCTAAGTTGTTCTGACGTCGGGCCCTCAAGCTTTGTTATTCGTATTATCTCCCCTTCTAAAGAACCTTGAAATTCCTTGACTTGAACCATAGTTTTTACAGTGTCTCCTTCTTTTATTTGTGGAAATGCTCTCACTCCTGCGCCGTCAAATCCTTTTAACATGAGTGTTCCCGATCCGTCTATAAGAGAAAAGAGTGTTGGACCTGTTGTTTGCGCGACGCTATCTATAATTCCAGCTAGGGAAATAGTTTTCCCTTCGTGTTGCTTTAAACTTACTTTCGATATAGCGAGTTCCATTGTAATTTTTTGCGAGAAAGAATATTTTTCCTTCTGAACAGCTGTTTAAGAAAATGTTTGTTTAAAAACGTTTCGTAAACAGCTGTTTGCAGGTATAATCGTAGAATATTAAACCCATAAGAGGAGGCTCCATCGATCAAAAAGGTGATGAAACGTCCTCTTCTGGGGAAAAGAGGTGTTAATATACCTAAATTACCTTGGTATTTAAGGGTTATGGAAGATGAATCTTGAGTGAAATTCAGAGGCAGAGAAGGAGGAAATTGGAGTTAAACGAACCCTTTGAATATTGGTTAGTTTTAAAAACATCTATTTGTGTAAAGTTATTATGAAAGAAGTACACGAAGATTATCTTTTATTGCCTGGAATGTCTCTATTTAAAAAATGTAATGTTCTAGTGTATAATTGTAAAAACATTCGAGACTTTGTTGATAATTAAGATAGAATTGAAACAACTTCTGCGCCCTTCTTTAGTCGCGCCAAAGAATATAATGGGCTCGCAATTATCAACTTTGCAAATAATCTTCGTGCAATATTGGGGGATGAAAATCCGTATCTTGCTGATTCTAGTGGAGACGTTCCTTTTTCTTTGGCTTTTGTTAAAAATACTAAAGGTAAAATATATGAAACAAATCTAGATTTTTTGCTTTTTTTAGAAAGTAGAGGTAGAAATGCTGTTCTTGCTGATGTTCGTTGTCTTTATTCACCTTCCATTTCTCAGTTTCAGCTTATTGTTTGTGAATGGAATGATCCTGAATTAAAAAAATCACTGAATGATGATGGATTTGATATTCCAGACTATTGGGCAGTTTAAACGAACTCTTTGGAGATGCTGAACGATTTAAGAGAAAGGGAGAGTATTATTTTTTGTACGCATTTTTTCGATGCCTGACTTCTACGACGAAGATAATAATAGTATTCTGTTGAATATCTAAAAATAATCGATAATCTCCTATGCGGAGCTTGTACCCCTGTTCTCCAACTAGTTTTTCAACGAAATCTTCTGGACGAATTTTGATTCTTTCGAGAACGGCGAAAATTCGTTCTCTTTGAGATTTGTCTAATTTTCTAATAAAGTTGGCTGCTTGTTCAGAAAAAGAGATCTGGTAGTGCATATTACTGGAACTCTCGTTTCAAATCTTCAAAAGAAACAACTTTTTCTTCAAGTATCTGCTTTCTTCCTTCTTCGATCGCGCGTTTTGTTTCATCGGATAACTCCATTGTATCTTCAAGCAAATCCCAAATAATTCCTTCATAGCTCTCTTTTTTAGTCATCTTTCGTAACTTTAGCTGTTCCAAGAGAGTTTTACTTATTTGAATAGTTGTTTGTTCCATATCAATTATATAATTTGTTATAGTTTATAAACTTTTCCTTTGTGCTGAAAGATTTAAGAGAAAGGAAGAAGATTAAGTTTATATTAAACGAACTCTTTGAATGTGCTGAAAGATTTAAGAGAGAGCAGAAAGATTACGCTGGTCTTTTTTTAGTAGATTTGCGATCTAAAAATGTGGATTGGTAAAATTGTACACCATATATTTCTAAATCTACCTCTAAAGAGGGCCTATCACTAGTCTTTATAGTGGGAAAATTTCCAAAATGTACGCGAATAGCAGTATATGAGTTGATGGTTCTAAGATGTAATCCTTCTGTTCTTTCTATAAACCTGGCACGGGAAATTAATTCGCTTCTAACTGCAGCCTCATTAAATGACTCTCCATTCTCGTCTCTGGCAGAAAATATTGTTGGAGAACCTATGGGTGTTGGAAAGGCAAAAACCTCATTTCCTTTGTCATCATCATAAATAAAATAATTCCTGTCTCCATGAGTTGGCTGAATATGTCGAAGTCTTTGTGTTTTTCCCATTATATTGAGGTATTCTAGAGATATATAAATATTTGTGTTGGGAAGAATAGTTTTTTATATAATTAAACGAACTCTTTGAGCATGCTGAAAGTTTTAAGAGAAGTTAATAATATTCAGGCACTAATATTGCTTTTCTAGTAAATGGACCAACTTACCGAAATGTCTTTACGAGAACCAGGAACGTTGACTAATACCTTCCAATTATGAGTCTGAGAATAGGTGGGATGAAAATACTTTCGAGAGCTTGAATTGATATCTGATGTCGTCTCTTCTGATCCTTCTGTGACATCTAGGAATCCCCTTCTTAGCAAATATTCTCGTACTATTGCCTCAAGCTGTTCTAGAGGCAATTTTCTTTTCAAATGTTCAATCATAAATTCTCCCACAACAACGTTGTTATCGGAAGAACGTGCTTCTCGATATCTGCTGGTACCGCCTACAAAACTTGCAAGATATTTTCCTAAGTCTGGTTGAGGATGTATAAATGGTGCACTGTCCATATCTCTCTGGCTTGATGAATATTATTAAATCTTTCCCTCAAAACTCAAAAAGATCGTTGTTTATAGGGCAATACAACAAAGTTAATGTCAACAAATAAAAAAGCGAACTTTTGGGGCGAAAAAGAGCTCTAAAGGTTCGTCTAAGGTAGATTATGCGCCCTTTTACAAATTATCTTCTAAATTGATTCTATTTCGATGTAAAGATGGCAATTGGACTCAATATTGAGATAATTATACTCCAGACAATCGTAATTATTTTTCCTTTGCTTTCACCCAACTTTTCTTTAAAATTTCTTCCCAAAATATTTTTACTAGTACTAAGGAACCCCGAAAATGACTTTGGGAAAATACAAACAAGAAGACCAAGAACAGATAATAGAATTCCCACAACTACCTGATAAGTCATATCTATTTGTATGCTCCGATATATTTAATTCTTTCGATCGGGCGCGTTCGGCGCTTCGCGCCTCACAGAGATTTGAAGTTATTGTTCTAGGAAAGGGGACAGGTTTTTGAATGATTAAACGAACAAACAGCTGTTTAAAACAACCTCTAAAAATCCCTAATATTTCAAGAGGGCGAAAGCAATTTTTCACCTCCTTTAAGATCCAAGCTAGATGTAAGCTTGTCTGGAACAATGAATCCCCGTTCATGATCTTTTCGTAAGGGTTTGGATTCAAATTTTATTGTAGCTTCTTGCAAAATTCATCCTTAATTTGTTGTTTTTTCTCTTCTGAAATCGTGAAGAGATACTTCTTGACCATTAATTCTGTGAGAGTCATAATATAATTCAGTTTAACAATACTCTCTGCGACCATTCCTTCTTGTTTAGTAAGAGAAATACCTTGCATATGAGGATTACTCGTTATCCCTGCAATTACAATATTTTCATGCTCTTCAAAGAGCACCAGTGCAGGACGAGTTTTAATCTCCGATGTATCTGTATACTGGACCGACGCTAAAATAACGTCGCCAAACTTATACTTTCTCCCAAACTTCATCATATTCATTATCCCAGAGTTCTCTCATCTTTTTCTTTTGTATTTCAAAGAGAAAACGGTCGTATTGTCTCTCTTTTTGTTTTTTGAGAGTTATGAAAAGATGAGTCATTTTATTAAGAAGTTCATTGTATGTCTGGCGAGGATATTCTTTCGCTTCTTTAAGTTGCTCAATTACTTTCTTGTCTAAGAGGATAGTTGATTCTTCTGCCATGTATACTCGATGTATAACTGATATATAAATATTTCGGTTTTTCCTTTATGCTGAAAGTTTTAAGAAAAGGGAGGAAGATTACGCTTGAAACAGTTTAGCAAGTAACTCATTCCTTAAGTCTATCTTTCTTTGAATTGTACTTAAATCACTCCAACCGAAATATGTCGCTAAATTCTCTTGATGACCATTTCTAAACGTTTCGACCAATCTAACTACTTCTCCAATCGAATTTGAATTGATAAATTGAGTTACTTTCATAAAATGAGTCGGATCGGATAAGCAATTCATTAATAGACTATAGATCCCTAATCTCGCTTGCCTTCTTAACCAACCTGAAGACGTATATTCTCCAGGTTCCCTACGACGATCTTCCTTAAAATATTGTTCTGCTAATAAGGCATACTCTTTATTATTTGAGATAGTGAGGGTAGTCCAAGTCATGATTTATTCATTTTCTGAGTCTATTTAACTCTTTCGCCTCAAAAAACACTCTGAAATCCCTTAAAATGTGCCAATACTTCGGTTAATGTAGCTTGTGCGAACATCTAAATTATATTTCAGGATACCAAATAGGTGTATACCAGAGCTTATGACAAGGATCGTCTGAATCTGAGGGGGAAAGATTTCCGAAAGAGGTTCTATCAAATATGTGTGCTCTTGAAGGATCATATTCTGGAGCATGTGAAAATGGTCAGGTATATTCCAAAGCCCGTTCCTTTGCTAACGCATATGCTCTCTTGAATGCTTCTTCAAATGAGGGCTTGTAATCTACTAGTTCTCCGCTATGGGGCAATCTCATCACACGACTATTTCCTTCTTGACTGAACCCTGTCACTTCATAGTATATTGGGAAAACAGGAGGATTTCCTGCAGGAAAACTTGGACTCACGCCCCATGCAACTTGCTGAATTCTGCTCGCCCCAAAGGGAGCATTCTTAATTCTTAAGATAATTGTACGATCGTCGAAATCTCTGCACCGGTATTCTAAGAGAATTAATTCGATGGGAGATTTTTCGTCCATAACTCTTATTCTTAGAACGATTTTTATATATTTAGGTGGTCGGGCGCGTTCGGCGCTTCGCGCCTCACTTGGTTTGAAGTTATGGTTTAGGACAAACGGGCAAATAGGTGTTTAAAATGGAGGGGGAATGGGTGGGAAAGGAGGAGAAAACAGAGGTATTGGTAGGTGTTGGGATTAGAAAATGTATAGACGATAAACGGGGCAAACAGGTGTTTGGAAGTGTTGGCTGGGACTATAACTTAGTAACTGCTTCCTCTATAATATGAGAAATGGGTTTGCCTGTTTGTTTGCTTAGGGCCTTTAACTTCTTAATGAGACGATGAGTAAGTGTGATGTCGATACGTTTCTTTTCCCAAAGCTTTTCGCGGGTTTGGTCATAGTGCTCCATTTCTTCAAATACTTCTTTGTATTTTTTGAATATTCTCTGTATTTCTTGTTCAGTTAAGGACATTTTTTAGTCTCTCCTCGATTGCTCGAATACTATTGATGTTTTTACTTGCAATTGAAATCATTTGCTCTTTAATAAGCTCAAGATCTACTTGTTTATTGAATTGTTCGGCGAAAACAAAAACGATGTATGCAGCCGTTTTTTTGTTTCCATCTGTGAATGGATGATCAATTACTATTGCTCTAATCAAATAAGCTAGCTTCTTATACTCTCCGAGTTTGACATTTTCCTGCTTTTCCAAAGCAAACTCTATACTTGCATCGTTTCGCAGTTCTCCTCCAAAACCTTTTCCTATCCTGATAATATCTTCCTTACTTATTTTCATACACATGGATATACGTAAGAAGTATATAAATCTTGCGGTTTCTTTTATGCTGAAAATTACTAGCGAAAGGAAAAGAATTAAACTGGAGAAATCACTTGGTTTTTCTTGCTAAATCTAGTATTCCAGTGATTAGAAGGAAAAGACCTACTGCTATGCCTAGTATGTTGGGCCAGATTAGGATGATAAAACCTGCTATAATGGATAAAATCGCTGTGAGGTCTGCTTCTTTTTTAGGCATAATTGATTAAACCTGTGGAAGTATTTAACTCTTTGGGTTTATCTAGATTAAAATTGATGTTTGGATGAGTGTTTTGAGATGGTCGGAATGTTTGAAAGAGCGTTTCTTTGTGAAAGAACCTCTTCTAAACACGAACATGTAGTGTTTTGGAGACTAGGTCAACGCTAAGGGGAAGTGTTGTTATGAAAGAACGGCTGCTTTGGTGATAATCTAGTGCTTTTTGTAGATCTTTGGTACTTGTTCCCCTAAAAATTTGAAGATATATCTGATATTCTGAGTCTAAAGGTCAACGTTAAGGAAGATTCATAGAGTTGAGGTCTTGTGAAAACTTAAAAACTTATATCTGGATGAATTTTTTTGAAATTCTGCTTTGGAAGCAAGGAGTTTATTAAAAAGCGGGCTATGAAACTCTTTATTCTTTGAGAGAAAAAAGGCAGATATTTGAACAATAGTAAAGTGTAGACTTTTTGCCCCATAGATTAGTTTAGGGGTTTTGCCAAAATTTGTCGACGATGATTGGTAAAATTTGATCTAGGTTGAAGGTGTTTGGGGATGTTTGAACGGGTGTTTAAAGTAAGATGTTGAGTGTTTGACTAAGCATCTAAGGTGTTTGAATGATGTTGTTTGGTGTTTTAGAGTGTTTTTCTCTATTTTTAGTCAGACTTTTTGTTGATTTTTGACGTCTATTTATCGACGATAAAGTGAGGAGATACCGAAAGGTTTATAAATACTCGAACGAGTAATATAGATATGTTCAACTGGTTATTCAAAAAGAAGGAAAATAATTCTAGTGATGAAATTCGCCAAGGCTTCTCTGCAGTTAAAAATGATATTGATGTGGTTGGAAAGTGGATCAAACACCTTGATGGACAAGACAAACAGGTGTTTTCTTTACTTTCTTCATTAAAATCTGAAATAGCGACGATTAAAACTGATCTTGGTGCTTTGCATGAAGAAGTTGAATCTTTGAAAAATGATGAAAAACATCAACAGTTGTTTGAAAAATTGCCTGTTTTAGGCAAACAGACAGCTGATTATGGTGTTGAAAAAGCTGTTCAGATGCCTGTTCAAACAGGCAATATTTATGATATTTTGAAAGGTTTAACCGCAAATGAAAGACTGTTGATAATGACTCTGATGAATAGCGATTTGAAGTTAAGTTATGAAGATTTAGCCTTGCTTTTGGGTAAAGAGAAATCTACTATAAGAGGACAGATAAATGCTATAAAACAGAAGAGTGAAGGACTACTAGAGGAAATAAGTGAGAAAACAGGGAAAAAGAGGGTCTTTGTACCTGAAGAAATAAGGGAAAAACTCGCAAAATACGCAAAAGTGAGGGTTGGGAAAAGTAAGCGAGTTCGTGTTAATGATAGATTAAACGAAGTTTCATGATAAAATGAGCAAAAATAGTGAAAAGTGAGAGTTGTGGTTCTCATTTTTTACCGGTTTATGCCTTTTTCGGTATCAAAAACCTTCCAAAAGTGAGGAGATTTTGAGTACGATCGAGAATATTTGATTCTCGACGTATAAAAAACCTTCCAGAAGTGAAGGAAAGTATCCAAAAGTGAGGGAAGATGGGAGCAAATGAACGATCTTCCTGATGCGGTCAAAAAGTGAGAGGAGAAAAAGTGCAAAAAGGGGGATTTTGACCAAAAATGAATGACTTGAGAGTAAGAGTTATGAAAAAAACAGCGATGGTAAAAGAAAAAAATTTTGAAAGTGAGTGTCAGCTAGAGCTTTTATAGAAGTTGTTCGGTTAAACGAATTAGAGTTCTCTTAATTGATGAATTGTTTGTAAAGATGCGATTTTTTTGAGGTTAGGATCGATTTTAAGAAGGATCCTCTTATTGTTTTCCTTAGTTTTTACAATCGGTGCGCCTTTTTTGATGAGTTTTTGAACATAATCGCGGATAGAACTCTCGGTCAGGCCAAGTTTTTGCGCAAGAAGAGCGTAATCGACGATAAGTCCCCGCTCTTCGTAGGAATATATTGCTCCAAAAACTTCCATTTCTTGTTTAGTAAAGCGTTTAAATTTTAAACGAACTTCTTTTTTTGCTTGATCTAGGGTATCTATAGCGTCAGTTATGTGCTGAAAGGTATGCTCATGAAGGGTTTCTAAGTCGATTTTCTCGCTATTTTGTGTCTGCTGGTCTGTCTGTCTGTCTGTCTGTCTGTCTGCTGGAACCCCCTCATTTCCAGTGGAGAATACTGAAAACTGGTCTTTTAGAGGTTTTAAAGGGTTATTTTGTGCTGGAGTGCTGGAATCTATGTGCTGGAGTGCTGGAGTTTCCTGCTTGATTGATGGGTTTTGAGAGGTTTGTGCTGGAATCGAGGTAGACTTTGGAGTTTGAAGTGTGCTGGAGTGTTGGTCTGTCTGTCTGTCTGATGGAAAAGCTTGCTGGAGCTGCCGATGAAAGAGGATATCATCGAGAGTTTGCCTAAGAAACTGAGTCTCTTGAGATAATAGGGTTAACTGATCTTTTAGTTCTTGAATGTCTTGTTTTGCCCTCGTGAAAGCTTCTTTAATGGGATCCATTAAAACTAAATGACTAAAGAGAATATAAGGATTTAGGTATATGAAAGAGAGGTTTTACTCTTTGTCTTGATAATTGTCTTTGATAGTTGAATCTGTTGAGGGAAAGGATTTGAGATTGACTTGTTGCTTTTTGTAGATATCATAAACTTCGTTTGAAAGGCGCCAGCGTCTACGCTTTTTATAGTCTGTGCCGTCTTTGTTCTTTGCAATCTCTATGATTAATTTCTTTTTCTGAAGGTCTTTGAGAAGGGCGAGAGTGAATTCTTCGTCTCTGGCAATCTCCTTACTTATCTGGACTGTGAAAATAGATGAGGGAGATACTGTGAAGAGGTGGTGGAGAATCTGCTCGGTAATCCTGTCTTTTTTTTGTTGGGAAATTTGAGGCATAGAGAATTAGAGAGCAAAGAATATTTAAAGGTAGGGGGTGTTGATGGAGAATGGGATGGAAAGAAAGACCGGTCTGGATGCAGAGCTCTATCGCGTTACTCTTTCTTGTAATTTGGTTTTTAGCTGTCTTTGTGGAAATTTCTTTTCTAATTAATCTCTTCTTTGCTGTTGCAGGAGCCGCGATTCTTTTGGTTGTTTGTAATCGCTCTCGGCAAGCGGGAGCAATTAGCGGAGGGGTGATTTATCTCTTGTTCATTGCCTTTGCCTCTTGGAAAGATGCTCAATGTTTTATACTCGCACGTGAAGGAAGTCTCTGTGGTTTGGTGACCTCGTTAGTTTCAGTCTTTGGATGGGTGCTTATCCCGTTAGGAGTTCTTGTGGGGGGAATGGTTGGATGGATTGTGGGGAAGATTAAAGAGAAGAAGTAACTTTGTCGTGAAGGCGAAGTGTTAAATAGTTCTTTGGAGGCGAGGGGAAATGAGCGAAATAACATTTATGGAACCGCATGATTCTAGTGCTGTGCGAGGTATCTTGCATCCACTCGTTAGCGAATGGTTTTTTGGAAGATTTAAAGATTTTAGTTTGACGCAGCTTTATGGAGTAAAGACTATTTGGGATAGAAAAAACATTTTAGTAAGTGCGCCTACGGGTGGAACGAAGACTCTTACTGCATTTTTGGGAATTCTTAATTATCTTGTCACTCTTGCTGAAAAGAATGAACTTGAGGAGAAAATTTATGCTGTTTACATAAGCCCCCTTAAGGCACTTTCTAATGATATTTTTGTAAATTTGATTGCTCCACTTGAAGAAATAAGGAAAATTGCTGAAGGAAAGGGAATAAAATTGCAAGAGATTCGTGTGGGTCTAAGAACCGGAGATACAACTCCTGCTGAACGCGCGAAACATGCAAAGAAGGCGCCGCATATTTATGTGACTACTCCTGAATCGCTGGGAATAGTTTTAGTTACACCAAAGTTCGTTGAAAAAGTGAAAGGACTAGAATTTATTATTGTTGATGAGATACATGCAATGACTAATAAACGAGGGGTGTTTTTGAGCTTGGCTCTAGAGAATTTGTGTAGTATGAGTGTATTTGATCCCGTAAGAATCGGATTAAGTGCTACAATCTCTCCGCTTGAAGAGATTGCAAAGTTTCTTGTTGGGGTAGGAAGAGAATGCCATATTGCAGAAGTAAAATTATTGAAAGGAATTGATATTGGAATGGATTATCCTGGAGAAACAATTCTTGAAGCAGAAAACGTGGAGGGGCAAAAGAAACTATATCATCTTCTTGATGAATTAATTCAAGAGCATAAAACTACTTTGATATTTACTAATACTCGTGCTGCGACTGAGAGAATTATTCATTATCTTGATATGCATTTTCCTGGAAAATATGTTGGAGAAATTGGGGCACATCATAGTAGTATGAGTAAAGAAGAGAGATTTATTATTGAAGATAAGCTTAGAAAATCAATGCTGAAAGTTGTTGTCAGTTCTACATCTCTTGAGCTTGGAATTGATATTGGAAGTATTGATTTAGTTGTGCTATTGAAGAGTCCTAAGAGTGTTAGTCGTGCACTACAAAGAATTGGAAGAGCAGGACACCAGCTACATAGTCAACCTAAGGGAAGATTTTTGGTTCTTGATAGGGACGATCTTGTTGAATGTGGAATACTAATGAAAGAGATGATTGAGAAACATATTGACCGGGCAAGTATTCCCATGAATTGTCTTGATGTTCTTGCCCAGCAGATATTTGGGATGGCAATAAGTAAAATTTGGAATGTAGATGAGATGTTACGAGTGATTAGGAGAAGTTATTGTTATTCTAGACTGTCAGAAGAAGATTTTTTTGATGTAGTAAGTTATTTAGCTGGAGATTATGCTCTTGAACATAGACATGTGTATGCTAAGATTTGGTATGATTCAGTTACTAGGCAAGTAGGAAAGAAAGGAAAACTGGCGAGAGTACTTTATATGACGAATATTGGGACGATTCCTGCAGAAGGATTTATTTCTGTTATGGTTGGGGCAGGGGAGGGGAGAGGGGAAACGATCGGAAAGATAGATGAGGGATTTCTAGAGCGAATGAAGAGGGGAGATATATTTGTTCTAGGTGGAAAGAAATATCAATTTCTTTTTTCAAGAGGGATGAAAGCTTTTGTGAGGGCGAATGTGTCTAGAAATCCCACTATTCCTTCATGGTTTAGTGAGATGCTGCCCCTCTCTTTTGACGTTGCTCTGGAAATACAGAGATTTAGAAGACTTGTGAAAGAAAGACTAGGAGAAAAGAAAAGTTGTATTCAGTTTATTAGAGGCCATATTTATTGTAATGAGAGAATTGCGCAAGAGATATATTCTTACTGTAAAGAACAAGAAGATTTTGCAGAGATACCAGATGACAAAACTATGGTGGTAGAAAAATTTAAAGAAAATAAAGAATATTTGGTTTTTCATAGTTTATTTGGTAGGCGAGTGAATGACTCGCTGTCTCGTGCGTACGCATATGCTGCTGCGCGCCTAAAGCACAGAGATATAGAAATAGGAATTACAGATAATGGATTTTTTATTGCAGGAGAGAGTTTAGATGAAGAAGCAATATTGAAATTTGTGACTAGTAAAAATCTAGAGATGATATTGAAGGAAGCGATTGAGAGGACAGATATACTTAAGAGAAGATTTAGACATTGTGCTGGGAGGAGTTTAATGATTCTGCGACAGTATAAGGGAAGAGAGAAAAGTGTTGGAAGGCAACAAGTACATTCTGAATTTTTATTTCGTGCTGTGAAGCAACTAAGTAATGAATTTCCGATCTTGCGTGAAGCTCGGCGCGAGGTGTTTGAAGATTTAATGGATGTTGCACGTGCTCGAGAAGTTTTGAAATGGATCGAAAGTGGGAAATTGAAAGTTAAACATATTAGGACACCGATAGTTTCTCCTTTTGGAGTGAGCTTAGTTATGCAGGGAAGAAGCGACTTGATAAAGATGGAAGACAAGGCCTCATTTTTAAAGAGGATGCATGAATTGCACCTGAAGGCGATTGAAGGGAAGAAAAATGGTTGAAATTTCATATATTGGAAAATGTCTGCTTGTTGAAGTTGATGGAAAAAGAATACTTGTTGTTGGGGATTTACATTTGGGGTATGAAGAAGCTCTAAATATTTCTGGTGTTGGTGTGGGAAGAAAGTTATTTGGAGAGATGATGGAAGATTTTGAAGAGATATTTTCTAGAACAGGGAATGTTGATGAAGTTGTTTTGCTTGGAGATGTGAAGCACGTTTTTGGAACAGTTCTAGGACAAGAACGAGAGGATTTTCAAAAGTTGTTGGAATTTTTTGGAGAGAAATGTAAGAAAATAGTAATTGTGCAAGGAAATCACGATGCACTTAAGAGATTTTTAGTTAGAGAGAATAGTGAAGTAAGAAATTTTTATTGTACTGATGGAGTTTGCTTTTTACATGGAGATCGAGATTTTGGAGAGATTTATTCTAAGGAAGTCGAAATGTGGGTTATGGGGCATGCGCATCCGGCGATTGTTTTGGAAGATGGAGTAAAGAGTGAGAAATATAAATGTTTTCTAGAAGGAAAATTTGAAGGAAGGAAAATAATTGTTGTGCCTAGTTTTAGTGAGCATAGTGTGGGAAGTGATGTTCGAAATAGTGATTTGGGTCTTGCATGGAAATTAGATTTAAAGAAATTTAGAATTTGGGTTGTGGGGGAGAAGCTTGAAGTTATGGATTTTGGAGAAATGGGGAGATTATGAGTTAATAACTTGAGTTTGTCACCTAGCAAACTCAGAAGTGCTTTACACAGAGTGTCAAAATATCTTGAGTGAAAATAGCTATTCCCTTTTGACTCTCCAATTGGTAAGATCGAGTAATAAATTAAATGCTAAAATCGTAATTATGGTTTAGATTGAGAGAATTTTTTTGATTGATTTGTATGGACATTGTTCCGTCTAGTTCTATTGTGTAAGACTGCTTCTCCGAATGAAAAAAGAAGGAAGGAGGTAGTTGATGGATGGGGTGGTAAGATCTATCGTGCAAGGGACTTGGTGTAGATTGGATATTGCCTAACATTAAATCTAAATTTCTTATCGCCCCTTGACAGTCTAGAGAATCTATATTATTTCTTGAATTCAATTAGAGGAATATTTATGTGAGTTGGAAGATTAAGTTCTTCTTGGAGAGCGAGAGCTCGAAAAGTGCATTTACGTAAAATGGTGTTGAAGAGTGGTTGACGAAGGTTTTGAGGAATTTCTTTCTTTTTCCAGGATTTGAGAAGTTCTTTTGCTTCTTCTTTTGTTGCTGAAAGGACGAGCGTTCCTTCGAAAGATATTTCTCCCTGCTTTTGTCCTTTTTTATCTGCTATTTTTTCATCTGTTTCGTGATATTCTAAAGTGAATTTGAATTTTGCTGGAATTGCTTCGGTGTCTTTAAGAATGTCTAATTTTTCTTTGTCAATAGACAAAAATTCAATATTCGTATTTATTGTAAATGGTGTTTTGAATGTTTGTGACTTATATGCGCTAACTTGAGTATAATTAAATCCTATGATGTTCATGGTGAAATGTATAAATGAGAGTTTTTAAAGATTTGTTTATTTAAGAACTAGATTAAATCTTCTTCGGATATAACGACAAAATCTCCTATTGCGATTATTGTGTTGTAAGGAATGAGCGCTTCTTTATTTGGAGAGAGTTCTAGGTTGAGATTTCTAGTGTATGGTGTTGGGTCTTTTAAAATTAATTGAATAAGTTCGCCAGTGCGAGTTTCGAAACTGAGATCTTTAACAAACCCAAGTCTTCTACCTTCTTTTGTAACTACTAATTTTCCAATTATATCTTTTAACGGCCTCTTTTCTAATCCCATATGTACTGGAGAAAGCTTTTGTATATAAATCTTTGCCTGTTTTTTTTACTCTTGGGAACGTGTGACTGGAAGATTATGAGGTGAGAAGACGAGTCTTGAAGTTGTGGGGGGTGTGACCCCATGGTTGCGTATGGAGAAAAAGAAAATGTTTAAAAAGGATAGAGGGATTTTTCTTTCTCTTCTTTTCCTTTATAAAGTTTTGTATAGTATAGTATATAGTATATAGTATATAGTATATAGTATCTATATTTATTCGTGTTAATTTGAAGATTTGAAGATTAAAAAAAGATTATTCTCGAGTGGAAATGAGGGTGTCTGTTATTTTAAGATAATTTGTTTGAATTAGTCTTTTTTCTTTTATATTTTCTTCTTCTTCAGTGGAAATGAAGCTTAGAAAAGCGATATGTTTATAATGAGAAAAGGTGTTTATTTTCAAAGGTGAAAAAGAGATGAATAAACTGGATAAAATTTTTAGTTCTTTTATATCTAATAATTTATTTAAGAATAAATCCGTTCTTCAATCCAACTATACTCCTGAACAAATCACCCATAGGGAGGCGCAAGTTGAAGCAGTGGCGTCGATTCTTGCTCCGGCTTTAAGGGGAGAGAGAGTTAGTAATTTGTTTGTATATGGGAATACGGGGAGCGGAAAAACGTTAAGTGTACAATATGTTCGAGATAAAATCCTTGAAAAACTAAAAGAGATGGGGGAAAATTATTTGCAATTTATTTATGTAAATTGTAAATTAAAAAAGGTGGCGGACACAGAGTATAGAATCGTTGCAGAGATGATTCATGAACTAAAAGGAACGATTCCCGCCACAGGACTACCCACAGATCAAGTATATCTTAAATTTATCGAGCTTATAGATGTTAAAAAACAAGTAGTGATTATTATTCTTGATGAAATTGATGAAGCTGTGAAAAAAATTTCAGATAGATTTATTTATACACTTACCAGATTAAATTCGGAACTTAAGAATGCACAAATAAGTATAATTGGAATTAGTAATAGTCTGACATTTATGGATAACATAGATCCAAGAGTTAGAAGTTCTCTGAGTGAAGAAGAATTAGTATTTCCATCATATAATGCCTTGCAATTACAAGATATTCTCAGAATCAGATCTTTGCAGGCATTTAAAGAGGGAGTTTTGGCGGAGGGAGTTATAGAAAAATGCGCCGCTTATGCAGCTCGAGAGCACGGGGATGCTCGAAGAGCACTTGATTTATTGAGAGTTGCAGGAGAGTTAACTGAGAGAGAAAATGAGAAAAAAATTAGAGTTGAACATATAGACACTGCTAATCAGAAGATAGAAAAAGATAAAATGCTAGATATCGTTGAGAAAGTTCCTAAACAATTTCAATTAGTTTTGGCCGCGACAGTAGCACTCCATAAAAATAAAGAAGTTGAAGAAATATTTACGGGAGATGTTTATAATGCATATCAAGATTTATGTGAGAAGACGCGTAATGAGGTTCTTACACAGAGAAGAGTATCAGATATTCTTGGAGAGTTTGATATGCTAGGCCTCATCAATACTAGAGTAATCAGTAAAGGGAGGCAGGGAAGAACCAGAGAGATTAAATTAATGCTTCCCCCTGTAGTGCTAGAAAAAGCGGAGGAGATGCTTCATAAATCCTTGTATCTATAATATGTTTTACATTTTATTAGGAGTAACTAAACATGCATGAAGAACTTTTACGCCACATTAAATCACGTGGACTCTTACTTGAAAGAGAAGTATTTGATTTATTAAATAGTTTTGGAGATTTGGAGAATGCTAAAACATTTTTAGAAGGGCTTGAAAGATATTCTGGACAAAAAATGATAACAAAATCCATTCTACATAGTAATAGTTCATATTTACAACAAACAATTGCCAAACTTGCAGGTAAAGACAAGGCGACACTTGAAAATGTTATAGTTACTTTGGGGATAAGTTTAGAAATACGAAAAGAAGAAGTCGTTAAAATTCCAGATGAACAATTTCAACACAAATATCAGATATTTACTGCAGACACTAAGACTGATAAAAAACTCACAGTTTCTGATTTTACGGGGAATTTTCGCGCAAGATATCAACAATTACAAAGAATATTAATGCAAAGACCTGATCTTACAAGTTTAATGTCCATAAGCAAAATTTCAAGCAATAGACAACAACTAAGTATCATAGGGATGGTAAGAGAAAAAAGAATAACTAAGAATAAAAATATGATTTTAGTTTTAGAAGACTTAACTGGAGAAATTTCAGTAATGCTACGAGTAGATAAAAAAGAGCTTGCAATTATTGCAGGAGAGATTCAACTTGATGACGTAATCGCTATAAAGGGCTCAGGTAATAGAGATATGGTTTTTGTGCAAGATGTTTATTATCCAGACGCATTTATACCCGATAAAGCTAGATTTGAAGAAGAGACATGTATTGCTTTTCTATCGGACATGCATTGCGGAAGCGATAGACATTTAGGGAAAAGCTTACAAAATTTTCTTAACTGGATAAAAGGAGACGATCCTCTAGCGCATAAAATAAAATATATTTTTTTTGTAGGAGATAATGTAGATGGGGTGGGCATTTTTCCAGGACAAGAAAACGTTTTGAAATTGAAGAGTATGAAAGAACAATATGCATTACTTGCTTCATATTTAAAACAAATTCCTAAGCAGATCACCATGTTTATGTGTCCCGGACAACACGATGCCGTGAGAGTTGCCGAACCACAACCCGTTTTATCAAAGAGTTATGCAGCAGAGATGTATGAACTCGAGAATTTAATTTTAGTTACAAATCCCACACTTGTTAAATTGATAGAGGGGCAGAAAGAGTTTAAGGTCTTAATGTATCATGGCGCAAGTATTCACACATTTATTAGTGAGATTCCCGAATTAAGACTTATGAAGGCACATCGTACGCCTGCGAAAGCAGTGAGACACATGTTAAAGAGAAGACATCTTGCCCCCACACATTCCTCAGTTGTATATATTCCAAATGTGGATAGAGATCCGTTAGTTATCGGGGAAGTTCCTGACGTATTATGTACTGGAGAAGTACACAGACTAGATATAGAGAATTATAATGGTGTTTTGATTATTACTGGAAGTTGTTGGCAGGGACAGACTCCCTTTGAAGAGAAAGTAGGAAATATTCCAGATCCCGCAAAAGTTCCAGTTCTGAATTTAAAGACTCGTGAACTAAAAATTCTTGATTTTGGAGATGAAGATGAAATGATTCGGAGAGAAAAAAATGAATAGCGAACAACATTTTGAAAATATTGAAAGCGAAGTGCAGAAAAGTTTTGCTCTTGCTAGACAAGCTAGAATACAGGGACTAGATCCGGTAAGCGATGTAGAAATTCCCATTGCAATGACTTTAGCTGAAAAGTCAATAGGACTTATTTCAACAATCTATCCCCAGTTACAAGATAAAAAAATTATTGATCGAATTATTGATCTTGAAAAACAATATGGGCAACTTGATATTTCTGTGGCATTTCAAATAGCCGAAGAAATTTCTCGAGAGCGATATTGTAAATTTGAAAGTCTTCTTCAAGCCATGGATGCAGGAATAAGGGTGGGTTTTTCATACATCACTCTTGGAGTTGTATCTTCACCGATTGAAGGTTTTACAGAAATTAAAGTTGCTAAAACTAAAAATGGAGAAGAATATTTGCAAGCATATTTTTCTGGCCCAATTAGAAGCGCGGGAACTACGGCTTCTTGTGTAGTATTAATGTTAATTGATTATTTACGAGAGACTTTTGGATTTGCAAAATTTGATCCAGATGAACAAGAAGTAAAGAGATACGTTACAGAGAATTACGATTATCACGAAAGAGTAAATAACTTACAATATCTTCCTACTGAAGAAGAGATCTATTTTCTAGCACAAAATATTCCAATTCAGATTCATGGAGAACCTAGTGAAGATAGAGAAGTTTCTAATTATAAGGATTTACCTCGAGTTGAGACGAATTTCATAAGGGGAGGAATGTGTCTTATTTTTTCAGAAGGTCTTGCACAGAAGGCACAGAAAGGCCTACGTTTACTTAGGGGAGCACAAGCAAAGGGATTTAAGGCAACAGGATGGGAATTTTTGGATGCATATATTGAACTTCATAAGAAAAGAGAAAAAGGAAGCGTAGATTCTTCCCCCACATATATTAAAGATCTTGTTGCAGGAAGACCAGTATTTAGTCATCCATCTCGATCAGGAGGATTTAGATTTAGATATGGTCGGAGTCGAACGGGAGGATTTTCTGCAACAAGTGTACATCCAGCAACAATGGGTATATCTGATGATTTTCTTTCTTTTGGAACACAGTTAAAAATAGAGAAACCAACAAAAGGCTGCGCCATTTCATTGTGCGATAGCATAGACGGACCAATTGTAAGATTAAAAGATGGAAGCGTAAAGAGATTATGGACATATGAAGAATCGCAGAAAATTTATCCAGATACGGTTGAAATTTTATATCTTGGAGATTTACTTGTCTCATTTGGGGATGTTGCAAATAGAAATTATGAACTTCTTAAACCAGGATATGTTGAAGAATGGTGGAGTTTAGAACTAAAGAAGGCCGCGCCAGACATTGCAGATTTTGACGCATTCAATGTTTCAGTTAAACAGGCAAAAGAATATTCTAAACAATATGGTGTTGCACTACATCCCAGATGGATATTTTTTTGGAGAGAAATAACAATACAACAACTTTTTCATTTTCTCCAATGGATTGGGCGAGGAGAAATAAAAGAAGGAAAATTAATTCTACCTTATGCTTCTAGCGAAAGAGAACTTCTAGCTTCTGCAAAAAGAGCGATGGAATTGATTGGATTCGAACATCAAGTTTTTTTGGACAATGTAATTGTTTCTTGCGAAAATGCAGAAGCATTGTTTGCTAATTTAGGGATTGAATATTCAGAAGGATCATTATCTGAGAAAGTTCTATCGCGACTTGCAATTATGAGTACATTTACTGAAATCTCTTCTTTAGAAATGATTGGGAAATTTTCATTTTTCAATATAAAAGATAAATCTGGAACATATATTGGCGCGAGAATGGGTAGGCCGGAGAAATCGAAACTACGTAAATTGATTGGAAGCCCGCACGTTCTTTTTCCAGTAGGTGAAGAGGGAGGAAGACTAAGGAGCGTTCAAGAAGCGGTTGAAGTTGGAAGTGTTTTTGCAGAATTCTCTCTTTATCATTGTAAAGTTTGCGATATTGAATCTATTTATCCCAGATGTGAAAAATGTAACGGCTCATGTATAAAATTAAGATATGCTCCCAAATCAGACAGAATTGTACTTGAAGGAGAAATTGAGGGGGAGAGAACTGTAGAATACAAAAAAAGATCGATAGATATTAAGCAACATTTTGATTTTGCACGTAAACAACTACATTTACGTAACGAAGATGTTCCATTAGTTAAAGGTATTAGAGGGACTTCAAGCAAAGACCACAGTTGTGAACATCTTGCTAAGGGACTACTCCGATCCAAGTATCAACTTAACGTCAACAAAGATGGAACTATAAGATATGACATGACTGAAATGACGATTACCCATTTTAAACCTGAAGAGATTGGAGCTAGTGTTGAAAAATTAAAAACATTAGGTTATGAAAAGGATATATTTGGCGCGCCTTTGACGAACGAATCACAGATACTTGAGATGTTTGCACATGATGTTATTCTTCCTTCATGCCCTGTTTCTCCAGATGAAAGAGCAGATGATGTTTTTTTGAGAATTACTCAATTTGTTGATGATGAGCTTGAAAAACTTTATGGTTTGCCAAGACATTTTAATGCTAAAACTCGTGAAGACTTACTCGGAAAATTGATTGTTTGTATTGCCCCACATATTTGTACCGCGACAGTTGGAAGGTTGATAGGATTTTCTAAAACACAGACTATGCTTGCAAGCCCATTTATGCATGCAGCAATGAGGCGCGACTGCGATGGTGATGAAGCAGCGGTGATGCTATTAATGGATTTGCTACTAAATTTTTCTCGTAAGTTTTTACCAGCCCACCGAGGAGGGACGCAAGATGCTCCACTTGTTCTAAATGTACGTATTCGCGCGGGAGACGTAGACGACCAGATACTAGACTTTGAACTTTCTACATATCCACTAGAACTCTATCAATTGGCCGAACAAGGAAAACATTCTTCAGAAATTAAAATGGATAATGTAAAATCTAGACTAAAAAGCGGAAGAGACCCATTCACGGGAACAATGTTCACCCATAATTGTTCAAATATTAATCTTGGAGTTTTGAATTCTTCTTACAAATCTTTACCAACTATGAAAGATAAAGTTAAATCTATGATGGAATTATGTAAAAAAATTAGGGCAGTTGATGTTAAAGATGTGGCCAGACTTATTATTGAAAGACATTTTATTCGAGATACTCGTGGTAATTTGAGGAAGTTTTCTATGCAAGCATTTAGATGCGTGGGATGTAATGAAAGCTATAGAAGGCCACCCTTAGTAGGTAAATGTTTGAAATGTGGGGGGAAATTAATATTCACTATTTCAGAAGGAAGTATTTTGAAATATATGCAACCTGCAATGGATTTGGCTAGAGATTATCAAGTAAGTGAATATTTAAGAGAGAGTTTGGAGCTTAATCAAATGTATATTGAGAGTATTTTTGGAAGAGAGAAAGAAAAACAAGAAAGTATTGCTAAGTGGTTTTAGTTCATTTTTTTCTATCTCTGCAAAAATAAAGAATTTAAATTATTTTTGAGGTAAAGAAAAACAAGAAAGTATTGCTAAGTGGTTTGAAAATTTAAAAGAAATTTAATCTAAAGAAAAAATAATTTGATTGAAATCAATTGGAGGTCTTTCTTCAGGTCGTTCACAATATTGCATAAGTGCATCGTAAGGAGCCAGCCAGGGAGTTGTTGAAAATGCATTTCTTATTTCTAGTTTTCCAATATATGCAGAATACTCATTTAAATTTGGAACTCCTCTTATATCTAGGGGCCTTATTTGAGGAATAGATAAGTCTTCGAGAAGGTTTACCGGAGATATTTCAAAAAGCTTTGAAGTATCTGCATAAGTGCTTTCCGGAGTTCCCCCATTGATTACCTCATTAAATCTTGCTAGATATCCAGAATTGTCTTTATTATGGAGTAGAAGAATTAATGAGTCTCTTTTAGTATTGGTCAATAATTCTAATGTTGGGCTGTCCATTTGCGAGTAAGGCATAAAATTTACTTGATTTTTGATTTTATAAGTATTATGGTGTTCAATTGAAAAGATAGAAGATAATTGTTGGGAGTATTAGGGCACCCATGAGCTGGATTCTTTTTGCACCAGATAAGATGCAGAAGAGACCAAGAGTTGTTGCCGAAGTCAATACTAACATATGGAGAAAAAATGAGATTAAATTGTCAAAATAGGAAAATATTGCAAAATTTACATTTAAGGCGATCAATAAGTAGATAATTACTAGCGTCAATGAACGATAATTTATATTATTAATAAATTTTGCGAATAATTTTGCCAAATAAGTGCCAATAATAAATGCAAAGATTGCTGAAATAATAATTGTTAAAAAAATTAAAGGTAAATGAGGAGAGAGATTTGGAATAAGGTCTTGTATTGCCGAGGCAGTTCCAGATCTAGATTTATTTATTGCAATTAAAGTAATGAATGAGAGAGCCATTACGGTTGTGCCGACAATTCCTGTAAGGAATAAGAAGCTTTTTTTAGATTGAGTAATTATTTCTGAGCCTAGAGTTGCTGCGTGACTAGACCCAATTCCTGGAAGAAAAGAACATAATGGTGTTGAAATCAGCGCCGCTAAAAATCCGTTTCTTTTTTCTTGAGAAGTTAATGAGATTTTTTTAAGAGGAAGAATTTCTTGTTTAACTGGGCTGTTTTTTTCATTTAGAGAGATGAAAAGAGAAGATAAGCCGAAAAGACCAGTTAATAAAGGAAAAAGTGGTTCTTTGATTGGAATGTTAAAGGAAGCATATCCGAGAAATCCAGAAAGAAGGAAAGTTATGCTTGAGAGAAGAATGTCTTTTTCTCTAAGTATAATATATATTGAAATAAATATGAGGATGAAAGGGAGAAAGGATTTTAACTCTAGATAAAATGAAGGAAGGGCGAATAAATAGAGGGGAGAGATAATTATTATAAGAGGCATAGCGGAGAGCGCGCCGTAAAGAGTAAGAGTAACTGCTTCTTGTCCGCGACCATCTCTAAGGAGTTCATGTCCTGGAAGAATTGAGAGGAAAGTGTCTTCTTCTGGCGCCCCTAGGAAAATTGAAGGAATGAAATCTATGAATGTATGAGTAATTGACATTGCTATGATAAAGATAGAAAATGGGAGAAGAAGATCTTTTGAGGGATTTGGTCTAGATAAAAGAAGGAGTGATGCAATGAGATTTATGTGGATTCCCGGAGCTAAGCCGGTGAAAGTGCCAGCTAAGACGCCAAGCAAGAGAGCTAGAGAGAGTTCGATTAGCATGTAGTGATTAGGATTTTTGGAATTTATAATTTTAGTCTTTCATCTTATTTTTATAGTCTAACTAATTAGAATAAAGATGTCATGGTTTGGACTTTTTAAGAAACAGAGGAATGAAGTCATGGGAGAAATTCAAAAAGAAAAGATCAATTTTGAAAGATTGCCCCAGATTATTGAGGAAAGAGAGAAAGAGCATTTGAGAAAATATGGGGAATTGAGGAAAGAAGTCAAAGAAAATATTTTGATTCTTGAGGAAAGCCTCCAAGAACCTATTAAGTTACTAGAAAAAGTAGATATTGATAAGAAGAAAGAACATGAAAAGATAAAATTTATTGTAAAAGAAAATCTTTTTCTTTATATTTCTTTATTAAGAAAGTTGATAACTCAACTTAGAGGAACTTTTGTAGATGATTCTAACGATTATTTTATTAAAATCAATTCAATTTTAAAAGATTTCGATTCTTCTGCACATTTACCATTTGAGAAATCCACTTTTCTAGTTGGAGAAGAAATGAGAGTCACAAGAGAAGTTATCGGGGCATTTATTAGAGATTTTAGAAAATGTGATAAAATTAATTTAGAGATTAATGAAGAAGCTAAAAAAATTCAATATATTCTAGAGTTATTTAATGAATTAGAAGATAAAAAGAAACATACTAAGGAAATAGAAAATGATAAGGCGCGATTAGACAAAGATATTAGTGAATGTAAGAAAGAAGTTGAAATTAATATAATGCAAATTAAGAAAATTAGAAGTGGCGAAGAATATTTGAAAGATATTAAAATGAAAGAATTGAATGTAAAAGTAATTGAAAATGAATTAAATTCTCTGAAAAATAGAATTAATTTTAAACTGCTTGGAAAATGTTTTCATCACGATGAAAAGAAAAATAACTTACTGAAAAAATATCAAAGTAATTTCAGATTCGCTCTTCTTGAAGATGAACATTTAGAAATTCTGGAAATGGTGAAATCTGCACAGAGTTTGGAGTTGGGGGATATTGATAAATTAGTGGGAAAACTTAAAGTTGTGCCTGAATTACATGGTGGAGAAAAGGAAGTTTTTTTATTTGAGGAGGATTTGAATAAGAAAGAGAAAGAGATTTTAAGTCTAAAGAATGAAGCTGCGGAAGAATTAAAGAAAAAAGAAAAAAATATGATTAAGATAAAAGAGTTAGAATTTGAAATTATGAATTGCTCTAGGAAGATTTTTATGAACTATGAGATTATTTCTTGAACTTACTAAATTTCCAGAAGAAAACTGCTTGCAGGATATAAATAGCAATTGAAAACTCTACTAGTCTCAATGGAATCCAGAAAGTGGAAATTAGTACAAGACCTTCAAGAATTTGTAGAATTCCTAAAGATGATGTGAGCATTTCCCAAGAAGAAGTTTTTATTCTTATTAGAGAGACTCCGAATAAAATAAATGTCGAACCTAGGATTAGGGAGATTGTGTTGTCTGCAAATATAAATGAGAAACTACCCATTGAAAATAAAGTACTAATTCCTGGGAGAAGAACTGCAATTAATGCTAGAATTGAAGTTATTCTTAGTGCTTGGAGATTTTTTAGTTTGGCAATTCTTTCAAAAGTAAAAAATATTAGGGCGCCAAAGAGAGATTCCATTATTGTGAATGAACGGATAATTGTTAGAAAATTTGTTAGAATGTAAGTTACGAAAGACTTTAGATTTTCTGGGATTACATCTAAAGTAATTGCTTTATTTGATACTGCAAAACCAAGTAAGTTTAGAATAGAATGAGAGAAGAAGATTAAGGCTAAAAGAATTGCAACAACGCTTGAAATTTTTAGGAGATTCATTTTTATTTGAGTATTTTGAAGTATATAAAATTATGTTGTGAATTCTTCTATGTCCGGAATTTCATTCTCGATGTTTTAAGTTGAGGTAGTGTATCTTTTTTATGATTGTAAGAATGTTATTTTTTTTGCTTTTATATAAATATTTTTATCATACGACTCTTTTGTGCCTTGCACTAAAATTGTCTTTCCTTTGATGAAATCAAGATTCTTGTTTGCTTTTACAATAACCTCATTTTCTAAGGTAATGAAAGTAAATGTCTGTGTGGTCGATATAGATGAGATTTTGCTTTTAGTTATTATGTTTTGATTTTCTAGCAAAATTAGGAGGCCTTTGTCAGAATAAATTTCTTTTGGAGGAAGAGAAGTGCTGAAGAGAAGAATGGAAATTCCCAGAATTGAGAAAATCAGGAGTTTATGAATTAATTGCATGACTCTATTAATGAGACAAGATTTAAAAGGAAGGTTGTTCTTGGGATAAAATGGAACTAGCGAAACTTGTTGCTGCGTTAAGTATTGCATTGTTTGTTTCTTTTTTTATAGTAGAAGTTCTTTCTTTAGCCTATAAGTCCCCAGATGTGTCATATGGCTCTTGCAATGGCGGGACATTATGTGCCTCAATTATTGAAAAGCAGTGCGGAAAATCTCCAAAGGGCTACGATTTCAGTTCGGAATATTCAAGTTGCCAGTCTAAAGTCTATTCTTCAGAAGAATATGACTCTTGTAATCGTGATGCACAGAAGACAGAATCATCTTGTATGAAAAATTTGGGCAGTCAACTTCAAAATTATCAAGTAATTTCTTTTGTGCTTTATGGTTTAGCGGGAATATTACTTATTTTAGTAGGTTTCTTGATGCTAGGATATAGGAGTATTGGTTCAGGCCTATTATCTGGAGGGGTGTTTGTAATATTATTTTCAGGATATATTTCATTGTTCTCGGCACTTACTTCATTTGGTTCAAATCTAATGCGCATTACTGGCGAGAATAGCGGACTATCCCCAGAGATGTTTCAAGTTATGAGAGTGATTCTTTATTTTGTCGTTAGCACCTTACTTATTTTTATGACTTATATTAGACTAGATAAGCCTGGACTTAAGAGCGATGAAGATTGATGTCACGGAACTTGACGCAAACCCTGCCAGTCAAGAATTTTATTCCTGATGTTTTAAGTTGTGAATGGTTTCCGGATAATAGTTGTTTTAATTAATTCCAGAACCTTTAGTTTTGATTACTTTACCTATTATTTCTTTTCTTAGTGCTTCTGCATCTGATTTAGATAGACCTGGAAGAGAGATATTTGCTAGAAGTATGTTATGAGTTTGAACTATGTTTCCTTGATCTGCATTTTGTACTGAGAAGGTCGATAAGTGAAAAATTCTTTGCATTAGTGTTTGTGAAAGTACAAGGTGTTGAATTTTTGAGAAAGGAACGTTTCTTTCGTATCTAGCGATAATTCCTCCGCGCATGATTAATGTTTGTGGAGTTAGTTCATATGAAATGAAATAAAGAGTAATTGCTTGGAAGAGGCCACCCAAGATAATAATTCCAAGCATTAATCCCAACCATCCACTAGCCACGATTAGTATTGAATTGCTTTCAATATTTATAGAAGCTGAGATTATTAAGAAAATTAAAGCTATGAAAATAACTCCTATGGAAGATTCAACTAATGTGCAGAAAAATTGTTTTCCTAGATTAATGCGATAGGGTTGAGTCATTTAATTGCCATCGTGAATTTTACTTAGAAGTATTGTTTTTACTTTTTCTGCATTTTCTTTGTTTAGGCCGTCAATATGTGAGAGTGTTGCCGAGGTTGCCGTTGCACTACTTACGTGAACGTCATATAGTCCGAATATTCTATCTAGAATATCTTGATCAACATAGACGTCTTGAAGACGCTTAAATGGTAGAATTATTTCGTTTCTTGAAAATACTCCCTTTTTTATTGAGAGAGTTTGAGGAGTTGCATCATAAAAGTAATATTTCATATAGAATACTTCGTAAATGTATTTCAAGATGAACCAAATTATAAATGCCGTAAATATCCAAACCCAATATGAAGATAAAAAAGATAAATCTCCTTTATTTTGATTTGATTCTGCAAATGTAAAAAATAGTATTCCCACAAAGATAAATATTAAAAATCCCAATATGCTGCCCAGAGTTTTCTTTAGAGGCTTTGTGCTTTCTAGAGGGTAGAGTTCTCGCCAAGTTTGCATATCTTGGAGAAGTTTTTAGGATTTATAAGGATTTGCTAGGGATTGGTTTTGCGCGAGATAATAATTATCTGCTTCGATTTCTTTCACGGAGTCATATATGTTTGGTTATGGAGAACTTGATATTAGAAAGTGTGGAATTCTATAATATCTTTGTCTTTTAGGATATGAGTAAGGCCGACGCGCTGATTTGCGAACTTACTACTGGGACCAGAAATACGAGTTTCTTTAACTGTTGATGAAAATCCTTTTACTATTTTTTCTGCTGCATCTTTAACGCTTGAATTTTTTTCTAAGACGAGAGGCATTGTTGCGATAGGTTTGCCAGGTTCTTTTGTGTAAACTCGAATAACATTCATATTTTGGAAAATTTGTTCTTTTAGTTCTGGAATTCCTTGCCTAGTTTCTGTCGAAACGACAATCGCGTGGATTTTTTTGCTCTTTAGAGTCGCGTGGAGTTTTCTCTCTTCCTGTTCAGATAGAAGGTCAACTTTTGTAAATACAATTTGTTTTGTACCGTATGACTTAGGCAGAAGAGAAAGAATTTTTTCATATTCTGGAAGAGACTCGATTACAATGACAATACAATCTGCAGTATTTACTATCCCTATGTCAAATGTTTCAGCGCCTATTGCTGGAAGGTCCACTATTTGAGCTTTTACTCCTTGATAAACTAAGGTGCCCAATTCAGGCATTCTTGTTGTGAAAGCGATTGGGCTGATTAGAGGCTTGGCATTTGTGAGAGCTTTGAGGAGAGAAGATTTACCTGAGTTTGGAAATCCCAATAAGACTATCTGATAACCCTCTTTTCTTATGCTCTTTTGAGTAGTTTTTCCTACTTTTTTGTTCTTTTCTTTTTTTACGAGGAATTTTTTTAGACGTGTTCTTAAGAGTGCGAGGAGATTTTCAGAAGATTTATGTTTTGGAGCAGTTTTTATCATTTCTTCAGTCGCAACTATTCTTTCTTCAAGAGTTAATGCTTGAAGATATTTTTTTTCTGCATTGACGTATTCGTATCCTGGATTGACTGGCATGAAATTATATGGAAGAAGGGTTTATTAAGGATTTTCTTTTTTAAGATGTATGAGTTTTGTTCGTAGAACATTAAAAAATGGGATGAGGGTGATTGTTGAAAAGCGAGATTTGCCCGTTGTTGCTTTTAGTATATCCAATAGGTTCGGTGCTGGCCTAGAGGACAGCAAGATAAAAGGAATTGCACACGTAATTGAACATATGGTTTTTACGGGGACTAAAACTCGCACCCATGAAGATATTTCTCGTGAAATTGAAAAGAAGGGCGGCGTTGTGAATGCATTTACCACTAATGAAATCACTTCATTTTGGTTTAAATTACCGAGTAGACATTTATTTGCTGGACTTGAAATTCTAGGAGATATTTTACTTAATCCCATATTTGAAGAGAAGAAATTTGAGAAAGAGAAGAGAGTAATTCTTGAAGAAATTAAAATGTATCATGACGATCCAAGTAGAGCAGTTCACGATATGATTGTTAAAAACTTATATGAGAAACCATTTGGAGAAGGTATAATTGGAAGTGCTAAAACTGTTTCAGAATTAAATAGGGATTTTGTTGTTGATTTTTATAAAAAACACTATACTCCTGAAAAATATATCGTTACAATAGTTGGAGATGTTGATGTTGACAAAGTTTGCGCTTGGCTAGAGAAGAAGTTTATATCTGGAAAGAGGAAGGAAGAAAAAATGACTATTAAGAAGAAAAATGCTGAAAGCGTGGAAGAACGCGAAGGAATTGATCAAGCACATTTACTCATTGGAATGCATGCGCCTTTAATGAATGAGAAAAAATATTCGGTGCTTGAAGTAATGGATGCTTATTTAGCAAGCGGAATGTCTTCGCAGTTGTTTTTGAAGATTCGCGAGGAGAAAGGCTTAGCATATACTATACATAGTTCAGTAAGTACCGAAAAAAGTTATTCTTATTATACTATTTATGCAGGAACGACTAAGAAGGCAGTTTTAGAAGTGAAGAAAATGATTTTACAGGGATTTAGAGATATTGAAAAGATGAATGAAAAAGATTTAGTTGAAGCTAAGGAGAGGTTAGTTGGATTACAAGAAATTTCTCAGGAAGAGAGTACTCGAGTCATGCAAGAACTATTATTTTATGAACTTGCTGTGAAAGCCGAAGATTATTATACAAGAGAGAAGAGGATTCGAGCAGTTAGTTTGGCAGAAGTAAAGAAACTTTCTCGAGAATTAGTGAAGAATTATTCTAGTGCTACGATTGTGCCCAAATAGAAAAATTACTTTGTAATTACTAAAGAACTTGTTGGAAAACGAACTTTCTTGTATTTTGCAGATTCGTCGTCAGAAGCGCGATATCCAAGAGCACAGATCATTGCACTTGAAAGACCAATTTTATCTAATTCTAGAATTAAGTCAAATCTTGATGCGTCGAAACCTTCCATTGGACAAGCGTCAATGTTTAACAGTGCTGCAGTTTCTAATAGAGTTCCTAGCGCGATGTAAGCTTGTTTTTTTGTCCATTCTGCTAAGAATTCAGGTTTGTTTCCCTTGACAAATCCAAGCATCATGTCCCTATAACCATTTAATGTGTCTACTGGAATATTTCTTTCTTTTGCAATTAATGTAATATATTCTTGAACGTCTTTTTCTTCCATGGTTTTTTTTGCTGCGAACACCACTAGATGAGATGCGTCAGTAACTTGAGGTTGATTCCAAGCAGAATCTTTTAACTTTTCTCTAATTGCTACGTCTTTAACTACAATTATCTTGAAAGGTTGTAAACCGTAAGAAGAAGCTGAAAGGCGAACCATGTCTAATAAGAAGTTAAAATCTTTTTCTGAAATCTTTTTTGATTAATCGAATTTCTTTGTTGCGTATCTCCATTCCATGGCTTTACGAATATTTTCTTGTTCCATAGAAAATTAATAATATTTGAGTACTTAAATATATCGGTTGTACGATATATTGGAAATTGCATAAAGATTTAAGTCAAAGAACTAGATATAAATTCTAGAATATTTCTTCTCCGAACTTTCTCAATATCTCTTTTATTTTATCAATTACTTTTTGTTGACTTTTTTTGTCAGACATTCTGATAAACTTAATTAACAAGTCTTGTAGCTCGTTTTGTCCCAGTATTTTCAATTTGAAACCATCTGTAATACCATAAAATCGATAATTTTCATATTTTATTTCTTTGATTAGCATCCCACTTACCTGTCCAACTGGTTTTCCTATATGGGGATTGTTTTCTAGTTCTTTCATGCGTTCAAGTATTTTTATTGACTCTTTTTTGAAGATTTTTTGTATTTCTTCTTCTAACTTTTTTGTAACAATTACTTTTGCCATTTCTTTTTAGCGTTTATTATGGCCTCGTCTATCGAGATAGAGTCTTCTTCATTCATTAAGAGGTCATGGAGTTGACGCAGTCTTGCACTTTCAAGTAGTTTTGAGAGTATTTGAGAGTAGGTCTCTCCCTTGTTTCCAAATTCGCTCATTTTTTCTTTGAGTTCTTTTGTTATTGCGATTGTTGTCGATTCCATTTTATATCTCTTATAATTCTTATAATGGTTATAGTTTATAAACTTTTCGATGAGAAATTTTTAAGGAAATTTAGGCATTTTCAAACTTCTCTTTATGACTTGTGGTGTGGATTAGTCCTGTTGAGATCCGGTAATGTTTTTAAGAGATATTTCTTAACATTTTATATGAGTGATAGTATCGAATTTTTAGAGGTTTTTATGGAACGCCTATGCTTTTCTTTTGCTCATGAGGCACACACAATTTTAAGCAATATTCTTTTTGTGTTCCACCAAGACATTTTGAGTTTTTCAATGCCTCTTTGCCAGTTCTTGAGCAAGTAAATCATAAAGTAAAGACTAATTTGTTTAGAGATGACTCTTCCATCTTTGGAGTCTCACATTCTTTTTGTGAATCTGGAGAACTTTTTGAGATTAGAACAGAAGGTACTATTTCGACGCAGGATATTTTATTAATTTATATAAAAAAAGAAAAGCAGAGGGAAAAAGTGTTTCTTTTTGAGCTATTCAATTAGAGATTTGAATTCCTTTGTTTTTTTACCCAGAATATCTTCTAATTCTGGTTCTTGTGCGTTAAAGATATTTTTTAGAGAATGGAATTTATTTAGAAGAGCTTTAGCGGCCACTGGACCGATGCCTGGAAAGCCCTCTAGGATAAATTGAAGTTGTTCTTCACGAGTTTCTAAAAGGCGAGAAGGACGGAGAGATATTTGCGAGGGAGATTTTGTTCTTGCAAGCAGAGAAAAATAGTGCGCAGTATCTCTCTCACTATCTGTTAGAATGAATGGGATTTTATGTTCTTGAATGAGAGAGAGGAAGAAACCACGGAGAGCGTTCTCGTGCAGAATGAGTTTTTTTTCTGTGGAAGATTCAATAATTATCATTGGAGAAGGAGACTGTTGAAGATTTTTTATTTGCTCGAAGATGCGCTTGGAAATAATTGAGGATTGGAGATCCGAGAGTGTTTTTCTTTCTATGAGTGTGTTGTTAATGAGGTAGTCTCCGACTTTAAGAGATTCGAAAACAAATGGAATATTTAATTTTGAGAGTTCTGCTGGGACTAGTGAGTTTTTTTCATGGATGTCGATTATAACTGTTTGGACTTTGGATGCATGCAGGTCTTTTTTTGTTGAGAAGATGTCATGGAAAGTCATGAAAGATAAAATGTGTTCATGTTTTTATTGTTATTGTTCGAGTGAAGATTTGGTTTTTGTAAACTTCTCTTAAGAGGTTCTAAAGTTACTTACAAGTGGCAACTAGAAATGTTTTAATGTCAAGGAACTTGACGAAAACCATACCTTTCAAAGTGGAGTTGCGCATCGTTTTTTGGATAGTTTACAAGAAATTCTTCTTCTATTCTTTCTACTTCTTTTTGAGAGCGCTTTCTTTCTAGGGTAGATAGTGTAAGTTCACCATTGGTCTTTCGTATTTCTATCAAATTCATTGTCTGAAAGAATCCAAGGTCGGATTAGATTTCCTGTCTTTTAATTCGTTTTTGACTGTCTCTATAGTTTTATACATTTTTCTTTCACGAGCGGCAGAAGCATAGTGATTTATTTCATCACGGGTGTCTTTAGTTACTAGAATGAAAAGCTTTCCTGGGGCGAGACGCGCAGTTCTACCTGTGCGCTGAATTTTTCTAATTGCAGAAGGAATGGGCTCGTAGAAGAAAACGGCACTAACTTCTGGAATGTCGAGACCTTCTTCTCCTATTGAAGTTGCGATGAGGATATTTATTTCGTTAGTTTTGAATTTTTCGATAATATTTTTTTGCTCTTTTTGAGAAAGACCTGTGGAGCCGTGTTTAGTCTCTTTTTTTGCTTGACCTACGAAGACTGCTGGCTTAGCTTGCGGCAATTGAGAGAGATGATGATGTATGAGTGAAGCGGTATCTCGGAACTGAGTGAAAACTATGAATTTTGCATCCGAATTATTGGTGAATTCTTGTTCGATGAGTGCGATGAGTTCCTGGATTTTAGGATGTTCTATTTTCTTTGATAAGAGATGCTCTAAAGAGATGAAACAAGCATTAAATTCAGGAGATTTAACTAACGTTTGAACAGCTCTACTTTTTTTATCTATTGCTTGTTGCTGGAGACCTTTTAGATATGTATGGAGTCCTGAAAGAGTTTGTGTTTCTAGAAGTTCTAACGCATGAGAAATTTTTATTGCAGTTGCAGTTAAAGACATTCCATGCATTGCCGCGAAATTTTTCCCCGCTACTTGCATTGCTAGTCGATTTTGGAGTTTAAGAAGCGTAATTTTATTTGCAGGTTCGTGGAGAAAATTACTGCTTCGCAATTTGTTGACTGCGTTATCGAATATTCTTTTTAGTAATACGCGAAGTTCTATAAACTCTTGTGGAAATGGGACTTCTATCTTATTAAATTCAAGTTTTTGGATATAAGGCTCAACATCTTGTGAAGATCGATGTCTAAGTTCTATTTCTTCAATTGAAAGATGTTCGCAAATTTGTTTTATAACTTCAGAAGAGGTGCCTGGAGAAGCGGTAAGGCCCAGAATTCTTATTTGTTCTTTTTGAGTTTGTTGTTTGTATTTAGCCACTACTTTAGTATAATCGTAGTTTTTTAGACAGCGATGAGCTTCGTCAATTATAAGCAGAGAAGTATCTTTGAGATCGTAGAGATAATGTTCTAGATCATTGGCTACACATTGAGGAGTTGAGAAAATTACTTCTGCAGTTTGCCAAATGATTTTTCTTTTTTCTGCGGGGACTTCTCCAGTGAAAAGTTGCAAGTCGGCGAACAACTCAGGAAGATTTTTTTTAAAGTATTCATAATGCTGTTCTACCAAGGGTTTAGTGGGTGCTAGGAAAAGAATTTTTTTTAAAGGGAAAGATTTGAGACGATCGATGGTGAGGAGTAAAGCGATGAGGGTTTTTCCTAGTCCTGTTGGCAGAACGACTAAAGTGTTACTGTGTTTTGCAGTTTCAAAGATTTTTTGTTGATATGCACGAGGCTGAAGGTTGAGGAGAGACATGAAATTTTGTAGTGGGAATAGAAGTTAAAGGTTGTGGTTAAACTAAAAGAAGAGTGTAGAGGAAGAAAATAATCGTGATTACTGCGAGGACTGTCCAAATTATTCTACTACCGAAGAAAATTTGTGTGCCGTCGAGATTTGAAAAAGGAATAAGACTTACTAGGGCGAAATACGTTGCGAATTTTGCGAGAGGCTCTTCGTTAAAGAAATAACTCGCGATGACAAGAGCGAGAGTCGCGATTACTCCCGCTGCTCCGACGAGACCGTTGTGCCAGTCAGTTACTTCGGTGAAACTATAAAATCCATGACGTTTTGCTGCACGATGTTTGAGTGCACGCGCTTCATAAGTTAAGGGAGTCAATAGGAAGAATTTTCCTGCTGAAATTAGAGAAGCCAATAGTGGAAGAATTATTCCAGTAGGAACTTCTTTTTTAAAATAAGCGGTGGGGTGAAATCCAAATCTTTCCATATGCCAAATACGATGTTCTACTCCAGTGTCTAACATTGAAGCCATTATCTTTTTTGCACCTATGGAAATACAAAGAATAACTAATGCGAAGAATATGCTTTGAGAAACTCCAAACCACTCTTGTTTGATTATAGTCGGCAAAGCTAGAACTACTGAAATAATTATCCATGCTCCGACGATATTTAATATTTCTTCTTTTTCCATAGATTTATTGAGCAGAGGTTTTATATAAATATTCTGGTAATTTTTACACTTGAAAGTTAGCGATACATAAGCATAAAGTATAAATACTCATAGTCCTCTTTTTTAGTTATGCTAAGAATAAAAAGAGTTAGTGAAGTTATCGGAAAGAAAGTTTATACTTCAGAAGGAGACTTTTTCGGTCAAGTGGAAGAAGTTAACCTTGTAGATAATAAGATTGAAGGATGGAGAATTAGAGTTGGAAGCGGGTTTGCAGGATCCCTTGGAGGCGCACGCGGAGTAGTTATTCCTCATCAATTTGTGAAAGCAATAGGAGATGTTTTAGTTGTAAATAAGACCTCTTTACCTTCTCGTGATGAGGGCGCAAGTATGATTGAAGATATGCCTTCTGCTGAAGGAAGTTCTGACGAATCTATTTAGATTTGCAAAGGTTTATATTTTGGTTAATTCTTAAGTGTGAATGGTGAGTGTTTCTAAAAAGGTTTTGCAAAGGTCAACTCTTATGAGTAAGTGGCAACTAAGGTGGTTTGTGGCATTATGGGTTTTTGCTGGAATGATGATGGGATTTGGATGGGGACTTGAATGGAGCGTTCGTGTCGATTCATCAGTTTTAGTGGTATTAGGTAAAAGTTTGTTTTGGATAGGTTTAGCAGTTTATTTAATTGTTTCTGGAACTTTGGGAAGAGGATATTTGAAATTGATAAAATCCTTAGATTGAACTGTTAGATTCTAATGTGCGAAACTTTAAATAGGAGAACGCGTTAGAGATAAAATGGTGAGTGAAACTATTTTTAGCGGAGATCTTGCACAGACATCACTAGTTTTTGTTTTAGTATTTACTTTAGTTTATGCAGTTTTACAGAAGTCTAAAGTTTTAGGGGATGGGAAAAATAGTTCCGATGCTTTAGTTGCACTTGCTGTTGGTTTAATTGTCTCTACAGTAGGGTATGCAACTGAAATTATTAGTAAGTTAGTTCCTTTTTTGGCAGTTTCATTAGTCGTGATTTTGGTGTTTTTGCTCTTGGCAGGATTTTTCTTTGTAGGCGATCAATTCAAATTACCTCCTGGAGTAGTTTTAGCTGGAGGAATTTTGTCATTTATTGCAGTAGTTATTGCAGTTATGTTTATTACGAATAGTTGGAATTACATTGGGAATTTTTTCAAAGATGGAAGCGCAAATCCCTGGGTAGCAAACATTCTTTTAGTGGTAGTTGTTGCCGGAGCAGTATTTTTTGCTTTGAAATTTAGTAAAGAATGATTATTAGAATATAATCTATAAACCGATTATGGTTGAGAGTACTCTGTTCAATTTAGCATTTTAAGGATAATGAGCGAAGCTAACTAACTTATCCTCGATATGAGACGAAACATATTTAAAGAGTCTTGAAGTAGGTAGATAATGGGCTTTACAATTGGTCAATTTCTATCTCAATGGCAACAAGCAGGAGTGTTTGATTATCTTTTACCGTTTCTTCTGATTTTTGCGATTATCTTAGGAATTCTTTCATCGACGCATATTCTTGGAGCGAATAAGGGACTTCACATTATTATTGCTTTAGTTATAGGCCTAATGGCACTACAACTTAATTATGTTCCAGATTTTTTTAAAGAAGTTTTTCCAAGACTGGGGGTCGCTTTAGCAGTTATTTTAGTGATTATGATTTTAGTGGGTTTATTTATTCCTAATGATGAAAGAAGATATTGGTTTTGGGGACTTGGAGCAATAGGATTTGTTTCAGCTTTAGTTGTATTATCGCAATCTTTTTCAGCATACGGGTGGTATTCTTCTTTGGCATATGACGACTATATTGGATGGATTGTAGGGGCAGTTTTAGTAATTGGAGTTATTATTGCAATATCTGCAAGTGGCGGTGGCGGGAATACAAGTGGCGAGGCGAGTTTTGATAGAATGAGGACTCATTAAGTTTATGGCTACGATAGATATTACTGGAATACAATATTTTGTTCCACTTATTAGTTTTATACTTGTATTTATCGTTGTTTATGCAGTGCTAAATAAGACCAAATTATTTGAGAATACCTGGCTAGAATTATTTATTTCTTTTTTGGTATCTACTTTATTTGTTTCTAGTGTTGGCTCTTTGGAATATCTGCAAGCAGTTGTTCCATGGTTTGCTATTTTACTTACAAGCTTGTTTTTTATTCTCGTATTAACTGGATTTATTGGAGATAAGGACGAGGCATTAAAGAAGACTATTGGAAAGATTTTTGTTTATGCTCTACTTGCAGTTTTCTTAGTTGCAGCTTTCTTTGTATTTTCTTCTTTGATATCCCCTTATTTGCCCGGAGGAAGTAATACTCGCGCTAATCCAGATGTTTTAAGACTCACTTCTTGGCTTTATGAATCTAAGACTGCAGGAGCATTTTGGCTTGTTGTGGTAAGCGCATTTGTGAGCTGGATACTAGTTTCTACTGGGAAAAAAGGGAAATAAATTAGATTGATCGGTATAAAATTATTGAAGTAAAGAGAAGTTTAGGCTCATCAAAAACTAGGTTTTTGAGTGCCATCAAGAATAGAATATCGTCACGAATGTGAGTTCGTGAACGCAGTCAAGGATTGAAAATCCTTGATGTCTGGAGGTTTGTAAACTTCTCTAAAGGTAACTATCGTTTAGATAATGTTGAAAAAATTTAGTTCTAGGCATATATGATATGGGGGACTTTGAAAAACTCTAAAAGTCCTTTAAGAATCGTTTTGAAAACTCCTTAAAACCAATTAAAAACAAAGGTTATTCAAGGCCACCTATAGAACTTTATTGTGAAGGTTGCTCAGATTTATCTTTGACGATTGTGGCTGTTTGTGCAATCGGATTATGCATTTGAGGCATAAGTGCTTTGAATGATTTTTGAGTTTCTTGAAGTTCATTCTTTATGTCATCTACATTAGTCATATAATCTCCAACTTTCTGAAGAACTGAAAGTTGAAGACGATCAATTGTGCGTTCTATTCTTTTTAAACGCTCGTCTATATAGTCCACTTTAGTGTCTATTATATTTTTAAAATCTAATGCGCGTTCTATTTTATCTTTTAAGGGAGAGAGTTTTTCTACTATAATTTGCTCAGCTACTTCATTTACAACGTCTGAACTAATATTCCCAGTGTAAGGTTCATATGCTGGGTACGCATATTTAGGTTGTTCTTGACTACTATATGCTGATTGAGATACTGCTTGCGCCGACGCCCCCGTATTGTTCTCACGAGCCAACATAGATGGTTGCATATCTTGAGAGTTTGAACTTGAATCTGAAGAGGTATCCATGGCAGGATTCATTACTGCATTTTTAATTTTTGATTGAGCTAGGGCCTCTCTCGCCTCGCTATCTGAAATTCCTTGACTAACTAGAGATTTCTGTATGTCTTGCTCTGAGGCGCCTTGTTCTTGCATTCGCTGAATTTCTTCAATTGTGCCCATTAGGTTTTTCTAAAAAGATTTAATTGTCTTTGCAAAATAGCCAACTCTTCTTTTCTTGCTAAAGTATTAAGTTGCTCCGCAATTCTTTGCAGAAGTTCTTTGATCCTTAGATTATCTTCTCTTACAATTATTAATTCTTTTTTTATTTCATGTAATTCTCGAGTATTTTTTTCTTTTTCTTCAACTAAGCTTTTTCCAATTAGAAGTAATCTATCTTTGAGAAGTCTGTATCTTTCTTCTAAATCATGTATCTGCATTGAAGAATCTGGACCACTAGTTTGCTGATATGCATCACCCATGAAGAATCAAGGTAAAAAGGGTTTAAAATAGTTTGTAATGTTGAACTGAGTTACACGTTCCTAATTTGTAACGCCATTCTTCTTACGAAACCTATTTAATCTTGCCAGTATTTAGTGAATAAGGTGAAAAATGTTTTTTAATGAATCGTCCCCATTGTATGCTACAGAATTGCAAAGAAAGCAAGGAGAAGAAGTCTTATATGTTAATTTTTTAAAGGCTAATTTTGTTCCGAGTATTGCAGAAAACCCAGAAATTATGGCTAGAATTATAGATATGTTATCTGAAAATTCCTCGACTTCAAGAATTGTATTTGTTCAGCAAAGAAATTATAATTTTTCTTTTGAACAGACTAATATGCTTGCTGAAATTTCTAGAATTTATCAGTATTTTACTAAACAAGAAGCTATTTTGTCTCCTGTAAAACTTTCTTTTTTTGGAAATGTTCAAGAAGTTTATTCAGAACTTAATTATCTCTTTCTTCTTTTACGTCAAGATCCTCTTCTTTGTTTTACTAAAATAAAAAGGCGAATTGGAACGTTACGTGAACAGTTAAATCTTGATCGGGATAGTGGAAAGAGAAATTATTTTTTATTTCTTGAGAGATTTGCAAACATGCTTGAAACAACTAGAATGTTTGTTCTTTGGAATCAACAAGGTGCACCAATTTTAGGAAGAGAATTTTATGCTTCTCTATTTCGTCCAGATATTTTACCTAATTTTACATTTACTCGGCTAGTTGCACAATTTCCTCCAGAAGCTCACCTTGTAGATCAATATGTTTTGAAAATGGATGATGAAGAAATAACAGTTACAATTCTAAAACATTCAAATGAATCTAAACACTTCTACCACCTTCTTCCACCAGAGTATACCCTTAGTGAAGAGCATCATTCATTACTACATCTAGCTAGAAATGTTCTTACAGATCATCGACCAAAGTCTGAAGAATTTACCGACGCTGAAAAGACTAGGCAAGTATTTTTTAATGTTTCTCGCGATTTAATATCTGAATTAAGTCAGAGTAAAAAGATTTCTTTAACTCATCGCGAACTTATTCGACTTGCACGTATACTGGTGAGATATACTATCGGGTTTGGATTAATTGAAATTCTATTACTCGATTCAAAATTACAAGATTTAGTTTTGAATGCTCCAATTGCACAAAATCCTATTTTTGTACGTCACGAAATTTATGGGGAATGTGTGTCTAATATTGTGCCCAGTTATGAAGATGCAGATTCATGGGCGGCAAAATTAAGATTACAATCTGGAAGACCACTCGACGAGGCTAATCCGGTTCTCGATACAGATTTAGTTTTTGGGAATATAAGGGCGAGAGTCGCAGCAATAAAAGAACCTCTTTCTCCGTCGGGACTTGCATATGCTTTCCGTCGACATAGAGATAAACCCTGGACTTTGCCATTGTTTATGAAGCATAAAATGATTAATGCATTTGCGGCAGGATTGTTAAGTTTTATCGTCGATGGAAATAGAACACTATTAGTTGCAGGCACACGAAGCAGTGGTAAGACTAGTTTTTTAGGAAGCTTAATGCTTGAAATTTTATCTAATGTTAGAATTATTGTTATCGAAGATACTTTAGAACTTCCAATAGATTCTTTGCGCCATTTAGGGTACGATATTTTACGAATGAAAGTACGAAGTGCTTTAACTAGTGGTACTACTGAAGTTGAAGCTTCCGAAGGCATTCGAACAAGTCTTCGTCTTGGAGATTCAGCTTTAATCGTCGGAGAAGTAAGAAGTTCTGAAGCACGCGCCTTATATGAAGCTATGCGCGTCGGAGCTTTAGCAAATGTCGTCGCTGGAACTATTCATGGAGATTCTCCTTATGGGGTTTTTGATAGAGTAGTTCACGATTTAGGAGTACCTGAAACTAGTTTTAAAGCGACAGATATTATTATTATTGCAAATCCAATAAGAACTCCCGACGGGCTTCATACACAAAGAAGAATTATTAAGATTACTGAAGTAAGAAAACATTGGTTAAAAGATCCTCATCAAGAAGGAGGATTCGTTGATCTACTCAGGTATAACGTTGAGACTGATCAACTTGAACCAACTCAAGAACTTATGAATGGAGATTCAGAAATTCTTAAACAAATTGCTTCCGGCGTTAAAGGTTGGGCTGGAAATTGGGAAGCGGTATACGATAATATACTTTTACGTGGAAAAATTAAACAAGAATTACTGGATACTTCAATTCGTTTAGAAAAACCTGAAATTCTTGAAGCTTCTTTTTCAGTTTTAGCTCAAACTGCATTTCATTCAATCAGTGAAAAAGTGACTTCTGAATATGGGTTGCCTATAAGTGAAAGAGTTTTTCCACTTTGGAAGCAATGGCTTAATGAAAATTTGAGAAAATTTTGAGATAATTTTATTAAATTCTTATGATATACCCAGGTATACTTAGGTATATGGTGTACTGTAAAAATAAAACTCTATTTTTCACCTTTAGAAGGCCTTAAATATGCTTTTTTGCTCTTTTACAGTACAAAAGATGGTGTATAAAAGATTTGTTACAGTACAAGGAAAAAGATATGGGCCATATCTATATGAAAGTAAAAGAATTAATGGAAAAATTGTTTCTAGAATTGTAAAACCTACCGAAAAAAAGTCAGTTTTGTCGTCGGTATATTTCATTAGTGGAATAACGCTATTAATTTTTACAGTACTCTCTCTTGCCTTTTTACAGTACACCCAATCAACTGGGAATGCTGTGATAGAAATAAATGGAATTTATGGCGCAGGTGGTTTATTGAACGGAACGCTGTTTTTAACATTACAAGAAGGAGAGTTAATACCTCAAGATGGATTTATTCATGCTTCTTTAAATAGTCAAAATTTTTCTTTTTCTCTTTTAACACTTGTTTCTTCAACTTTATCTAGCGGAAATTATTATGCTACTGGAAAAACTCTTTCAGGTTCTGGCTCTGGTTATGGTATTCCAGGGAATATTTCAGTATACTCAAATGTAAGTTTTAAATTGCGTTTAATTGAAAGTTTAGAAACTCCTTCTTCAGGAGAAAATACTCTGACCGAAGAAAATAATACTGGCTTAAATCAACTTGAAAATTCTACACAAGAAAATGAACAAATTACTTCTTCTCCCGTACCGGAAAATACACTTAAAAATGAAGAAAATAAAAATACAAAAAGCGAAAAAAATGAAGAAAATAAAGATTCAGAAAAAAGTGATAAAGATATTTCTTCAATAGTTATTCCTTCTCCAGTTATCACTCCAGAGAGTGATTCTTCTTTACCTGCAAATTCCGAATCTACTTCTGCTCCTGCAGAATCTTTCACTTTACCATCAAGTTCATCAAACGGACAGACTTCAAATAAGGAATCTTCTAGTGAATCTACCTCTGCTCCCGTAGAATCTTCTTCATCAACTTCAACATCTGTCCCTGCAAGTATTACTGGGGGCGTTATTTTTGAAGAAGAAACTATTACTGGAATTGCAAGTAATGGAAATGATTTTCGTGCTAAGATGAATAGCGGACAAAGCGCAGAAATTGTTTCTGGAAGCGTTAAGGTAAACGGAAAAACAATTGATGATTCTGCAATTACCATAAAAGTTCAAGATGGAGAAGTAGTTGTTTCTACCAATTATTATGAAACAATATCTGGATTTGGAAAAGAATATCTTGGAAAAGATGAATTTAAAATTGTAGTAGATATTTCTCAATTAGGCATTCGCGCTGAAACAGGATTACTTTCTATTTCATTACAAGCGCAGAATGAAACTCTAGTTTATATTGAAAAAGCTATTTCTGCAGAAGGCGAAGTTATTTCAAGAAATGAAAGCGAAAATAATCTAACAACCATTACTAGAAATGAAACGTTCGCTAGTAATGAAACGCTGTCTGGAAACATAAGCGTTAAAACCGCAAGACAAAATATTAGACTTGGACAACCTGTGAAGTGGACAAAGAATATTACCTTAGACGAAATAAAGAATGTAACAATTGAATTGCCTAAAGAAGCAGAAAATGTACTAGTAAAGAAAATTATTGAAGAAACTAACGAAATAAGAACAATAAAAACCGAAATTAAAGGAATAACTGGAAATGTGGTTGCAGAAAATGAAAAACCCAGAGGATTTTTAAGTTCATTAACTGGAAATGTGATTGCTGAACAGGCGATATTAGAGAATAGTTCTTCTGACAAGGTACAAGTTGTTTTGAATGACAATGTAACTAGTTATGTAATCGAGTATACCACTGATGCTCCAACAGCTAGTGAGGAAATAACAACAAATGGAAAGAGAGTTGTTATTTCTGGACCGGACGGATTAAATTACACAGATGTAGAAACATATTCAAGCATTTCTGAAAAATATTCGGTTGGACAAGAAAGTAAAATTAGAGTAAAGTGGGAAGAGGGCAATAAATTTGTTGATTTTAATGTAACAGATAGTGATGGAAATGGATTACTAGATTATATTGAATGGATTACTCCACATTTATCAAATCAGACTTTTACAATTATCTTAATTACTAAAGCCGAACTTCTTGACGGAAATAGAACTTTTATTTCTGATGTTTATGAATATGTGAAAGAGAGAGATGGAAACTTTACTAGTGTTGGTGCTGGACAATATGTGCGTGCGACATTTGAAAGAAATTTGACTTCTAAGAATGATATTACTATATATGCTAGAAGCAATTCAAGCAATGCTTCAATCTTAGTTTATGAAAATAATCAGAGTTTGAAAATTGCAGACTTTGGAACAATTACTCAAGATCAAAAATATAGAATATTATTGACTTCATTAAATGCAAGTCAAGATGTATTCGATCTTGCGATTGTTGGAGGAGTAGTTGAATTTGATTATATTGTAGATCCTACTGGAGGGATTAATCTGAGCTTTGTTTCTCCGACGCCTATAAACGGAAGTGTTGTGAATGCTACGAATGCTATGATAAATGTCTCTATTACAAATGCAAGTGATTTGAGTTCATTTACATTTAATTGGAATGGAACGAATACTACTTTTTATAATTCTTCATTGATGTTACACTATACTTTTGAAAATCTTTCGGCACTGGGAGAAAACCAGACCACAATAAAAGACTTGAGTATGTGGGGAAGTAATGGAACTACTGCAAATGGAGCAACGTTTAACTTAACTAATGGAAAATATGGGAAGAGCTTACAACTTAACGGAGAAAACCAATACGTTAGTATACCAACTTCTACTTTTAGAACTGCAGAAGATTTCAGCGTAGCAGCATGGATTAATTTACTAAACAGAACAACAAACGATCATAGAATATTTTCATTTGTAAATGATTCAAATAACGGATTTCAATTGTATATAGATAGTACTGCAGATAAATATACTGCTCATTTGAAAAGAAGCGGAGGTGACACAATTTCTGGTTCGACATATGGTCGCGCTAATTTTAGTACTTGGGTCCATATATCTTATACAGTTTTAGGTTCTACTGGAACTTTTTATTTTAATGGAAACCCTGTTAGTTCAGATGGTAGCGTTACGCCCTCCTTTGGAGCAACTGCTCCAGCATATGAAATAGGAAGAAGAACAGATGGACTTGTTTCTTCTTATTTCAATGGAAGCATAGATAATGTTCAAATTTGGAATAGAAGTTTGAATAATTCTGAAGTAATTCAAATTTATAGATCTAATTTATATAAATTTGCTAATGATTCTTGGCAATTTGTAAGCAATCAAAGCGTGAATGAAAGTCTTGGAAATTCAACATATACGACCTTTGTTTCTGTTAGAGATAGTTTTGGGAACGAAAATTCTACAGATATACGTTCTGTTGTGTTTCAAGGTGTGCCTCCTCTTATTAACTTTGTGTCATCTAACTCTGTACAGGGTAGCATTACGAGCAACTTGAGTTTTCTAGCGAACATCTCGCTTACTAATGCCCAAGATTTATCAACATTCATCTTCAACTGGAATGGGACAAATACTACTTACTATAATTCCTCCCTTCTTGTTCACATTCCATTTAATAACATCAGCGATTTGGGAGAAAATACTACTCATGCGAAGGATATAAGTGGAAATGGAAAAGATGCCACTCTTTTTGGAAGAGTAAATTATACAGCTAATGGAAAGTATGGTCAGGCATTGCAGCTTGTGGGATCATCAAGTTCTTACGCGCAGATTTCTAGTATTGCTCTTGGCAGGAATTTTACTGTAGAGGCATGGGCTTATCAATCTCCCCAAATAGGATTAAGTGCAAGTGGTCAGCCTATTATTTCTTCTGTTTTAAGTAGTGGATTTTGGCTGGGAACTAACGGAAGTAATAGTTTTAGATTTATTGTTGCGAATAGTACTTCACCTTATGGTGCCGCCTTCGGAGTAAATATTCTCAATAATACTTGGTATCACGTTGTGGGAGTTTATAATGGGACTTCTTCTCTTTATGTGAATGGTGTTTTTATTGCTAATGGTAGTGCAACATCGCCTAGTAGTCCTGTTGCAACCGTTCAAGTTGGATATGATTCCCAATATCTAGGCACCGCTTGGAATGGATCGATTGATGAAGTGCGCATTTGGAATACAAGCCTAAGCGCTAGTGAAATCAACCAGTCGTATCGGTCAAATCTCTATAAATTTACTAATAGCTCTTGGCAATTTGTTAGTAATCCCGTAGTATTTCAGAATGGAACATATGCCTATCGAGGCATTGCAATTGATAAAGTAGGAAATCAAAATAGCACAGAAACTAGAAACATTACTTTTAATACAAGTTCAGTTCAATCTCTATTGATTTCCTTTGTTTCTCCGACTCCTACAAATGGAAGTGGTTTAGATCAAAATAGTGTTACAATTAATGTTTCTCTTTTATCGAATGCTACTTTACAAATAGGAAGTTTCATTTTCAATTGGAACGGAACTAATTATACAGGGTATAATGATTCTTTAGTACTTGGTTTAAACCTTAACAATATTAGCGATTTGGGAGAAAATACTACTCATGCGAAAGATATAAGCAAATATGGGAATAATGGAACAGTTTATGGATCTAATGGCACAAATAATGGAAAATACGGTGGCGCTCTAGTTCTTACTGGAAATACAAGTTATATTGAAATTGCAGATAGTAATGGTCTACGATTGACTAACTCATTTAGTATTTTTGTATGGATAAATGTAAGTGAGCAGACTAATGAAACAATTATTGCTAAGGGATTGAATGATGGTTCGACAGATTATGCTCTAATTACTGGAAGAAGCGGGGGAAATAATACTGGAATTTCGTTCTATAATGGAAGTGCGTGGCTTGAATCAAATAATGATAGTATTTCGACAGGTATTTGGAAATTTGTTGGAGTTAGTTACAATGGGTCGACACTAGCATTTTCTATAAATGGAGTGCCTGCTGGAAAAGCAGTTTATTTGGGAGCTTTACCTCTTAGTTCTGGTAAACTACGAATTGGAGAAATGGGTGGAAATAGCGTTAGTGGACTTAACAATAGTAATTCATTTAATGGAACAATAGATGAAATCCAAATTTGGAACAGAAGTTTAAGTGAAGATGAAATAAATCAATCATATCAGTCTAATTTCTATAAATATACAAATAGTAGTTGGATTTTTGTTACTAATCAAACATTATCTGGAAATAATACTTATACTTATCAAACATTTGCAACGGATACCTCAAATAATTTGGTAAATGGAGAAATTAGATCTTTGACTGGAAATGTAGCTCTAACGGCCACCGTAGGTATTGAATTTGTTGCTCCAACTCCAAATAATGGATCAAGTGTTAGTTCTTTAAGTACAATTCTGAATATTTCTTTGACAAATCTGAGCAGCAATAATATCTCACAATTCATTTTTAATAAGGACGGCACAAATTATACTATTTATAACAGGACCAATCTTCTTCTAATGCTTAATTTTAATAATGTTACCGATTTAGGGGAAAATACGACTCACATAAAGGATTCAAGTCCATGGGGAAATAATTTTACTCTTGCTGGAAGTTTTAACTCTTCAGGAAAATTTGGAAAAGGAGTTACCTATAATGGAACTAGTACCGCAGTAACAAGCGCGAGTTATAATGCTTTTTCTACCCCATACTATTCTAAACGAACAACAGTTTCAGTATGGATTAATCCATTTACTCAAGTTGGAAATCCAGTTGTTGTAGGCATGAATAATCTGTGGATCCTGAATTCTAATAATACAAACGGCACATTTTTTAAGATTTGGGACTCTAGCGCAACACAAAGGAAATGTTGGTCAGGCACGCCAGTTCCTTTAAATTCTTGGACTTATTTGACTGCATCTTACAATGGAAGTGATATCTGGATTTACCACGGTTCTGATCAAGTTGCATGGTGTAAGGGATTGACTGCAAGCGTAGGATTTTGGTCAACATTTACCACCTTACAACTTGGTGGAGATACAACTGGAGCAAATTATTTTAATGGAACAATTGATGAATTAAGATATTGGAACGAGACATTAACTCAAACAGAAATTAATGAGTTATATTCTTCTTCATTATATAAGGGTGGAAATACTAGTTGGAACTTTATTGAGAATCGAACAGGACTGTCTAATGGAGGTAGCTATTCGCAACAAGGAATAGTTATTAATACGGCTAATAATCAAAATCAAACTGAAATTAGAACTTTCAGCGTTAATTTAAGTTATATTCCACTGGGCGCATTATTTGTTACACCAACTCCAGCAGATAATGCAATAGTTTCACAACCATTTACTACAATTAATATATCTATAAATCTAATTAGTTATCCGCTTAGTAAATTCATATTAAATTGGAACGGAACGAATTACACAAATTATAATGACTCATTAGTATTAAAGATTAATTTTGATAATGTGAGTACTATTGGAGAAAATTCAACTCACGTAAAAGACATTAGCCAATATGGAAATAATGGGACTGCTTATGGGGCCAATACGAGTGCTGGAATTTATGGATACGGAATGTTATTTGATGGGAATGTCTCTTATGTGCAGATTGCAGATGCTCCGAATTTACGACTGAAAAAAGAGTTTTCAATTTTTGCTTGGATGAATCTATCTGACCTTGTAAATTCAACTATTTTATCTAAAGGAGCAAGTGATTTAGCTTTAGATTACGCATTAATGGCAAGCCGAAGCGGAGGAAATTCTACGGGAATATCGTTTTATAATGGAAGCGTGTGGATTGACTCGGATAATGGTACTCTAATAAAGAATCAATGGACTTATGTTGGAGTAACTTATAACGGAAGTGTGTTGACATTTTATGGAAATGGCGTCGCCAAGGGAACATACACAATTATTGGGACACTAGCACAGACATCTAATAAATTACGTATTGGTGAACTTGGAGGAACTTCTACAGGAATTAATAACTCTAGAGTGTTTAATGGAAGTATAGATGAAGTTCAGATATGGAATAGATCTCTTTCTGCAGATGAAATCAATCAATCTTATAGATCAAGATTATTCAAAACTAGCGAAACCACTTGGCAATTTAACGCTAATGAAACCCTATTTGGGACAAATAGTAGTTATACTTATCAAGCATTTTTGGCGGATAATTCTTTGAATGCAACGCAGACTGACTTGCGAACTTTTACGTTAAATACTAGCGCGTTTACGTATCCAGGTATTGCATTTGTTAATCCTACTCCAGCTAACGGTATATTTGTAAAAAGCTCAAATGTCACAATAAATGTTTCAATTAATAATGTAAGTAATTTTGCATCATTTATGTTCAACTGGAATGGAACACAAGCAGGATTATACAACAGTTCCCTATTGACGATGTATGGTTTTGATAATAAGAGCATTTTCGGAGAAAATGCTTCTTTTGTGAGAGATTATTCTTTCCAAGGAATTAATGGAACTCTAGTTAACGGTGCAACTTATAATGAAAGTGGAATTTTTGGAAATGCACTAGGTCTTGATGGAATTGACGATTATCTAAACACCTCAGAAGTTAATTCTTACACTGTCGGAACTAATGACTTCTCAATTGTATTTTGGATACGTCCAAATAACTGGAGTTCACAGACAACGCCAATATCTAATGATGTGTATACTACCGAATGGGATGGTTGGCATATCGAGCATGCAACACCTGGTTCTGGATGTCCAGTAAATAGAGTTGATTGGGTAATTGCAGGAACTAGCGTGTGTAGCGCGGTCAATTTAACTAGTGGAGTATGGCACTATATTGTTGCTACTCGAAGTGCTGGAGTTGCCAATATTTATGTTAATGGAATTGCAGGAACATCTACTTCTGTACAAGGAAACATTAGTTCTCCAAGAGCGTTATTAATTGGAAGAAATCCAGATACAGTTAATACTCGATTCTTTAATGGAAGTATCGATGAACTACGAATTTGGAACAGAAGTATGAATGCTTCTGAAATTAACGCAACTTATAACTCCAATCTTTACAAAGTGAGTAATGATAGTTGGCAATTTATAAGTGTTCAGAATATTTCATTTATTAATGCGACATATACATATTCTAGCACAGCAATTAACTTAATCGGAAATTCAAATAGTACCGAAACAAGAACTATTTTTGCAAATACAAGTTATGTCTATGCTGGAATTGGTTTTGTGTCTCCGACGCCAATCAATGGAAGTACAATATCTCAGAGAAACGTTACTATAAATGTTAGTTTATATGAAACTAATTTGAGTATGTTTATATTCAATTGGAATACCACCAATGTTACATTATATAATTCTTCCCTATTATTTATGGCCAATTTCAATAATGCAAGTGACCTTGGAGAGATTGAAGGGCCAGTAGAAGTTTCTGCGCCATATGGACACAATGGAATTGTAAAAGATCAAAGTATGTATGGAAATAATGGAACATTATTTAATGGTACGACGTATAACTCTACTAGTTCACTTGCTGGCCATGGGTCGGCAGCACAATTTGATGGAGTAAATGATTATATTGATTTTGGAGAAGCGAATACTTCAATTAACTTTACTAATAAAAGTGATTTCAGTATTGCGGTATGGGTTTATCCTCTTTCAAGTTCTTCTAATACAATTATTTCTAGAGGAAGAACTGATGGATCCAATCGATGGAGGATTATGCTTTCAGCAAATGATGTATTCTATGAATATCTTGGTGCGAATGCAAATTATCATCAAATTGCAAGTCCTTCTGACAATGTGCCTATAAATCAATGGTCTTATATTGTTTTTACAAATAACGGCTCTGCTAGTCTTGAGAGCAGGTCGATATATGTCAATGGCGTTCATGTGAGCTCTCGAAGTAGTGCTGGAAGCCCTGACAATATCAATTATACTGGAACAACTTTGCAAATAGGGGCAAACAAAGGGACTAGTGTTTTCAATGGAATGATTGATGAAGTAAGAATATGGAATTATTCACTATCTTCAACAGATATTAATCTATCTTATCAATCAAATTTATATAAACTTTCTAATTATAGTTGGGAATTTTATAGTAATCGTACTGGATTAAATACTAGTGCGAATTATACTACTCAAGCCTATATTTATGATCAGAATAAACCATTTAATTTGACCGATTTACGTACTTTTGGAGTCGATTATAATAGACTTGAAGCATGTACTAATTTAACTGTCAATAATAGTGCGTATGTTCAGACAGGAAACATAAATCCTCCTGCAAATCTTGTTACATGTATTAATATTTTAGCATCTAATGTGACTTTTAATGGAGGAGGATATTCTATTGCTAATGAAAGCTTTAATGGGAGCGTGTTTAGTATTCGTTCTATAAATGTAACAATTAAGAACACGAACATAAGCATAAGCAATCTTACAAACTCATACGGTTTTCAAATTATTGGGGCAAATCTTACATTTATAGTGAACAATACTGTGAAGTCTACTTATGGTATATTCGCATCATCTGCAAGAGACGCTAATATAAGTCTAAATACTATTTTATCTAATAGTTCTCGTGGAGCAGGAATTATTCTTTCTTCTTCTGTTAATTTATCAGTTAGTGGAAATAGTATAAATCTTACTGGAAACAACGTACTCGGAGTTCTTATTAATGGCAGTTCGCAGAATATTACTATTGCCGGCAATAGTATTAATATCTCTGGAAATATGAGCTATGGAATTTATATTAATTCAAGCTCAAATGTAAGTATTTTGGGAACTATTATAAATACAACTGGAACAAATAGTACTGGAATATTCATTGTTGCAGGCCTTAATAATTATCTTTCGCTTAATACTATTAGTTCTGAAGGAACAGGATTATCATTATTGTTCGGAACAAATAATACTTTTGTAATGAATAATTCTTTATCAACGATTGGTACAAGTGCACATGGAATATTACTTGAAAACTTTTCAATGAATTCTACAATTACTAGTAATTCATTAGCTACCATGGGTAATATCAGTCATGGCCTTTATTTGCATTCTAGTGGAAATTCCAGTATTCGTTTAAATAGAATCTTTACTTATGCTATAAGTTCTTATCCGCTCTTTATTTTGGGTAATTCAGATTATAATCGTATTGAGAATAATTCGATTGTGAAATCATCAAATGACTCGATAGTATTCATGCATTTATCAAATGCTTATCCAGAGAATAATAATCTTTCCAATAATACTTTTGGAAATTCTACTGTATTTGACCTGAATTTCTTATCTACAAGTATTAATCACACATTTTTGATTGATCAAACAGTAAGAAATTACAGTTTTAATGGAACTGGAGGAATGATTGCGTTTATTAATTCGACATATGGAGAAATTAGATTTATTCAAGCAATTAATGGTTCAGGAAACAACTTATCAGATATTGTGAAGATCGCGAATAACGATGCATTTGTTAACGCTAGCATGGATAATGGAAGACTAAATAGAAGTGCGAATATTACTTTGTATGGTTTAAACCCTGCAATTGTCGCACCAGAAATATTGAGAGATGGATTTACTTGTCCGATAGGAGTATGTACAAATGTTACTACTTTGAATGCAACTAATGTAACATTTAACGTTACTGGATGGGGAAGATATTCTATTGGAGAAGAGGGTACCATAGTTGTTTCATGTAGAAATCTAACGACTGCAGGAAGAACTTATGTTCAAGGAGCAGATATTTATCCAACTGCTACTGCAGGAAGTGCTTGCTTAAATATTACAGCAGAAAATGTTACTTTCGATGGTAAGGGCTATATTATATTAAATAGAACTTACCTTGGAGCAGCGATTAGGACGACCGTTACCAATACTACAATTAGGAATGTGAATATTACCGTAAATGGAAGCACAATGATGGCCGCTTTGCACATTGTACGTTCTAATTTATCTCAAATTATCAATAGTAGTATTAGTTCAAGTTATTATGGATTATATGTCGAATCGAGTAGAGGAGTTAATGTAAGTAATTTACTTATTTATAACACAAGTGCATCTGGAGCATGGTTTAACGATAGCGTTTATTCCAATATTAGTGATTTAGTTCTAAATGATAATCTGGGTCCAGCGCTTAATTTCACAAACAGCTCGAATAATACTATATGGAATATTACTGTGTATCAGAATGGTTATGGCGTTGCAATTGATGGAAGTACTAGTGGAAATCAATTTTCTAATTCACTTTTCAATTCAACTAGGAAAGATGCTCTTTGGATTTCTGGAACAAACGTAATTAACAATTCTTTTGCAAACATTACTTTCTTTTCTACTAATACCTCATTTAATGATTTGAAATTTGCGAGCGTGAGCGTGAATGGAACAACTTTTATAAATACAAATATTTCTAATTATAGTTTTACTGGTGCTGGAAGTACTGTTAAATTTGTACAGTATGGCTTAGGAGAAATTCAATTTATAAAAACAATTAATGGATCTGGATTTAATCTCACTAATTTTATTAGAATTGGAAATAACAGTGTATTTGTAAATAGTACTGCTGGAGAAACTGGATTAAACAGAAGCGCAAATATTACTTTATATGGCATTCCTAGAAACTTATCTGGGCCTCAAATTTGGATGGACAGCGGAGCTTGTAATGCATCATATTGTGTACCCCTTACTTCTTTACTTGCCGGCACTGTAATTTTCAATGTTAGCGGATGGAATATGAATTATTCTATTCAGTTTGCTTCTGGACAAAACGTTGCAGGATGTCAACAACTTAGTTCTCCTGGAGCATTATATACTCAAACAGGAAATATAATTCCTAATTCTGGAGCAAGTTGTATCAATATTACAGCAGGAAATGTTACCTTTATTGGAGGAGGATATTATATTGCAAATTCGACTTATAATTTGCCCGCAATTTATTCTACTCAACAAAATACAACTATTCGTGGAGTTAATGTGAGTGTAGGTAATGCATCGGGAATTGGAGTGCAATTGCTTACTTCAAATAGTTCTTTGATTGTTAATAGTACACTTGCAGGTAACTATTATGGGATTTATGTTTTTTCAAGCTATAATAGTAATATAACTGGAAATAATATAATTTCTAACTTTACTGGAAGCAGAGGAATATTACTCTATTCTAGCGTAAATGCTAGCGTTAGCGCTAATAGTATTAATACGACTAATGGGTCTGAAGTAATTGCTTTGCAAGTAGAAGGCGGAGGAAACCATACACTAATTGGAAATGTTATTAATACGACTGGAAACAGGAGTTATGGTATTTTTGTCAATGCAAGCGCTAGAAATGTTTCTATTGTAAGTAATGTTATTAATACTTCAGGGAATCAGAGCCATGGAATTTATCTTGCTGCAGCATTGAACTCTAATGTGACTGCAAATATCATTAATGTAAATGGAAGTAGAAGCGTAGGATTATACTTCTCTGGAACTAATGGAAGTCAGAGTGGACTAAATAAGATAGTTAGTGAAGGAGAAACAGGATATGCAATATTGCTTGAAAGAACAGCCAACGTGACAATACAATCTGGAAATATTACGACTCGAGGAGAAGGAGCACATGCAGTATTTGTAAATACAAGTATGGCCAATAGCATTCTTTTCCAGAATATTAGTGTAAATGCTGTGACTGCATGGCCATTCTTTATATGGGGAGATTCTGACTTTAACACATTTACAAATAATAATGTTACTCAATCTTATAATAATTCTTTTGTATTTTCTATGGGGGTTGCGGGAAGCTATCCAGAAAATAATAATTTGACCAATAATACATTTGTTAATAGAACCGTATATGACTTATGGTTTGTATCTACAAGTATTAACAGAACTTCTTTAATTGATCAGTTTATTGCAAATTATTCATTTAATGGAACTGGTGGACAGCTGTGGGTGAAAAATACTAGCGCAGGAGAGATTCGATTTAATAATAATATAAATGGAACTGGAACGAATCTTTCTTCTTTAATTATAATTACTAATAATAGCGCATTTGTTAATGTGACAGATGGAGCTAATAATGCTGGAGGAAGATTAAATGTGAGCGCAAATGTTACTTTGTATAGAATTGCGACTAATTTGTCTGGACCAGGAATTTGGATGGACAATGGGATATGTAACTCAACAATTTGTTATCCTATGGGGTCTCTATTTAGCGGTAATGTTTCCTTTAATGTAAGTAGTTGGTCAAATAACTTCTCCATACAAGCGGAAGCAAATCAAAGTGTTGTAGGATGTCAAAAACTAACTGGTCCTGGAATGACATATACACTTGGAGCGAATATTGTTCCAATTTCTGGAGCAAGTTGTATTAATATAACCTCAGATAATATAACTCTAGATGGAGCAGGATACTGGATAGTAAATCAGACTTATTTTGGTTCTGCAATTTATTCAAGCGCGTCTAATACGACTATTAAAGGTACTAATATAAGCATTGGAGCGACAAATACAACAGCAGGAACTGGAATTACTATATTTGGAGGAAATGGAACTATAATTTATAATAACACCATTTCTGGAAATGCAACTGTTTCTGGAGCATTTACAGGTATTTATGCAACTTTTGGATATTATTCAAATATTAGTGAGAATACGCTCAACATCACTGGAGTTGGAATATTGCTAGGGATTAATACTTCATATACTCAAGCAATACATAATCGTATTGTTACCCTTTCTAATTTATCTCACGGAATATATTTAGGCAATTATTCAGTAAATAATACGTTCTACGGAAATAATATCACAACTTATGGGAATATTTCATATGGACTTTATTTTGCACAAAGCACTAATCAAAGTGCAATTATTTATAATAATATTACTACGCGAGGAATGGCTTCTCATGGAGTCTACATGCCATTTGGAAGCAATAATAATATTACAGGAAATACAATAAATACGAATGGGAGCGGAGCAATAGGTATTGCCCTAGTACCTGGATTTAATACAACTTTAGCATTTAATATTATTAATACAAGCGGCAATGAGAGCTATGGAATTTATTTGAATAATAGCGGAAACATTACATTTATTGGAAATGTCATTAATACTACTGGAAACTCTAGCTCTGGAATTTTTGTAAATATGAGTTCTAGCAATCTTACTATTTTGACAAATACAATTAATACAACTGGAAGTCGCGCACACGCATTATATCTTAGTGCATCGTTAGATATTAACATTACTGGAAATACAATTTTTGCTTTTGGAAATGATTCTAATGCATTATATATTCAGGGAGGAACGAATAGAAGTTATATTATTGGAAATGAATTGGTCGCTCGCGGTAATGCAAGTTCAGCTTTAGCATTTGGAAATAGAGCGAATAATTCACTAGTTATAGCCAATAACTTTACGACATTTGGACAAAATTCTCCTGCAGTTGCATTGTATAATACTTCTAAAGTAATTATTGATGGTGGAAATATAAGCACATTTTCTATTAGTAGTTATGTAGTTTATATTTATGGAGATTCCGATTTTAATACTTTTCAAAACTTAAATATAACTAAGAGCGTGAACGATTCTTTAGTCCTTGATGCACAACCTCAATCTACAATATATCCTGAATTTAACAATTTTAGTAACATTTCAATTTCTAATAGCAGTCATTTCGATTTGAATTTAATTGATGCAAATATTAACGATACTTATCTAATAAATCAATTCATAAGAAATTATTCTATTAATGCGAGTGGAAGCAGTATATTCTTTAAGAACAGCAGTTCTGGAGAAATTAGATTTAAGCAAGCAATTAATGGAAGCGGTACAAATCTTTCTGGAGTGGTTGTTATTTCTAACAATAGCGTGTTTGTTAATGGTAGTGCTGGAACATGGGGATTAAACAGAAGTGCAAATATTACACTTTACGGAATTGCTACGAATCTTGTTGTTCCTGAAATTTGGAGAGATAGCAATACTTGTGCGACTCCCTCTTGTTCAATTATTAATAATTTCACAAGCGGTAATGTAATTTTCAATGTTACCTCATGGAGCAATTATAGTATTCAAGCAGAGTCTAGTTTACGTGTGACGAGTTGTAAGAATTTGAGCGTTATAGGGGCGTCATATATACAAACAGCTAATATCGTTCCAGTTTTTGAAGATGCTTGTTTAAATATTACTGCTGAGAACGTTACATTTAATGGAAATGGATACAGTATAGCCAATACTACCTTTGCAAATGTAGGTATTTTTATCGGCGCTAATGGGGTTATTGTGAAGAATGCGAATATCACTACGCACCCTACAAGCGGAACAGGTGTTCGTTTTAATGGAGCTAATCTTTCCACATTATTTAACACTACAATATGGGGAAGTTATAGAGGAGTTGGTCTTGCTTTCAGTAATCACAATAATATTAGTGTTGTCAAAATTAATACTACTGCAAATAGTGGTTATGGAATTAATATTACATATAATTCTACTAATAACTCTATTTTTGATAATACTATATTTACATTAGGTACTAGCGCACATGGAATTTATCTTTCTGATGGCATAATTGATAATAACTCTATTGTTGGAAATATTGTTAACGCTTCAGCAGCTTACGGAATTTATTTTGCTAGTAGTGCTAACAACTCAGCTGTTTTGAGAAATAGAGTTAATGTTTCAGGCAGTAGCATTTATGGTATTTCTTATGCAACACATTCTTTCAATGCTAATGTTTCGAACAATATTATTGTAACTAATGGTACAAGTGCCGTTGGAATTTATTTCCTTGCATCAAGCGTTAATGCAAATGTAAGCGGTAATACTGTTAATACTACTGGTGAAGGAGCGTATCCTATTTACCTTGGAGGAAGTTCAAATAATTCAGTAATTTCAGGTAATATTGTGAATGCTAGATGGGAGACTAATAGCTACCAAATTGCAGGGATTTATGTAAGTGATAGCTCGAACTTATTTGTACAGGGAAACAGCATTAATATGTCATCATATCCTCCTGCATCAGGTCCATATTACGGATATGGTTTTTGGGGTGCGCGTGTTTCAAACAGTAATATAACTGGAAATGTAATTCTGACTAATGCTACTTACAACGGATATGGAATTTATTTTGCAGGAATTTCACCAAATAATTCAATTACACTAAATAATATTACTACTAGAGGATACTCTAATGGAAATGGAATTTATTTTGACACGAGTGGCTCGAATAATAACAGTTTTGTCAGTAATAGAATTTTAATTTATACACCTACAGGTAATGGCGCACACGGCATTTATCTTTCAGGAAGTATGAATAATACAGTAATCAAAGATAATGTTGTCAATATTTCTTCTGGAAGCGGTAGTAGCAATTATGGTATGTATTTAATTACTGGACAATGGAATTCGACTGTTTCTGGAAATGTCATTAACACAAACTGCAGTAGCAGTTGTTTCGGAATTTATCTTAGTAATGTCTGGAATTCTACGATTTTTGCTAATAATGTTACAACAAATAGTAGTAGTGGTCATGGTATTTATTTAACTACTGGAAGCTCGAATAACATTAGTAATAACCGAATTGTAACTCATCAATCTAGTTCATCAGGCATTTACATTTACGCAATGGGGAACAGTAGTTTTATTGGAAATATAATCAATGCTAGTGGAAGCAGTGCCCATGGAATTGATATTGTGAGTATAGCAAACAATGGAAACCATTCTATTTATGGTAATTTAATCAATATTACTGGAACTAGCGCGTATGGAGTTTATCTTGCTAATGCGAACAATAATATCACAAATAATCTGATATACAATTGGAGATCGACTGGCATTTATATCTCTGCTTCGGGAAAGAATAATATCATAAATAATACTTTATGGAATAACTTGAGCACTGAAACTGCAATACATATCGCGGGAGATTCTGATCTGAATATTATTGCAGGAAACAATATTACCCGATCTGGAGGAGGGGGAGTTAAGTTTGACTCTTCAGCATCTAATTACAATAATATTACTAATAATAGTTTCTTTAATGTATCAGGATATGATTTGTGGTTTACGTCTTCAGCAGATGATAATTATTTGATTGATCAAACTATTTGGAATTACACGTTTTCAGGTGCGCGTATGATATTTGTGAATAGCAGTGCCGGAGAAATTAAATTTAATTCTGCTCCAACAGGCAGTGGAACGAATTTGACACGCGATTTAAGAATTTTGAATAATAGCGTATATATCAATGCAAGTAATACTGGGCTTGCGCAACCGGCTAACGTGACTTTATTTGGTATTCCTACAACAGGTATGAATGCTATTCTACGTGATGGCATACAATGCCCTGCAGACAGATGTGCTAATATGACTTCACTAAGTGCAGGAAATGTAAGATTTAATGTTACAGGATGGAGTAATTATAGCATAGGAACAAGCGATGCTTCTTCGACAGGAGTAGTTGATTGTAATGTTTTGGGGAAAGCCAACACAACGTATACTCAGACAACAAATATAGTGCCATTTAGAAATAGCGCGTGTATAGAAATTGCAGCAGATAATGTTACATATGACTGTCAGGGATATAGTATTGCTAATAATACATTTATACAAGCAGCAATATATTCAAGCAAACTTCAGACCACAATTAAAAATTGTAATTTGACTGTAAGTAGCGCCGCTGGAGGTGTTGGAATTAATTTGAGCAGTGCCAATTTGTCGAGCGTTATTAATACAACTATTTATGGTGGAGAATATGGAATTGCTTTAAGTAGCGGAGTGAATAATGTCTCAGTTATTAATAGTACTATTCGAACTTATGGAGATACACGTTATGGAGTAGCCGGAACTTCTTCAAATACCACTAAAATACTTGAAGCAAACAACACACTTTTTGGAAATAGCATTACTACAAACGGAAGTACAGCATACCCGGTATACTTCACATACTCCACTTTAAATAGAATTTTAGGAAACACTATTGCAACTAACGGAAGTACCTCATACGGAATATACTTATTGAATAATGGGAGCGGAAATTTGATTAGTAATAATCAAATTAATGTTAATGCTAGCGCAACTGCGACGCATGGAATATACCTATCTACAAATGTTCGCAATAGTACCGTTTCCTACAATAATATCACGAGCAAGTATGCAGGTTTTGGAGTTTATGTTACTGGAGGGATGTTTATTAATATAAGCTCAAATATAATTAATGTAAGCAGAGAAAATATTTATGGAATTTATTTTGACTCCATATCTAATTATTCCGCGGTTAGTAATAACATTATCAATACAAATGGAACTAGTGCTCACGGAATATACTTCGCATATGGACATAATAATTCAGCAATTAGAAACATAATTAATACTACTCGTTCTACGGCTTATGGCATTTATTATTCTATCTCTACAAATGGAACAATCGTTAATAACATTATTAACACTAGTGGAGATACATCTTACCCAATTTATTTAGCTGGTCCAGCTTCATTATTCAATATATCTGGAAATGTATTGACTAGTAATGGAACTAATTCACAAGGACTATATTACACCGATATAAACTTTAGCACAATAATTGGAAATACAATAAATACAAGTGGAGCTAGCGCCCATGGAATATATATTGTAAGTGGTCGCTCGAGTAATAATACTTTTATTGGAAACACCATTAATATTACTGGAGCAAATGCCCACGGAATTTATTTATTTCAATATCATCACAATAATACTTTAGAATTTAATAAGATTTTTGTTAATAACACTGGATCTTACGCAATATATCTAGATACGATTAATAATTCAAGAATTATTAATAATACATTAAGCACAAATAGTAGTAATAGTAATGGCATTTATTTATCTAGCTCCACACTTAATATTATTAGCAATAACAGTTTAATTGCTGAAGGAATTAATAATGGAATCAGTATACATCTTACAAGCAATTCTTTTGATAATATTATTGAATATAATAGAATATCTAATCTTCGCGGAAGTGCTTTTGCATTTGGATCCACGCCCCTACGTAATAACTTCACCGGAAATACATTTGCAATTACAAGCGATGGATATGACTTGAATTATAGCGCTGGAAATGTACATGATAATTCATTTATTGATCAAATTATTAGAAACTATACGTTTGGAGCAACTGGAAGTCGAGTTCGTGTTAAAAATAGCAGTCAAGGAGAAATTAATTTTATTGAGTTAGTAACTGCAAATGGAACTAACTTCTCCGCAGATATAATCATTTTGAATAACAGCGTATATGTGAATAGTAGTCGTTTAGGATTAGATAAGGGGGCGAATATCACTCTTTATGGAATACCTTCTAGCGGAATTGATGCAATATTACGTGATGGATTTGTCTGTTCTAGTGATCGATGCGTCAACTTTACAGCATTGACTGCGGGAACTGTACGCTTTAATGTAACGGCTTGGAGTAATTACAGTATTGGATTAAGTGCGAGTTCTCCTACAAGCATTACTACTTGTACTCCTTTAGTAATTGCTGGAACAACATATATCCAAGCAGGGAATATTACTCCATCTACTCCTGGACCCTGTATTGAAATTTTGGGAGACAATATCACGTTTAACGGAAACGGATATTGGATTGCTAATTCGACGTTTAATAATTCTGCAATCACTGCGCGAGGAGTCAATACGACTATTAAAGGAGTCAATATTAGTGTAGGAAATAGTAGCACTTTAAGTGTGGGAGTTAATTTTAGATATTCCAATGTATCTCGTTTAATTAATTCAACAATTTCTGGAGCCTTTACTGGAGTACTTGTTACTCAGAGCACGGGATTAAATATTAGTGGTAATTTCATTAATGTTTCTTCACATACTAATGCGGGAATTACTACGGGAGGCATTTACCTGAATACGAATGTTACAAATACGAGCATTACTTCTAATGGGATCGTTACCAATGGAACAACTATTCACGGAATTATTGGACAGACTGGAGAGATGAGTAATATTTCTATTGTGGGAAATAGCATTAATACTTCTTCTGCAACAGGATATCCTATTTATTTTGCAACTAGTATAAACGATTCCAATATTGACCAGAATGCACTGAGTTCAAATTATTCAAGTACTCATGGAATCTATCTCCTAGCCCTGTCTTACAGAATTAATATTACTAATAATCGTGTGAATATTAATGGAAGTAGTGCTTACGGACTCTATTTTAGTGGCCTTCAATATGCTAATATTAGCGGGAATACTATTAATGCCAGTGGAACCAGCGTTATGGGAATTTATAATAGCCAGGTCAATTATTCAACTATAATAAACAACCGCATTACTACGTTCCTGAATTGGAGCGGTAGCGCAGGGTATGGAATCTATTTAACTAATTCCTGGAATAATACTGTTGCACATAATAACATTAACACAAGCGCTGCTGCAGCTGGAACGAGTGGAGGAACCGGAATTTTTCTAGGAACCATTTCTAATAATAATAATATTAGCAATAACGTACTATGGCTTAATCAGAGCAGCAGCACTCATGGGGTTCAACTTTCTCAGAGCTCGAATAATACCGTTGATGCAAATCTCATTAATTTAAGCGTTAGTTCAAGCAGTTATGGAATTTACCTCTCTAGCTATGCAGATAACAATACGATTCGTGCAAATCAGATTGTTATTGCAGGTGGATCTAGCGATCATGGTATTTTTTTGAGCAGCAATATTCGAAATAATTCGGTTACCGATAATAACATTACGGTGAATAGCAGTTCGGGAGCGGGGGTATATATTAGTTCAAATGGACTCAATAATACGATTGAAAGAAATACGATTCTTATGCAGAAGACTTCTTCGTATGGAATTATCCTTTCTAGCTATATTAATGACACGCGCATTATCAATAATACTATTACTATGAATTCGAGTAGTACGTATGGGGTTTATGTGGGTTCAACGGCAGACTTTAATAATATCACTGGCAATCGCATAACAGTAAATGGGACGAGTAGTTATGGTATTCACCTGACTACTTATATTAACAATAATAGTATTGTAAATAATCAAATTAATATGACTGGAGGTAGCAGCAATTATGGGATTTATACGACTCAAACAAATGGAACACTGATTTCTGGGAACACGATCAATATGACTGGGGCTAGTTCTTATGGTATTTATCTTACGACGAATACTCAACGAAGCATTGTTCGAGATAATGCGATTACTACCAATAGCAGTCTCTCTCATGGAGTGTATGTAGAGAATGCTGCTAATAATTCATTTGTTAATAATACTGTGAGCGTGTACTGGAATACTTCTAGCGCGTTTTACTTTACAGGAAGTTCTCCTGCTCCGCAGTTTAACACATTTGATAAGAATAATATCACCTACTCTGCGGGAGGAGGATTTACGTTTAATACTGGAAATAGCAATAATTTTACAAATAATTCGTTTATGAATGTGAGTGGGTTTGAAATTGAATATCTTGCTGCTAATTTAAACAATAATGAATTTATTGATCAAGCAATTGGAAATTATTCTTTTGGACCTACGGGGAGCATTGTAATATTTAAGAATAGCAGCCGTGGGGAAATACTATTTTTAAGTGCATTGACAGGAAATGGAACGAATCTTTCACAAGATATTAGAATGAGTTATAATCTCGCGTATTTGAACTCTACTAAAAGCAATCTGAACAAACCTGCAGATATTACTTTTTACGGATTATCTCTTAATGATACTTATGGGAACCTTGCGATTTTGCGGGATGATATTGCATGTCCAAGTAGTGTGTGCACAAACTTAACAAATTTAACCACGCAAAATGTAAGATTTAATGTTACAGGATGGAGCGTCAATTATAGTATTGGACAGAATAATAATACTGGAATTAGCACTTGTTCATTCTTATCAGTTGCCAATACAAATTATACTTTACAAAGTAACTTAATTCCATTTCAATCTAGTGCGTGTGTTCAAATTGTTGCGGAGAATGTGACTTTTGACTGTCAGGGATATCTCATTCAAAATGCTACTCTTGCTCAGGCAGGAATACTTTCAACTTCATCTGGAAGTACAGTAAAGAATTGCAATGTAAATATGAGTATTTCTACGGGAGGATATGGGATACTTATGAATGGTTCAAATAGGTCCATAATTATTAATAATAACCTTACAGGACAAATCGGATCTTATTTGATTGGAGGATGGAATAACAGTATATTGAATAATACTTTTATTTCTATGCCAATTTCTAATGTAGCATATGGGCCATATTTAAGTGGAGGAGGCGCAAGCACTATAAAAGGTAACACTATTTTTGTAAATTTAACAGATGGTGCTAGTAATGCAATTTATGATATTTATCTCTTAACTACAAATAATGTTAATATTAGTAATAATGTGTTGAATGTTACTCGAGGTTTGTGGGGAGGAAGTAGTTATGGCGGATCAATTTTTGTATCTTCTTCAAATAATACTTTCATAAGTAGCAATGTTATTAATGATATTGCTGGCGGAGGACAGCATTATGGTCTTAATTTCTTAAATAGTATCAATACTACTGCGTTCAATAATACTCTCTTGTTTAATTCATCAAGCACGAGTAGTTATGCAGTTTATTTACAGGCAACAATAAGAACGAACTTAACTTCTAATACAATCTTATCTAATACTACTGGAGTTTATTCCGACGCAGGGTCAAATGATACTTGGATATATAATAACTCCATTTCTACTGGACCCGTAAATAGTATTTATAGCATAAATCTGGGCTATGGAGAGCGCAATACGATTTTAGCTAATACGTTAAATAATACTGGAGGCTCAAGTTCAAATTATAATATATATTTAATTAATAATCGTAATGCAACTATAACTGCAAATAGAATGAATGTGAGTATTGGTTCAAGCAATTATGGAATAAGAATCGATACTTCTAACTTTACTAAAATCGATTCTAACGTAATCGATACACAAGGTAGTTCTAGTAATAGTATTTATCTTACTACAAATAATTATAATTCAACAATTATAAATAATACTATAAACTTTTTTGGAAGTAGTGGCTATGGAGTCTATTTCAATAACTTCAATCATAATAATACACTCATCAATAATAAAATTAATGTAACTGGAAATTCTAACTTGGGAATTTACTTATATAATAGTAATGAGACTAACATAACCAATAATTCACTCTTTATCAATGGGACTAGCTCTTATGGTGCTTATTTATATTTCTCTTCAAAAAATAACTTTGATGGTAATGCATTTAATATTAATAGCACCGGTGGATTTGGAATTAGATTTGAGACTGCAAGTGAATTTAACAAGTTTAGTTGGAATAATATTAATGCTACAGCGGTTAATTATGGAATTTATAGTAATACTGCAAATAATAATTCATTCTTTAATAATACTATAAATGTGAGTGGAAGTGTTGGAACGTATTATGTTAATTATTTCACAAGTTCCAATAATAATTCTTTTATTGGGAACACGATTATAGGCGCAAATAATGCATCAGGTGTGACGACTAAGTATGGATTCTATTTAGGTAGTTCACAATACAATCAGATTAGGAATAATACACTGATAACTGATACTGGACAAACAAGAGCTTGGACTTCAATTTATCTTGCAGCAGATTCTGATTTTAATCTAATTGAAAATAATACAATAAATAATTCTCAGGGAGACGTGTTTTCTCTGCAAGTATCTGGAACATATCCGAATAATAATAATTTTACTAATAATAATATTCAAACTCCTGGAGCAATAGGATACGATTTAATTATGAGTACTGCAAATACAGATTATAATGAATTTATAGATCAAAATATTAGAAATTATTCTGTTTCTACTTCTAGTAGCTTGAAATTTAAAAATTCAAGTCAGGGAGAAATTAGTTTTGCTGCATTTTCAGGAAGTGGGATTAATTTGTCTGCTCAGTTAATAATTCAGAATAATACTGCAAATTATTCTGTTGCTGCCCCTGCAAATATCACTTTCTATGGACTTTCTACTCTTTTTGCTAATCCTGAAATTATAATGGGAAGTTCGACTTGTCAAGGATTTAATTGTTCCGCTTTTACATCGTTGACTGCAGGAACTGTTAGAATTAATGTTACTGGAGGGGGCAATTATTCTATAAAAGAAGCAAGTAATGTTATAAGTTCTTGCGGAAGTATTAGTATAGCTAATAAGACATATGTAATGTCTAATAATCTATTAGCTTCTTCCGCTTTGGCAAATACTGCGGCATGTATTAATATTACTGCCCATAACGTGACTCTAAAGGGAAATGGATACTGGATTAATCTTACTGGATATAGTGGGGCTGGAATTTTTGCAGCTAATCAATTAAATGTAACGCTTATGGACATAAATATTAGCGGGACAACTGTCGCAAGCGGATATGGTATAAGGCTTTTTAGAACAAATAGGTCAAATATTATTAATACTTCTACTTCGTTTGGATTACATGGAATATATCTAGAAGATAGTAGACATGTAAATATAACTCTATCTAGTTCATATAATAACTCGGCAGCAGGGTTACATTTGAATAATAGTAATTATATAAGTGTTAATGAAAGTTACTTTTATAATAATCTTGGAGTAGGAATTAATGTTTCTGCAAGTCAGAATAATTCTTTCGTTAATTTGAGTGTAGAAAGAAACTATTATGGGGTATTTATTACGAGCATTGCGCCAAATCAGAATTCGCAACATAACCAATTTACAAATTTGAGTATTAATGGAAGCAGAAGAGATGCAATAGTATTGCAAGATGTTGGATCATATAATAATACATTATCAAATGTTTTAGTAAGCACTACTCAAGGCGGATATGGAGATATTAATTTTACAGATATCAGTATCAATAATACTTACTTTATTGATTCCATAATTGGAAATTACAGTTTTAGAGGGGCTGGAGGAATTATATGGGTTAAGAATAGACAATACGGGGAAATTAGATTCTTAAGGGAAGTTAATGGAAGCGGACTTAATTTAACTGACGCTATTAGAATTACAAATAACAGCGCATTTGTCAATACTACCGTTGGAGGATTTGGACTAAATAGGAGCGCGAATATAACTCTCTACGGTATTTCTACGGTACTTGCTGGACCTCAAATCTGGATGGACGCAGCACAATGTCAAAATAGTGTTTGTGCACAATTTACATCTTTGATTGGCGGAACTATTAGCTTTAATGTTACTGGTTTTGCAAATAACTTCTCTATACAAATAGAATCTAATCAAAATGTTGATGTTTGTAAACAACTTGTCGGACCAGGATTAACTTATACGCAGACTGCAAATATTATCGCCAATGTTAATGGGGCTTGCGTTAATATCACTTCTCCAAATATTACCTATGTCGGAGCAGGATACTGGATTGCAAATTCAACTTATAATTTCCCTGCAATTTATACAATTGGAGAGAACACTACTATTAAAGGAGTGAATGTGAGTGTTGGAAACTCTACTGGGAGTGCGGGAGTACAATTATTCTCTTCAAATAATTCTTTGATTATCAATAGTACCCTAGCAGGAAATTATTACGGAATTTATGCAATGAGTAGCTATAATAGTAATATAACTGGAAATACAATTGTTGCAAACTTTACTGGAAGCAGAGGAATATTACTTTACTCTAGTGTAAATGTTAGCGTGAGTGCTAATAAGATTAATACTACTAACGGTTCGGAAGTGATTGCATTGCAAGTAGAAGGTGGAGGAAACCATACACTAATTGGAAATGTCATTAATACGACTGGAAATAGGAGTTATGGAATATTTGTAAATGCTAGCGCGAGAAATGTTTCTATTGTAAATAATATTATTAATACTTCAGGGAATCAGAGCCATGGAATTTATCTTGCTGCTGCGATAGATTCCAATGTAACTGGAAATACGATCTATGTAAACGGAAGCAGAAGCGCTGGATTATATTTCTCTGGAACTAATGGAAGTCAGAGTGGACTAAATAAGATAGTTAGTGAAGGGGATAATGGATACGGAGTTAATCTTGAAGGTGCGAATAATATTACATTAAATTCGAACAATATCACAACTCGTGGAGAAGGAGCACACGCAATATTTGTAAATAGCAGTTCAAGAAATAATTTAATATTTAATAATATTAGTGTAGGTGCTTTGACTGCATGGCCATTCTTTATTTGGGGAGATTCCGACTTTAATGTATTCACTAGCAATAATGTTACACAGTCATATAATGATTCATTTGTATTTTCTATGGGCGTTGCAGGTAATTATCCAGAAACTAATAACTTAACAAATAATACTTTTACTAATGGAACTGGATTTGACTTACGATTCTTCTCTACGAGTATAAACAATACTTTCCTTATTGATCAACTCATTCAGAATTATACGTTTAATGGGACTGGAGGCAGATTATTTGTAAGGAATTCTAGTGCTGGAGAGATTAGATTTACTAATAACATAAACGGAACTGGAACGAATTTATCTTCTTTAATTATAATTACTAATAACAGTGCTTTTGTGAATTTGACTGATAAGGCAAATAATGCCGGAGGGAATTTGAATGTAAGCGCAAATATTACATTATTTGGAATTTCAACGATTCTTGCTGGTCCACAAGTCTTTATGGGTGGAGGGCAGTGTAGTGGAAATATATGTTCGGTTTACCGTCTTTTCGGTGGAATTGCTTACTTTAATGTGAGTAGTTGGTCTAATAATTTCTCTATACAGACAACTAATAACACTATTTATGGATGTCAAGAACTTGGTTCTCCAGGAGCGACTTATACTCTTGGTAAAAATGTTGTTCCTTTAAGCGGAACATGTATCAACATTACTGCTGATGATGTTGTATTTGATGGAAATGGATATTCTATTGCAAATACCACTTTCCAAGGCACAGGAATTCTGGTGACTGCAAATGGTGTTACGGTGAAAAATGCGAATATCACAACGCATCCTACGACTAATGGAGTTGGAATATCTCTTTTGAGCGCCAATAGAACGGTCGTGTTTAACAATACAATACGTGGAAGCTTTAAAGGTATTGGAGTCGTTTTCAGTGATAATAATAATATTAGTAATAATTGGATAAATACTACTGCTGATAATGCTTATGGAATAAATATCACATATAATTCAAGCAATAACTCTCTGATTTCCAATACAATTTTTACTAGAGGAAGTAACGCGCATGGTATCTATCTATCGGATGGAATCATTAATAATATGTCTATAATTAGCAATGCGATTAATATATCTGGAACAGGATATGGAGTTAACTTTGTCACTAGCTCGAATATATCTAATGTAATTGGAAATTATATAAACACTTCAAATAATGGTAATAATGGAGTTGTTTTTGCGACGCATTCTTTCAATGCAAATGTGTCTAATAATTTTATTAGGACTAATGGTAGCTCACTTTATGCGATTTATCTTGGGGGTTCAAGTGTAAATGCAAATATAAGTGGAAATACAATAAATAATACTGGAGAAGCTTATGGTGCTTATCTTGCTGGGAGCTCCAATAATAGCATTTTATCAGGAAATAGAATTAATGTTGTTTTTACATCTACTACTGCCTCTGCAGGATTATATGTAACTGATAGCTCGAGTGTTCAAATGATTGGAAACAGTATAAATATGTCAAGTAAAGTTGCACAATCACAAACGCCTTATTATGGCTACGGAATTTATGGAACGCGCATTTCTAACAGCAATATAACTGAAAATTCAATATGGACGAATTCTACTTATTACGGATACGGAATATATCTTGCTGGAATTTCTCCAAACAATTCAATTACTTACAATAATATTACCACTGATGGATATTACTATGGACATGGAATTTATTCCGATACTGGTTCTAATAATAATAGTTATGTGAAAAATATAATTTATAACTACATTTCAACAAGTGGAAGCAGTACACATGGAATTTATGTTGTTGGAAGTGCAAATAATACTGTAATAAAAGATAATATCATTAATACTTCAAAAGTTGGAAGTAGTAATTATGGAATATATATACCTAATGGAATATGGAATGCGACTATTGCAAATAATGTTATTTTCACTAACGCGAGCAATTCACATGGAATTTATCTTAGCAATATATGGAATTCTACTATATTTGGAAATAATATTACTACTAATGGAAGCTCTGCTTATGGAATATATCTCACTATTGGAAGTAGCAATAATTTAAGCAATAACAGAATTGTAACTCATCAGACGAGCGCGAGTGGAATTTATTATGATACGATTGGAAATAGCAGTTTCATTGGAAATATAATTAATACTAGTGGAAGTAGTTCATATGGAATTTATTCTGTTAGCGGAGCTAATAACGGGAATCATTCGATATATGGGAATCTTATCAATACTACTGGAACTAGCTCATATGGAATTTTTCTCTCATCCTCGGCTAATACAAATGTGACTAATAATCTGGTTTATACTCAGAGGGCGAGCAGTATTACGCTTAGTGTATCTGGAAAGAATAATATAATTAATAACACTTTATGGAATAATTTGAGCACAGAATCTGCTATTTACGTGACGGCAGATTCTGACTTTAATTTAATTGTGAATAACAACATCACTCGTTCTGGAGGAGATGGAATTAAATTCGATAGTTCTTCATCTAATTATAATAATATCACCAATAATAGTATGTTTAATATTTCGGTATTTGATGTCAACTTTGCCGCTGCCACTATAGATAATAATTATTTGATTGACCAAACAATATGGAATTATTCTTTTGGCGCTTCTGGAAGCAGAATTTTATTCGTTAATAGTAGTGCTGGACAAATAGAATTTATAACTGTTCCCACTGGGAGTGGGACGAATTTGACACGCGATTTAAAGATTTCTAATAACAGTGTATATGTTAATTCAAGTAATTCAGGATTCAACAAGCCTGCAAATATTACACTTATAGGCATTTCTACGATAAACGTGAATAGTGTTTTACGTGATGGATTGATTTGCCCTAGCGACCGTTGCTATAATTTTACCGCTTTAACTGCCGGCACGGTTAGGTTTAATGTGACATCTTGGAGTAATTATAGTATAGGATCAAGTGAAAATTCTTCAACAAGTATTACTGATTGTGGAGTTTTAGCTAATGCAAGCACAATATACACTCAGAATCAGAATATTATTCCATCTACTTCTGGAGCATGTATTGAAATTACAGCAGAGAATGTTACATTTAATGGAAACGGATATAGTATTGCCAATATGACTTATTCTGGTACAGGAGTTTCTATTACAGCCAATGGGGCAATTGTTAAGAATGCTAATATCACCACGAATCCTACAACGGGAGCAGGTATTTCTATAAGAGGCAATTTGAGCGTTGTATTCAATAATACTTTATGGGGAAGTTTTAGAGGTATCGGGATGGCGTTTAGCAACCATAACAATATTAGTAATAACAACGTTAACACAACGGCAAGTAGCGCGTATGGAATCAATGTAACATATAATTCGAGCAATAATTCACTTATTGGAAATAGCATATTTACTAAGGGAAGCAGCGCACATGCAATCTATCTTGAAGGGGGCGTGATTAACAATAATACGATCCGCGATAATACGATCAACACGACAGGAAGCAGTGGATATGCCATTTATTTCGTCTCGAGTTCTAATTATTCCACTGTTATGAGCAATAGAATTAATACCTCCAACACGAATTCATACGGGATTAATTTTGCAACTCATTCTTTCAATGCAAATGTATCTAATAATCAGATTTGGACTAATAATTCTAATAGTTATGGTATTTATTTTGCTAGTTCAAGCGTTAACGCAAATATCAGCGGCAATAGTATCAATACTAGTGGAGAAGGAATCCAAAGTATCTATCTTGCAGGAAGCTCTAATAATTCTATGATCTCTGGCAATCATATTAACTTGAGATTTGGCGGGAGTTCACAGAGTTCAGGCATTTACTTCATAGATAGTTCAAATGTTCAGATCCAAGGAAACGCGATCAATTCGTCAAGCAAACCTTCCTCAGGAGATACTTACTATGGATATGGCATTTATGGGACACGCATTACGAATAGTAATATCAGCGGAAATAGAATTAGAACAAATGCTTCGTATTATCCACATGGCATTGTTATTTCAGGAATTTCACCCAATAATTCTATTACAAATAATAATATTTCTATAGATGAATTATATTACGGAAATGGCATTTATTTCGATTCTTCAGGCTCCCAGAATAACAGTATCGTAAACAATCGTATTTTTATCGCTGCTGCAGGATCTGCAACTTATGGCATCGTTCTTTCCGGTACTAATAACACTATTATCAAAGGAAATACGGTCAACGTATCATCTACACAAAGTACTTTCGGAATCTATCTTGCCACAGGTGTTTGGAATGCGACCATCAGTGAAAATGTTGTCAATACTACTTGTAGCAGTTCAAGCTGCCATGGAATCTATTTGAGTAATATTTGGAATTCCACTATTTTTGCGAACAATGTTATGACGAATTCGAGCAGCGCACTCGGAATTTATTTAGGAATTGGAAGCAGTAATAATGTGAGTAATAACCGTATCATAACGCATCAAACTAGTTCGTCTGGACTTCAATTTGATACGATGGGCAATAGTAGTTTCATTGGAAATGTTATTAACACGACTGGTAGCAGTTCATATGGCATTTATTCTGCCAGTGGGGCTAATAATGGAAATCATTCGATCTATGGAAATCTTGTAAATACCTCTGGAACGAGCGCATATGGAATTTACCTTTCTTCTACGGGGAATACTAATGTAACGAACAATCTTGTTTATACCCAGAGAGCGAGCAGTATCGTTCTTACTACTTCCGGAAAGAATGATCTCATCAATAATACTCTCTGGAATAATCTCAGCACAGAGAATGCGATATACATAACGGGAGATTCTGATTTGAACGTTATTGCTGGCAATAATATTACAGGTTCACAAGGGCATGGAATTTATTTAGATTCTAGTTCTTCGAATTTCAATAATATTACTAATAATAGTTTCTTCAATGTTTCCGGATATGACTTGCGATTTGGTGCTGCAGCCGATAATACTTATCTGATTGATCAGATTATATGGAATTACACTTTCAATAGCGCGAGAGTTATTTTTGTGAATAGCAGTGCTGGACAAATAGAATTTATCACTGTTCCAACGGGAAGCGGAACGAATTTTACACGAGATTTGAGAATTTTGAATAATAGCGTGTTCGTTAATTCTAGTAATTCAGGATTAAATAAGCCTGCAAATATTACACTTATAGGCATTTCTACAACGAATTTAACTGCAATACTTCGAGATGGATATGTTTGCTCTTCAGAGATATGTACTAACTTTACAGCTTTAACAGCAGGAACTGTCAAGTTTAATGTAACTGGATGGAGTAATTACACTATTGGAATTTCTGCAAATACTCCGACTACAATTAATTCTTGTACTTCCCTGGGAACTGCGAACACAGCCTATATACAGACCGCAAATATCATTCCTCTGACTGGTGCATCTTGTCTTGAAATTGTAGCAGAAAATGTTACTTTTAATGGAAATGGGTATAGCATTTCAAGTATGGCCTTTAATGGTACGGGTATTCGAGTGATTGCTAATGGTGCAATTGTTAAGAATGTAAATATTTCTACAAACTCGTCTCTTGGGACGGGAGTGTATCTGTATGGATCAAATAATTCAGTCATTTATAATTCCAGCTTGTGGGGAAGCTTTAGGGGCATTGGAATGGCGTTTAGCAATCATAATAATATTAGTAATAATAAAATCAACACGACTGCCAATAGTGCGTATGGAATCAATGTAACGTACCACTCCAGTAATAATTCTCTTATTGCAAACACCATCTTTACTAATGGTTCTAATGCTCATGGAATTTATCTTTCAGAAGGGACTATTAATAATAATACTTTGATTGATAATACTATTAATACAACGGGAAGTAGTGGATATGCAATTTATTTTGTAACAAGCGCAAATTATTCTACCGTTTTAAGAAATAGAATTAATACTTCAAATACTAACGGCTATGGAGTTAATTTTGGTGCAAGCTCTTTCAATGCAAACGTATCTAATAATCAGATTTGGACAAATGGAACAAGTAGTTACGGTATTTATTTTGTTGCTTCTAGCGTTAATGCAAATATAAGTGGAAATAGTATTAATACAAGCGGAAATGCACTTTATTCAATTTATTTAACTGGAAGCTCGAATAATTCTATTTTATCTGGAAATCAAATAGAACACACAACAACTAATTCTGGAAGTCAATCTGCAGCGATTTACTTAATTGATAGTTCAAACGTACAAATGCAAGGAAACGCGATAAATACTTCTGGACCATTTGGAACTTCATACTATGGATATGGAATTTATGGAACCCGTATTAGTAATAGTAATATAAGTGGAAATAGAATTAGAACAAATAGTACTAATTATGGATATGGCATTTATCTTGCAGGAGTATCGCCAAATAATACAATTACTGATAATAATATTACAATTACTACCGGAGGTTCCACTTATGGAGTTTACTTTGATACTTCTGGCTCGAATAACAATAGTATTGTGAATAATAGAATTCTTATGATAACTTCATCAAGTAGTAATCATGGAATTTATCTATCTGGAAGCATGAATAATACTATTGTGAAAGGAAATATAATTAATCTTTCTTCTATTAGTAGCTCAAACAACGGAATATATATTCTTACAGGCGTTTGGAATGCTACAATTTCCGAGAACGTAGTTAATACTTCTTGCAGTAGCTCAAGTTGCTACGGAATATATCTAAGTAATATTTGGAATTCTACAGTATTTTCAAACAATGTAACTCTAAATTCTAGTAGTGGTCATGGGATTTATATATCAATTGGAAGTAGCAATAATGTAAGTGGAAATAGAATTATAACTCCTCAAGCTAGTTCATCTGGAATTTATTTCGATACAATTGGAAACAGCAGTTTCATTGGAAATATAATTAATACTAGTGGAAGTAGTTCATATGGAATTTATTCCGCTAGTGGAGCTAATAACGGGAATCATTCGATATATGGGAATCTTGTTAATACAACTGGAACTAGTTCATATGGAATTTATCTTTCTTCTATTGCCAATACTAATGTGACTAATAATCTTGTTTATACTCAGAGGGCGAGCAGTATTACGCTTAGTGTATCTGGAAAGAATAATATAATTAATAACACTTTATGGAATAATTTGAGCACAGAATCTGCTATTTACGTGACGTCAGATTCTGACTTTAATTTAATTGCGAATAATAATATTACAGGTTCACAAGGGCATGGAATTTATTTAGAAAGTACGACTACAAACTTTAATAATATTACGAATAACAGCATGTTTAATGTTTCTGGATATGACTTACGATTTGGCGCTGCAGCCGATAATACTTATCTGATTGATCAGATTATATGGAATTACACCTTATCTAGTGCAAGAATGATATTTGTAAATAGTAGTGCTGGACAAATAGAGTTTACTGCTGTTCCAACTGGAAGCGGAACTAATTTGACACGCGATTTAAGAATTTTGAATAATAGTGTGTATGTTAATTCTAGTAATTCTGGACTAAATAAGTCTGCGAATATAACTTTGCTGGGCTTACCTTCAACTGGAATGAATGTTATATTGAGAGATGGTTTAGTTTGTCCGGATTCTATCTGCAAAAACTTTACGGCATTAACTGCTGGAACCGTAGCATTTAATGTAACTGGATGGAGTAATTATAGTATTGGCTCATTTACTAGCTCATTAACTGTTGATTTCGGCTTTGGAACTGAGGCGAATGGAAGTGCGGTGGGAAGAAACACGACAGTTATCAATATAACTTCTGATGTAGGTATTGCGCTTTCGAGTGTTAACATATATCTCTGGAATGGAACTAGTTTGAACATTAGTACAAGCAATAACACTGTACCTTTGTACCTAAATATTACAAACTTACGTGATGGATATTATTACTTTAATGCTACAGTGGTTGACACAAGTAATAACCGGAATTCTACACAAACGCGAACAGTATTAGTTGATAATACTATTCCAGTTATTACAATTGGAAACGCGAGCGATACAAATGGGAGTCTTGTTGGAAGAGAATTTATAATTGTGAATATTACAGCAAATGATGCAATCAATATTAGTTCAATTCTAGTTAGATTGTTTAATTCAAGTAGTTCACTTATTAATTCTAGTTTGAATGCATCTATTGTATCTAGAATGACAAATTTGACTTTATTTGTTAATTTCACAGGTCTATCAGATGGAACTTATTTCTTTAATGCGACTGTGAACGATACTGCTGGAAATAGTAATACTAGTGCTTTAAGAACAGTTACAGTTGATACTATTGGACCACTATCAGATTATGGATTTGGTACAGATGCTAATGGGTCGTATTTGAATAGAAACTTTACAATTATTAATGTAACTGCAACAGATGCTAGTTTAGCAAATATAACTATTTATTTATTGAATACTAGCTCTTTGTATAATCAGACAACAATTACAACTACTCCAAATTATGTGAATATTACTAATTTACGTGACGGAGTGTATTACTTTAATTCTAGTGCGAAAGATACTGGTGGATCGATTAATAATACCTTGACTAGAACGGTAACAATTGATACAATTGTTCCAGTTCCAAGTTATGGAACGCAAACGGATACGAATGGAAGTATTATTGGAAGAGGATTTGTACTTGTCAATGTTTCTGTTATTGAGGCGAATGTTAATACGACAAATGTTAGTTTACTTAATGCATCTGGAAATGTAATTAGAAGCAATTTGACGATTGGCAATGCTAGTTTCTTTGTTAATTTCACAAATCTTGATGATGGGACTTACTTCTTTAATGCAACTACAAATGATAGCGCCGGGAATGTTAATAGTACTGTAACTAGAACAATCATTATCGATCGTTCTGTACCATTAATTGATTATGGGGTTGGAACTATGAGTGATGGAGCTAATGTTTCTCGTAATTGGACTTACATTAATGTTAGCGTGACAGAGGGAAGTGAATCTAATATCACATATAGTATTTCTAATAGCACAGGATTATGGAATAGTTCACTTTATACTACTCCTCTACGTACAATTAACTTTACTAATTTACCGGATGGCGTTTATAGATATAATGTTACTGTGCGAGATGTTGCAGATAATAGTAATGTGACTGCAACTAGAACAATTACTATCGATACAATTGTTCCAAATGCATCAATTGGAGTAAATACGGAAAGCGATGGAGTGAATTTAACTAGAAATTGGATAATTGTAAATGTGACTGGATGGGATGGGGGAAGTGGAATGACAAATATTACTATTTATTTGATAAACAGTAGTGGAATTGCTAATCAGACAGTTATGACTGTCTCTCCAAGTTATCTTAATTTCACAAATTTGAATGATGGATTGTATACTTTCAATGCGACTGTGAAAGATTATTCTGGAAATGTGAATAATACGCAATCAAGAACTGTACGAGTAGACACTGTTGTTCCCGAGGTGCCTACTTTTGGAACTAGAACAGATTCCAATGGAACATATTTGAATAGAAACTTTACAATTATTAATGTTACATCTACAGAGGGCAATTTGGCAAATATTACTATTTATTTATTGAATGCTAGCTCTTTGTATAATCAGACAACTAGTACAATTACTCCAAATTATGTTAACATTACAAACCTTGCAGATGGATCGTATTACTTTAATGCAACTGCAGTTGACTTTGCTAATCAGAGAAATTCTAGTATTACAAGAACAGTAACAATAGATACAACTGTTCCAGTTCCATCTTATGGAACAGTCACTGAAAGTGATGGAGTGAATTTGACTCGCAACTTTATTATTGTGAATATTTCAATGATTGAAGTTAATATGAATAATACAAATATTAGTTTGCACAATTCAACAGGTGGAGTTGTACAAAGCAATGTTAGCGTTATCAATAATAGCTTATTTGTGAACTTCACTAATCTTGCAGATGGAATCTATACTTTCAATGTAACTGTGAATGATTCTGCAGGGAATAGAAATTTGAGCTTAGCGAGTAGAACTGTGCGCGTTGATACTACTACTCCAGTTATAAGTTATGGTGTGCAGACAGAGAATGATGGAGTTAATTTAACTCGCAACTGGATATTTGTGAATGTATCTGTGACGGAAGCGAATGAAGCGAATATTACTTTTGTAATTTACAATAGCACAGGACTATGGAATAGTACTACGAATAGTACTGGACAAAGAGCAATTAACTTTACCGGTCTAGCAGATGAAGTTTATACTTTCAATGTGACAGTTACAGATTATGCAAATCAGAAGGCGACTACTGCAATAAGGACTGCAACTATTGATACAATTAATCCTGGAATTTTATTTGGAAGCCAGACGGAAGTTAATAATAGCGTTGTTATGAGAACAAATGTAGTTGTAAATGTAACTTCTAGCGATATGCATTTTGCAAATATTACAATTTATATTTCAAATAGTACCGCATTGATTAATATAACTA